>CAMDFP010000135.1 GCA_945897335.1 Asaia bogorensis | reverse complement strand
CAGGAAACCGTCCTGGAACGCCATCCAGTTGGCCTTGGCGGAGATCACCCGGCCGAGATAGTCGAGATGGCCGGCGGTCATCTCGGCCCCGGCGAGACCCGCCTTTCCTAGTACGGCGTCGAGCCTTTCGAAGAGCAACTGGGTGGTCTGGTTGTCCGCCGTCTGCGTCTGGGTCAGATGGACCGCGTGGGTGGCCGAGCGCTGCTCGACGATGACCGCCAGCACGTTGACGCCGACCGAGGCGCCCAGCATCCGGGTGAAGTTGAGCGTGCCGGCGCCGTAGGGCACCAGATCGGCCCGGAGGGCCTGCAGCGAGCCGACCGAGAGCGAGGGGAAGACGAAGCCGAGGCCGATCCGTCCCAGCGTCAGCCAGAGCGCCAGCGTCCAGAAATCGGTATCGAAATCAGCCTGCGCGAATTCATGCGTGCTGATGGCGAAGGCGAAGAGGCCGAAAAGGATCGGCCAGCCGGGCCGCACATGCTGGGCGAGGCGTCCTGCCAGGGGGAAGATGACGAGCTGGGCCAGGCCCGCCGGAAGCAGCATCAGCCCGGCCTTGACCGCAGTGAATCCCGCCACCGTCTGCACGAAGATCGGCAGCAGATAGGTCGATCCGAAGAAGCCGGCGCCGAACACCAGCGAGACCACGGCGGACGCGGCATAGGTCCGGCTGGAGAAGAGCTCGAGGTTGACCAGGGGCTCGCGTGAGGAGAGCTCGCGGACGACGAAGGCGACGCCGGCGACGGCGGCGACCAGGAGCGATCCGGTGACGAAGACCGATTCCCATCCCAGCCGCTGGCCGTTGGAGAGACCGTTGAGCAGGCCGGCGACCGTCGTCACCATCAGCAGCAGGCTCTGCCAGTTGAGCTTGCGGGGCGTCGCGTTGGGGTCCTTGGGCGGAACGAAGCGGAGTGCCAGCGCGGACGCCAGCAGGGGCAGCGGCAAGGTCGCGGTGAAGACGTAGCGCCAGCTCAGATTGTCGACGATGAAGCCGCCGAGAGTCGGCCCGAGCGCCGGTCCCAGCACCACGCCCATGCCAAACAGGCCCATGGCGACGCCGCGTTCGTGCGGGCGGAAGGTGAGGAAGATGACGCTCATCGCCATCGGCTGCAAAACCCCGGCGCAGGCACCCTGGATGACGCGCGCGACGACGACGACCTCGTAGTTCGGCGCGACCTCGCCCAGAACCGAGGCGGCGGAGAACACCATCATCGCCGCGATGAAGCTGTTGCGCGCGCCGAAATTGCCGAGGAACCACGCGTTCAGCAGCATCGAGACGGTCATCGCCGAAAGGAATCCGCTCGACATCCAGTGGGCGCGGTCCTGGCCGATGCCGAAGGCGCCCATGACGTCGGGAATGGCGATGTTGGCCATGGTCGAGGACATGACGGAGCCGAGCAGGCCCATCATCACCGTGAACATGGTCATCCAGCGGAAGAGGCCGGCGTGCGGCGCCGCCTCGGCGGCCCCGGGTACCGCGGCCGCGGTCATCGCCGGTCGATGTCGACGTAGGCCTCGACCATCATGCCGGGCCGGAGCCGCCCGTCCCGCTGCTGGATGGCGATCCGGACCGGCAGCCGTTGCGTCACCTTGGTGAAGTTCCCGGTCGGGTTCGGCGTCGGGAGCAGCGCGAACTCGCTGGTCGCGGCATGGCCGATCCGCTCGATCGTTCCTTCGAAGGTCTCGTCCGGATAGGCGTCGATGGTGATGTGGACGTGCTGGCCGACCGTGAGCCGGCGGATATCGGTCTCGCGAAAGCGCGCCTCGATCCAGATCTTCGTCGGGTCATGGAGGAGGAGGAGGCGCTGGCCGGCCGAGGCGTATTCGCCCGCGGCGATGAAGGTGCGGCTGATCACGCCGTCGACCGGGCTCACCACCTGGCGGAGCTCGATGTCCGCGCGCTGGCTGTCCATCCGCGCCAGCAGCTCCTGGCGCTTGGCCGCCAGCGTCGCCCGGTCGGCACGCAGCACGTCGAGGCGCTGGCGCTCGGCCCGCGCCTCGGCCAGCATCGCCTCGGCGGTCCTAACCTGCGCCACCGTCCGCGCCAGCTCTTGCTGCTGCTTCAGATAGTCGGCACGGGTGCGGTCGACGCGGCTGGCGGTAATGGCGGCGCCGCCCTGGAGCGCCTGGCTCCTTTGGAACTCGGACTCGGCATAACGGTACTCCTGGCCCATCGCCTCCCGGGCAGCGCGGGCTTCCACCAAGCGCGATTCGGTGGAGGCGATCCGGGTCGCGGTCGACTTGTCGACCAGCGCGATCTCGGAGTCGACCCGGTCGAGGGCGGCCTCGGCGCTGACCATCTCGGCTTCCAGCTCGGCGAGCTTGAGGCGTGCCTGGCGCGAGTCGATGGTGGCGACCACCTGACCCGCCGTCACCCGGTCGCCCTCCTGCACCGGCCGCGTCGCCACCAGACCGTCGACCCGGCTCGCCAGCGTGATCATGTCGCTGACGATGCGGGCATCCGTCTCATGCACGTAAAGCAGCGTTGTCCGAGCCCAGTTGGCCGCCCAGAGGAAGATGCCACCGGCCACCACCGCGAGCAGCGCCAGACGGGCGAGCGGGCGTCTGCGGCCGGCGCTCAAGATCGTCCGCCGGTCCGGGCCCGGGGAGCTGTCAGCGTTCATTCAATCGGTCGCGGCGGTCTCGAGGGAGGCGAGCCGCCATTAGAGACCCTGTTTCAGGGGCTTGGCAACATTTCCGCAACACGCCCGCAGAAAATCAGCCCTTGTGATCGTATGTCCCGTGATCGGCGGGAATATTGATCTCGATCGCCTCGAGATCGTCGGAGCGGCCGACGACGTTGTGGGGCACGCCGGTCGGCTGGCTGATGCAGGACCCGGCCTCGACCGTCACAGCGTCGGCCATGCCGGCATAGGCGAAGCGGACCCAGCCGCGGATGACGAAGACGATATGGGCGTCCATGTCGTGCCAATGCCAGCCGGTCTCCTTGTCGAAGGGAGCGATGGCGCGGGTGTGCTTCATCAGGATGCGGCCCGAGGTCGCATCGGCGATGCCGAGGTCGCGGGATTCCACCGTGGCTTTGCCGTCCTCGCGCTTGAACGGCCGGTCGGCCAGCGTCACCAGGGAGAAGGCCGCGATGGCGGAATTGAGATCGAGCGGGCCGGCGTAGCGCGCCTGGGCAGTCATGACTGGAATCCTGAGTCTGGTGGCTCCGCCCCAAGCCTAGCAGGAGACGCGGGCTCAAAGAAGAAAGGCGGCCCCGAAGGACCGCCTTTCCTCAACCGCCATGCGGTAACCGGCGCGGGGCCGATCAATCGCAGGCGTTGGTCACACCCGGACGTGTCACGTCGTACGGGTTGCAGGGCCGCGGCGCGACATACACCGTGGTCGCGACGCCCGGCTGCGGATAGACCGGCGCATAGGCCACCGACGGCGCGGTGGTGGTGTAGGTGGTTGTGGTCTGGCCGTAGGGCGACGTGCTGTAGGTCGTGGTGGTCGACGGCGCCATCGGGACCACCGGCGGCGGCACGTAGGTCGGCGCTGTATAGGTGGTCACCTGCGCCGGCGCCGGATTCGTCATGTAGGTGTAGCCGCCGTTCGGGTAGGTCGTATAGCCATAACTATAGGTATAGCCCTGGGCATACGGACCACCGGTGTAATTGCCCGGCTCGAGGCCTTCGCCCTGGGCGAAGACCGGGGCTGCAAACGCCGAGATCGCCAGCACGCCGAAGGCCGCAGCAAGAGTGAGCTTGCGCATGGGGGATACTCCTCTGTTCATCAGTCTGCCGGGGATATAGGGGCGCCAGCCGGGCTTACATCCCGCGCTCCCGATTGGTCACCGAAAGCGTCAGACCGGGTACATCGCACACGACGGCGGGAACTAATTCGCCTCGTTGTGAAGTGACGCTTGAGTGACTGACACGCGAGATCGAGGCAGTTCCCGCGCAAATCAAATGCCGTCACGGACAAGTCACGCCTTCCCGCGCCACCCGCAGGCGGGGCGCTTCAACGCGGCGTGGTGGTCGCCTGCGCGCGGAAAGCGCACGAGGGCGCAGGCGCCTTGGCGCGCCGCGCCCTCTAGGCCCCGATGCCGGGAGCCGGCATCGTCAGGTTCAGCTCAGACCGCCCAGCGCCCAAACCACGAGGATGATCGGAAGCGGGATTCCGATAAGCCAGAGAATCAGGCCGCGGCCCATGTGTGTCTCCTGTGTGAATGTCACACGGTCAAACACACGCCCCGCCGAAGTCGTTCCGGCCGCCCGGTCAGGACCTCTCGAACTCGCGCTTGAGCTTTCCCAGCAGCCAGGGATCGGTGAAGTCGGCAATCGTGCCGGCGACACCGACGCCCCGCAGCGTTGCCGCATCCAGGCCGGTCGTCATGCCGACCGTCTCGACGCCAGCTGCCGTTGCCGCCTGTACGCCCGACCGCGAGTCCTCGAAGGCCAGCGCCGCCTCGGCCTTCGCGCCGAGCCGCTCGAGAGCCGTCAGGTAGGGCAGCGGATCGGGCTTTCCACGCGCCACCTCCTCCCCGATCACCAGTACCGGAAAGCGCTCGGCGAGACCGATCGCCCCCAGCATCATCTCGGCATTGAAGCGCGGCGCATTGGTCACCACCGCCGTCTTGATCTTCTGCGCCTCGGCCCAGGCGAGCAGGTCGATCAGGCCAGGGAGCGGCTGCATGCGGGTGGCGAGCGTGCGGAACAGTCGCTCCTTCTCATCGGCGAGCGCGCGGTGACGGGCGACGGAATCGTCGGGGAACAGCCAGGCCATGATCGCCTCGTTGGCCGCCCCCATGATCCGGGCCTTATAGGTCTCGTGGCTTACGGCCTTGCCGAGCGGCGCCAGCAGAATCCGATACGCTTCGTAGTGAAGCGCATCGGTATCCGTCAGCGTGCCGTCGAGGTCGAAGAGAAGCGTGTCGCGCCGGGTGCTCAACTCAGAACTGGAACCCGACGACGATCTGGCCGAGGAAGATCGTCTTGTCGCCGGTGCGGCCGGTGCCGGTGTCGACCTGCTTGTAGCCTGCGCCCGGGAAGCCGACGCCGAGCGTCGGCACGATGGTGATGGCGTCGTTCACCTTCCACTCGGCGTAGAGGTTGATCTCGTCCATCGCCCGCTTCGAGGTGACCGGCGTCGCCCCGGAGTTGATGAGCTGGTTCACCTGGCCGAGTTCGTTGAAGTTGGTCCGGTAGTAGATGAGGCCGAGACTCAGATCCTCCATCGGCGTGATGCGGGCGCTGAGCTGGTGGACGTTCACGTTGGTCAGGCCCTGCTGGTACTGGCCGTAGATCTCGCCGAGGAACCAGGTGCCCGGACCGAGGCCGCGGACGCCGGAGCCGAAGAACAGCGAGTCGAAGGACTTCTTGGTGGTGCCGCCGTTCGGATCGGGATCGCCGCTGAAGGAGCCGTAGCGGTAGGTGACGATCGGGTTCCAGGGATGGGAGGAGAAGTTGTAGCCCGGCTCGACGTACCAGCCATTGGCGCGCGTCCTGCGGCCGGTGTCGTCGTTGCGCTGGGCGACATACTCGCCGAAGAAAAGGATGTCGCGGTTGAAGGGCAGGAACGAGCCGGCGGCCCGGGCGGAGAAGACGTTGAGGCCCTTGCGGTTGCCGGCGGTGTTGCCGGGAGGCGGCGTCTCGCCGTCATAGATGCGGAAGGCGGTGCCGGTGAGGGTCCAGAGGTCGGAGATGTCGCCGAGCTTCTCCTCCCGCTCCGGCCCGTACCAGTCGATGCTGCCGCCGTACAGCTTGGCCTGCGGCTGATCGCCCTCGCGCATCAGGTCCTGGTCGCTGACCGCCTGCAGGTGGAAGAAGGTGCCGCGAACCGGCGCGATCTCGCTCGGATTGACCTTGAGCACCAGGGTCCGGTGGAAGGCGCCGCGGGGCGCGGTGTAGTAGGCGGCGCGATAGAGACCGTTGGTGGTGGCGCCGTTGATCAGCAATCCGTCGCCGATCGTCAGCGACTGGTTGCCGAAGGAGACGTCGATCGCGTCCTCGCCCATCTCGAACAGGTCGCCGGACTTCCAGCCGAGATACGCCTCCTCGAAGTCGCCATGGGTCGGCTGGAACGAGGTCGTCGACGTCGCCTGGACGGCGTCGCCCTGCCCGCGCGTCGCGGTGACAATGGCGCTCAGGCCGCCGTAGAACGACGAGTTCTTGCCGAGATAGATCGGCGAATCGTCGAGCACGTATTCGAAGGTGAGCGAGGGCTTGACCCAGCCTTCGAACCAGCTGCGGTTGGTCTTGAGCTCGGACGACCCGAAGTTGTTGTTGCCGCGTCCGAAATCGGCGTTGTTGACGCGGAAGCCGGCGAGAGCACCTTCGACGCCGACTTTCAGCGAAAGATCGCCGTCGTTATAGAAGGTCATCTCCGCCGTGGCGGCCGCCGGCGTCAGCGACGCAACCGCGCTACCCATCAAAAAGACAGCAAAAAGCCTTCCGACTCTCATCCCAAGCCCCCGCTCGAATTTGCGTCCACCCCGCACGGCCATACTGCCGCGACGCAATACAATAGTGAGAATCGACCTTATAAACTATCTTGAATCGCCCTAGGTGTCCTGGTAAACACGAAGAAGGCATTGTACGCTAGGGGGGATTGAGACTGTCGATTATTCTCTGGCAAGCGCGGATGTGCTTTGAGTTCAGGGTGGCGTCCGAGAGTTTCGCCTAAAATCGACCTAAATGATCGATGGGTGGCCTTGAGCTGCTCCGGTCAACACTTGAATGGGGGCCTCGCATGAATCAGAAGACCTTGGTGACGGCGGCCCTCATGGCCCTTCTCGGAGCCGGGCCAGCACTGGCGCATTTCCAGGAATTGCTGCCGAACGAGGCCATCATCGAGGAGGAGTCGCAGAAGTCGGTGACCCTTCGCGCCGTGTTCACCCACCCGATGGAGGGCGGGCCGATCATGGACATGGGCCAGCCGAAGGCCTTCGGCGTCATCGGCCGAGAGGGCCAGCGCACCGATCTTCTGTCCTCGCTGCAGCGGACCACGATCGGCGGCAAGACCACCTACACGGCCCAGTACGGCCTCCGCGGTCCCGCCAACTACGTCTTTTTCATCGAGCCCGCTCCCTATTGGGAGCCGGCCGAGAAGAAGATGCTGATCCACTACACCAAGGTCGTCGTCAACGCCTATGGCGCCGACGAGGGATGGGACGCGATGACCGGCGCACCGATCGAGATCCGGCCACTGACACGCCCGTTCGGGCTGTGGACCGGCAACGTGTTCAACGGCATCGTCATGTACAACGGCAAGCCGTCGCCCTTCACCCGCATCGAGGTCGAGTACAAGGCGGACGGCAAGATCAAGGCGCCGGCCGATCCCTTCGTCACCCAGGTGATCAAGTCGGATGCCAACGGCAACTTCTCCTATGCCATGCCGAAGGCCGGCTGGTGGGGCTTCTCGGCGATCGTCGCCGGCGCCAAGAAGATCGCCAATCCCAGCGGCGAGATGGTTGACCTCGAAGAGGGCGGCCTGATCTGGGTGCAGACGGTCAACATGCGCTGAGGGGAATTGCCCTCGCGACATTCCATCCTTGAGTTGACCTTGGGGCTCGGCGATCGCCGGGCCTCAAGTCGCTCTAGGGCTTAATCGCCGTCAGCAGACGCTCGAGATTGGCGCGCAGCACCGTGACGAACCCGTCCGGATCGGTCTTGCCGTCGGCGCCGGCAAGGCCCGGGTCGATCGGATCGAGCACGGCCAGCCGCCCGCCCGCCTTGGTGATCGCCGCTGCCACCGCGTCCTTCGGCTTCGCCATCGCGATCACGCCGCGGACGCCGCTCGCGGTGATCTTGTTGGCCAGCGCTGCCGCATCGGCATCGTTCCAGTCGAACCCCGGCTTGGAGAAGGTCGCCGCCACGTCGACGCCGAGCCCGCCGGTGAGATAGCCGAGCTCGGGACTGAGCAGGATCACCGAGGGATCGTCGAGCTCCGCCAGCTTCGCCTCGAATTCGGTCTTGAGCGCAAGAATACGCTGCCTGAACGCAACCTGGTTGGCGTCGATGGTCTTCGCATCCGCCTCGCTGAGCCGGCGCAGATCCGCCGCTACGATGTCGGTCATGCGGATCGCGTTGGTCGGGTTGAGCCAGATGTAGGGCGAGACCGCGCTCTTGGCCCCATCCTTCCCGGCCGGCAGCAAGGCGACGCCGGCGAGTTCCGGCGAGAGCGGGCTCGAGGCATCGATCTCGATCGCCCGGATGTTGATCCGCCTGACCGCCGGAAACAGCGGATCGGTTTCCCAGGTCTTGCGGATGGTGACGACGGCGGCCGCCTTCTGCGCGGCGGAGATGAAATCCTCACGCCGGCGCCGCGCCAGGTAGGGAGACTGCTGGTCCATGCCGATATCGGCCGGGAACGCCTGCTGCACGTCGATCGCGGTGCCCTTGGCCAGCGCATGCGCGATCGAATATGTGGGCTGCAGCGAGGTGAGGACGAGCACGCGGTCGGCTGCGGACGCAGGAGCCGCGGCAAGAGCGAAGAGGGCGGCGAGCCCGCAACGCAGCAGCGTCGATCCCAGCATATGAACCTCCCGGAAACCTACATCGCCTGGCGGCGGAACAGCCTCGCCACGGTCGCCAGGCAGAAGAAGACGGCGGCGACCAGCACGATCGCGCCACCGGAGGGGATCGGCAGGTTCCACAGCATCGGCGCGACGATGCCGACGATGCAGCTGATCGTCGAGATGACGATGCTGACGAAGAAGAACCCCCGGATGTCGCGGGTGAGGATGCGGGCGGCGGCGGCCGGGATCAGCAGCAGCGCTTCGACCAGCATCGCCCCGATGATCTTGACCGAGGCCACGGTGATCACGGTGATCATCAGGATGAACAGGTAGTCGAGGAAGCCGACGTTGACTCCCCGTACATGGGCGAGCTGCGGGTTGAAGCTGGCAACCAGCATGCGGTTGAACCGCATCACGCCGAGCACGCTGACCAGCGCCGAGATCACCACCAGCACCGTCATGTCGAGATTGTTGACCGTCAGGATCGAGCCGAACAGCACCTGATCGACGATGTGGATGTTGACCTTGGCGGCGACGAAGATCAGCAGGCTGGATCCCACTGCCATCGAGATCGACAGGAACACGCCGATCAGCGTGTCGGTCGACATCCGCGTGCGGTTCTTGGTGAAGTTGAGCACCAGCCCGAAGAGGGTGCAGAACCCGAACAGGGTGACGTAGGGCGAGGTCAGCGGCTCGCCCAGGATGATGCCGAGCGCGACGCCGGTCAGCGCCGCCTGCCCGACCGCCTGCGAGAAGAAGGCCAGGCGCTTGGTCACCACCATGGTACCGACGCCGCCCAGGATCGGGCCGATGAACAGGCCGCAGATCAGCGCGTTGACGACGAAGCCGTACTGGAAGGCGTCGGGCAGCGTGCCGGCAAGCGCCCAGGCCTGGATCTGCGCGCGGATCGGATCGAAGAGCCAGCTCATGCGGCGGCGCTCCCCGATGCCAAGCCACGCCCGCCCGCCGGCGAGAACACCTCGAGGATGCTTTCCCGGGTCAGCACTTCCTCGGGAGGCCCGGAAAAGGACACCGTCCGGTTGATGCAGGTCACCTTGTCGGCGATGCGCTTCACCTCGGCGAGGTCGTGATGAACCCACACCACGGTGACGCCGCGCGAGCTGAGGTCCCGCACCAGACCGGAGATGATCTCGGCCCCGGCGCCGTCGACGCCGGCCAGCGGCTCGTCGAGCACCAGGAGATCGGGGAACGGGATCAGCGCCTGGGCGAACAGCGCGCGCTGGCGCTCGCCGCCCGAGAGCTCGCCCATGCGCCGGCGGCGCTTCCCGGCGAGCCCGACCATCTCGAGCGCCTGGTCGATCGCGGCGCGATTGCGCCTGGCGATGCCGAACACCGCCATCCGGTCCTGGCTGATGATCGCCATGAAGTCGTCGACCGTCATCGGCAGATCGCGGTCGAAGTCGAGGATCTGCGGCACGTAGCCGGTGCGGCGGCCGGCGGGCCACTCGATGCGGATCTCGCCGGTGTGCGGCATCTGGCCCAGCAGCGCCCGTATGAGCGAGGTCTTGCCGCCGCCGTTCGGTCCGATGATGCAATGGATCTTCCTTGCATCGACGGTAAAGCCGACGTCATGGAGGATCTGCGCGCCGCCGAGATTCAGCGCGACATCCGTGAACCGGATCTCGGGGCCTTGGACAGTCGTCGTCAGGATCATGGCGCGGGTTCGGAGTCTTCCTTACGAGCCGAGGATCGCGCCGACCAGGATCTTCATGTCGTACTCGATCCCTTCCTCGAACTTTTCCTTGTAGTAGTCGCCTTCGGTGATGTGGACCAGCGTGTGGACGCTGGCGCCGGTCTCGCGCTTGATGGTCTCGACGAACTGGTCTGGGAACATCATCTGGCTGAACACCACGTTGACGTTCAGGGCACGGATCTTCTCGACCGTGTCCTTGAGCTGGCTCGCCGTCGGCATCAGGCCGTGCGCCGGCTCGATCACCGCCGCCACGTCCAGCCCGAACTCCTGCATCAGATAGTCGTAGCCGCCATGGATGGTGGCGACGCGCAGCCGCTTTCCGTCGACACCCGCCAGCCTGTTGACGTAGGTCGCCTTCAGCTTCCTGAGCTTGACCGCATAGGCGCGCGAGTTCTTGCGATAGAGCTCGGCGTTCTCGGGGTCGATTTTGCCGAGCTCGGCGGCGATGTTGAAGATCTGCTGGATCGCCGCGGTGATCGAGATGAAGGTGTGCGCGTTGTAGAGCTTCTGGCCGTTGATGCTGCCCGACGCCGGGATCAGCGCCACGCCTTCATTGGCATAGATCAGCTTGACCCTGCCCTTGGCCTCGGCCGCCTCTATGACCTTGATCGCGAAGTCGTCGTGGCCGATGCCGTTCATCACCAGGACGTCGAGGGTGGATGCCCGCTTGATGTCGTCGGGCTGCGGTTCGTAGTTGTGGACCTCGAAGCCCGCCTTGATCAGCGGGATGATGTCGACCTTGTCCTCGGCGATGTTCGCAACCCAGCTGTAATAGGGGTGCAGCGTGATGCCGACGCGGAGCTTCTCCTTCGCCGTTGCCGGGCCGCCTGCGAGGAGCAGGAACAGGGTGCCGATGACGAGGGCGGCGGTTCGTCTCGAAACGGTCATTTGGGGGTTCCCGTCGTAACGCCTCTCTGGGCCTGTTCGCCCTTGAAGGCCACGGCCTCGCGCCAGCCGAGATCGCTCAGGGCCGATGTCCCGATGACTGCCGGCATCTCGGCGGCGCCGTTGCCGTTGACCCAGACGGAGAAGCTGCGGCCCGCATTCGGGTCGCTCGGTGCCGCCGAGGTCGAGGGCGGCGGCGGCCGGTAGCTCATGACCAGAAGGAAGTTCCGCGCCTCTCCAAGCCGCGCCGACTTGCCGAAATAGGCCATCGTCGACAGGCCCGCGGACTCGAAGGCGGCGCCGCTCCAGCGATGGCCGCCCCGGCTGGCGTTCTGCGCCGACTCGGCGAAGGGCGGCAGCACAAGGTCCTGCACATCCTCGAGCGAGAGCCACGCCTTGCTGTCGCGATGCACCGACTGGAGCTCCAGCGCCGCGGCGTAGAGGTCGTTGAAGACCGCCTGCTCGGTCTTGCCGAGGTCGGAGAAGGCGCTGATCTGGTAGGGCTGCAGCTCCACGGTCTCGAGCTTGGTCTGGCGCTGCCAGATCAGAAGGCCCGACACGGCGAGAATGACGACGCTGACCAGCAGCAGATAGGCCCCTTCGAAGCGGCCGGTCGCGGGCTTGACGATTTGCGTGTGCATCGGGCGGCGATCGGTCAGTTCGACGGCAGCGCGCTCGGCAGCTCGTCGGACTCCACGGTCCACTCGGCCCGGTGACCTTCGCCGGCATCCATGACGAAGGTGTGGTTCTGCTTGCGGGTCGGCTTGAACTTGAACTTGCCCTTCTCGTCGGTGACGGTCTCGCCGATCTTCTGCTTGTTCGGGCCGAAGACCTCGACCGGCTGCTGCGAGGGCACGCTGCCGCTGCTGAAATAGCCTTCGCCCACGATCATGTCGCCGGAGACCTCGGCATAGACCTTCAGGATATGCGCCGATGCCGGGCTCGCGGCCAGGACCGGAAGCAGGACTGCGATCAGCAACGCTACCCTTCGCACGGCTCCCCCCATCGCTCCGGCAGATGAACTCACGGCAGGTCGAACCGCGCCATCGCCATCGCCTGGTCGGGAACCCTGAGCAGGACCATAACCTTGCTCGGCCCCGACCGCTTCATCGTGCCGTTGCCGGCGAGCGTATTGCCAGCGACCGGCTTCAGCGTGACCTTTTCCGTCGCCTCGCCGATCATCACCGTCACCACGGCGGTCGCCTTGGCGACGGCGACCGGCGCATCGACGTGATCGTAGACGTGGATGCGGTAGTCGGCGTCCTTGACCACCAACTCCACGTGGAAGGCGCCGGCATCGATCATCTGCCCGCCATTGGGGCCTTTCATGATCTGGGCCGACAAAGGCGCCTGCGCCGCAAGGACGAACAGAACGCCGAGCAAGATCCTCTTCAGCATCGCCGCCCTCACATTCGATTCGAGAATACCGCTGGTTTCCCTTGCGCCCATAGATTTCCGACGCACGAGGAGGATCTACCATCGGGCGCAGGCGAAGAGGTTAGCCCGCACACGCCTTTAAGCTCATGAATTTATTGAGAGACTGGCGGACCCGACACGATTCGAACGTGCGACCTTTGCCTTCGGAGGGCAACGCTCTATCCAGCTGAGCTACGGGTCCCTAGTCGGCCGCGAACCTAGCGCAGAGCGCCTCTGCACGCAA
>CAMDFP010000134.1 GCA_945897335.1 Asaia bogorensis | reverse complement strand
ATCGTGTTCCCTCTCCCGCGAAGCAGGGGAGGGTTAGGGTGGGGGCGAGCGCGAGCGAGGTCGTACGAGAAATGCCCCGCGTGCTATGACGCCTCTCATGCTTGCGCTCGGCATCGAGACGAGCTGTGACGAGACCGCGGCCGCCGTCGTCGACGGCGACCGCCGCATCCTCTCCAGCATCGTTGCCTCCCAGCTCGACCGTCACCGCCCCTATGGCGGCGTCGTGCCGGAGGTGGCGGCGCGCGCCCATCTCGAGCTGCTGCAGGGCCTGGTCACCCGCGCCCTCGACGAGGCAAAGCTGGGCTTCGCCGATCTCGACCTGATCGCGGCGACGTCCGGTCCCGGCCTGATCGGCGGCGTCATCGTGGGATCCACCTTTGGAAAAGCCCTGGCGCTCGCCCGCGGGCTTCCCTTCCTCGCGATCAACCACCTGGAAGGCCATGCGCTCAGCCCTCGTCTTTCCGACGACGTGCCCTTCCCTTACCTGCTGTTGCTGGTCTCCGGCGGCCATTGCCAGCTGCTGGCGGTCGAAGGCGCCGGCCGCTACCGGCGCTACGGCACCACCGTCGACGACGCCGCCGGCGAGGCCTTCGACAAGGCGGCGAAGAAGCTGGGCCTCGGATTCCCCGGCGGCCCGGCGATCGAGCGCGCCGCCAGGTCGGGCGACCCCACGCGGCTCAAACTGCCACGGCCGATGATCGGGCGGCCGGGCTCCGACTTCTCCTTCTCCGGCCTCAAGACCGCGGTCGCCCACGCGGTCGATGCGCTGGGCCATTCGCCGACGGCGACCGAGCAGGCCGATCTTGCCGCGAGCTTTCAGGAGTCGGTCGCCGCCTCGCTCGCCGACCGCACGCGGAACGCGCTCCGGCGCTTCGCCGAGGAGCATGGCCCCGGCCATACGCTGGTGGTGGCCGGCGGCGTCGCCGCCAACACGCGGCTTCGTGAGGTCTTAAGCGAGCTCGCCCGCGCGCATGACGTCCGCTTCGTCGCCCCGCCGCTGTCGCTCTGCACCGACAATGCGGCGATGATCGCCTGGGCCGGGATCGAGCGCCGGTGCTTAGGGCAAGAGGACGGGCTCGACATCGCGCCCCGGCCGCGCTGGCCGCTCGATGCCGAGGCGCCGCCGGCCCCCTATGCGGGAGTGAAGGCATGAAGATCGCCGTCATCGGCGCCGGCGCCTGGGGCACGGCCCTCGCCCAGGTGGCTGCACATGCCGGCGAGGTGACGCTGTGGGCCCGCGAGCCCGAGGTCGCCGCCGAGATCGAGGAGGCACACGAGAACGCGCTCTTCCTTCCGGGCGTCGCCCTCGATCCGAAGATCCGCGCCACCAGCGACCTGGCCGAAGCCACCGCCGGCGCCGAGGCGGTGCTGCTGGTCGTCCCCGCCCAGTTCCTCCGCGCAGTTGCCCGCGACCTCACCCGCCTGCTGAAGCACGACGTGCCGGCCGTCCTCTGCGCCAAGGGCATCGAGGCCCGGACCGGTGCGCTGATGACCGAGGTGGCGGCCGATGCCATGCCCGGCCGGCCGCTCGCCGTGCTTTCCGGACCCAGCTTCGCCCATGAGGTCGCCCGAGGATTGCCCGCAGCGCTGGTGCTGGCGAGCCTGCCCCCCAGCCTCGCCGAGCGAATGGCCGCGCGTCTCAGTCGCCCGACCTTCCGGCTCTATGTCGCCGATGATCCGGTCGGCGCCGAGATCGGCGGCGCGGTCAAGAACGTGCTGGCGATCGCCGCCGGCATCGTCGAGGGCGCCGGGCTCGGCGACAACGCGCGCGCCGCCATGATCACCCGCGGCCTCGCCGAGCTGATCCGCCTCGGCCGCGCTCTGGGTGCCCGGGCGGAGACGCTGACGGGCCTGGCCGGCCTCGGCGACCTGGTGCTGACCTGCACCGGCACCAGCTCGCGCAACCACCGGCTCGGCGTCGCGCTGGGGCGCGGCCAGACGGTAGCGGAGGCGACCGCCGGCAGCCGCGCCGTGGTCGAGGGCGTCGCCAGCGCACACCCGATCCGCGCCCGTGCCGGTCGCCTGCAGGTCGAGATGCCGCTGGTTGAGGCCGTCGACGACGTCGTCAATGCCGGGCTCTCGGTCAAGGACGCGGTGCAGCGCCTGCTCGGCCGGCCGCCCAGGGCCGAGAGCTGGAGCTAGGCCGGGTTCGCGCACGGCGACGGACACTGGCGCTGAAACGGCACCTCCGCTAGCGTCGGCCGTCACTCTCGCCGCAAGGAGCATCGATGCTTTACTACGTGCACCGCCTGGACAAGGAAGGCGGCCTCGAGCTCCGGCTCAAGACCCGGCCGGTCCATCTCGAATACCTGAAGTCGCAGGCCGCGCGCCTGTTCGCCGCTGGCCCGGTGCTCTCGCCCGATGGCAAGTCGCCGATCGGCAGCCTCCTGATCGTCGAAGCCAAGGACGAGGCCGACCTCAAAGTGTTCCTCGCCGGCGATCCCTACGACAAGGTCGGCCTGTTCGCCTCGCTCACCATCTCGCCCTGGCGCAAGGTGTTCTCCGAGCCCGGCGTCGGCGGTCCCCCCGGCTGAGGCTCCTCCTCAATGAAGCACTGGCTGATGAAGTCCGAGCCCGACGCCTTCTCCTGGGACGAGCTGGTGAAGAAGGGCCGGAGCATGTGGGATGGCGTCCGCAACCATCAGGCCGCCGCCAACATGAAGGCGATGAAGACGGGCGACCTCGCCTTCTTCTATCACTCGAACGAGGGGCTCGAGGTCGTCGGCATCATGAAGGTCGACAAGGAGCACTATCCGGATCCGACCGATCCCACGGGCAAGTTCGTGGTGGTCGACGTGGTGCCGGTGAAGCCGGTGAAGACGCCGGTGACGCTGAAGGCGATCAAAGCCGATCCGAAATTCGCCGACATGCTCCTGGTGACGAATTCGCGGCTCTCGGTCTCGCCGGTGTCCGACGCGCATTGGGTGGCCATCTGCAAGATGGGTGGCGTCGCCCCGTGATCCGGCTCTGTCCGGCGGACGAGATCGAGGAAGGCGACGCGCGCGGCTTCATCGTCGGCGAGAGCCCGACCCAGCGGCGGATCTTCGTCGTCCGCTGGGAGAGCGCGGTGAAGGGCTATCTCAACGTCTGTCCGCATGTGGGCACGCCGCTCGACTGGGTCCCCGACAAGTTTTTCCACCCCGACGACCGCCACCTGATCTGTGCCACGCATGGCGCGCTGTTCCTGCCGGAGAACGGGCTCTGCGTCGCCGGCCCTTGCGAGGGCGACTCGCTGCTCGCGGTCGATGTCGCGGTCGAGGACGGCTGGGTCGTTTATCGCGGCTGAAGCGTCGCCATCATCGCCGCCGTCGCGCGTGCGTCCGCATCGTCGAGCGCCGCCAGCGCGTCGTGGACTAAGGTGAAGTCGGCAGGCGGCCGGTTCTGGCTCATCTTGATCTTGGTCTCCAGCCGCTCGACCGGCAGCGCGAATCCCACGATCGCCTTCCTCAAGCCGGCGAAGAACTCGTCGGTCAGCTTGTCGACGGTCCAGGGCTTCTTCGGCGCCAGCTTCTCCTCGTGCAAGGCCGAGAGCCGCACCAGCACGTCGATCAGCCCGGCATCGTCCAGAACCGTCGGCCGGCCATGGACATGGACGACGGCGTAGTTCCAGGTCGGCACCGCCGCCTTCGGCTTCTCGTACCAGTCGGGCGAGACATAGGCGTTGGGGCCGTTGAACACGGCCGTCGCCTCGGCGGTCCCGTCCATCGCCTTCCAGATCGGGTTGGCGCGGGCGGCATGCGCGAGCAGGCGCCCACCCTCGCGATCCAGCACGAATGGCAGGTGCGAGATCTCAGGCTTGCCGTCCACGGTCATGACCAGCGCGCCGAAGCCGTGGCGCTCGATCAGCTCGAGACCGGCCGCATCCTCGGCGGCGAAGGGCCTGGGCGTATACATGCCTGTTGTCTACTTGGCCCGGCTCCGCACGGCAAGACGGCATTCGCGCGGAACCGTCCTGCGATGGATCGTGCCTGCATCGCGCCGATGCACTAGCATCGCCGCATGCTGTCTGGCCGGCGCACACGCAACCGGATGATCACCGTCGCCTGGACGCTGCTCTTCACCAGCGTCGCGGCGGTGACGTTCACCCTCCTGATGTTCCCCGAACGCTGGTGGCCGCTGTCGGTGTGGACCGGCGTCAGCAGCGGCCTCCTGATCGGCGCGCCGGTCGTCGTCTGGATCTTCCTCGGGCTCGATACCACCATCGGCCGCTCGCTTAAGCGGCTGCCGCTGCTGGCCTACCTCGCGGTGAACGCCACGATCACCAGCGTCCTGCTGCTGATCGGTCATCTCTCGGCCTTCTATCTGATCTGGCCGGCCGGCCGCCCCTTCCTCGACGATACCCTCCTGCCCTCGCTCGTCTTCTCGATCGCGCTGGTGATCGTGGTCAGCGTCGTCATCGAGCTTCGACGCCTGATCGGTCCCGGCGTCTTCGGCGCCCTCCTGATCGGCCGCTATCGCTATCCGCGGGCGGAGCGCCGCGTGTTCCTGCTGCTCGACATCGTCGGATCGACGGGCCTCGCCGAACATCTGGGACCGGAACGGTTTTTGGCATTCCTCGACCGTTGGATCCACCAGCTGACCGAGCCGCTGCTGGTCTCGGGCGGGCGCATCTATCGCTACATCGGCGACGAGATGATCCTGACCTGGGCGTGGACGCCGGACGCGGCCAGCCAAGCGCTGGCCTTCGCCACCGATGCCGCCGCCGCAATCGCCCGCGATGCCGAGATCTGGCGCCGGGACTTCGGCGCGGTGCCGGAGATGCGCGCCGCCCTTCATGCGGGTCCGGTGGTGGCCGGCGAGATCGGCGACCTCAAGCGCGAGATCACCTTCCTCGGCGACACGCTGAACACCGCCGCCCGCATCGCCGGCGAGGCCCGGAAGCACGGCGGCCTGGTGCTGGCCTCGGCCGAGGCGTTGGATGGCGCCCGCCTGCCGCCCGGCCTCGTCCGCCGCGATCTCGGGCCGGTGACGCTGCGCGGCAAGGCCGAGCCGGTCGCCCTTGCCGTGATCGGGCGCGGCAATTGACGAGCGGTCGGCGTGTCCGTAAAGGCTGGGGCAACGAAGTTGGAGGAACGCCGATGAGACCGACATGGATCGCCGCCGCCGCCGCGGCACTGCTGGCGCTGGCGCCGCCGGCTCACGCCGAGAAGACCTCGTTGTCGGTGCTGAAGCTGGCTTCCTCCGGGCCGGTGTTCCTGGCCCAGGATCTCGGCCACTTCGCCGCCGAGGGCCTCGAGGTCGAGTTCAAGTTCTTCACCGCGGCCCAGCCGGTCGCCGTCGCCGTGGTTTCCGGCGATGCCGAGTTCGGCGTCACCGGGCTGACCGCCGGCTTCTACAATCTCGCCGGCAAGGGCGCGCTGAAGATCATCGCCGGGCAGTCGCGCGAAGAGCCCGGCTACAAGCTCTCGGCCTACATGGTCTCGAACCAGGCCTATGAGGCGGGCGTCCGCTCGCCGGCCGACTTCGCCGGCCGCTCCTTCGCCATGACCCAGGTGGGATCGACCTTCCACTACATGATCGGCCTCTTGGCCGAGAAGAAGGGCTTCGACCTTTCCAAGTCGCGCCTCTTGGCACTGCAGAGCATCCCCAACATGGTCTCGGCGCTGAAGGGCGGCCAGGCCGACACTGCGATCCTGCCGTCGACCGTCGCCGTGCCGATGTTCGACCGGGGCGATGCCAAGCTGGTCGGCTGGGCCGGCGACGAGACGCCTTGGCAGCTGGGCGCGCTCTTCACCTCGCCGAAGACGCTGGAGGGCAAGCGCGCCACCGTCGAGCGCTTCGTCCGCGCCTACAAGAAGGGCGTCGCCGCCTACGATATCGCCTTCCAGAAGAAGGGCGACGCGGCCGCGACCGAGAAGGCGCTCGATATCCTGGTGAAGTACACCGAGCAGTCGAAGGGCTCGATCGCCGCCGGCCTTCCCTACATCGAGCCCGAGGCCCGCTTCAGCGCCAAGGACATCGCCAAGCAGGTCGCCTACTGGCAGGCCCAGGGCCAGGCCGACAAGACCGTCGACGCCAAGGAGATCGTGGTCACGAGCTTCGTGCAGTCGCTGGATTGAGGTGAGGAGCCCCCCACCCAGGCGCGACGACGCCCCCGGCGTCGCGCTCTCCTCCCCCACAAAGGGGGGAGGGTATCCGAAGTCGTGCCCCCTCCCCCCGCGGAGCGTGGGGGAGGGATGGGGTGGGGGGCCCCGCTCATGCGCCTGATCGTCGAGTCCGTCAGCCATAGTTTCGGCTCTCTCGAAGTCCTCGACGGCATCTCGCTCGACGTTGCGGAGGGCGAGATCCTGGCGGTGATCGGGCCGTCGGGCTGCGGGAAGTCGACGCTGCTCGGCATCATGGGCGGTCTGCTGCAGCCGAGCCAAGGCACCGTCTCGACCGAGGGCGCGCCGCCGGCGGGATGCCTCAACCCGTTCACCTATGTCTTCCAGGATTTTGCGTTGCTGCCCTGGCGCAGCGTCGCCGGCAACGTCGCCTTCGCGCTCGAGCATCACGCGCTCGATGCGGCCGAGCGGAAGGCGCGGATCGCCGAGGTGCTGGCGATCACGGGGCTCGCTGAATTCGCCGACGTGCTGCCGAAGCAGCTTTCCGGCGGCATGCGCCAGCGGGTCGGCATCGCGCGCGCGCTGGCGGTGAAGCCGGCCGTGCTGCTGCTGGACGAGCCCCTGTCGTCGCTGGATGCGCAGACCCGCGAGCTGCTGATGGAGGAGTTCCTGGCGCTCTGGGTCAGGCACCGCACCACCGCGGTCTACGTCACCCATAACCTGGACGAGGCGCTGCAGCTCGGTGACCGCATCTGCGTGCTCTCCCGCCGCCCCGGCCGCATCCGCGAGATCGTCACCGTCGACGTGCCGCGAAGCGAGCGCGACCCGGCCGCCCTGGCCCCGCTCCGCCAGCGCCTGTGGCGCCTGGTCCAGGACGAGGCCCGCGCCGCCGACCGCGAGACCGTGGCCCCCGCCCATGGCTGAGCGCCTGCGCTTTCGCGGCGGCGGCTTCGTCATCCAGCGAAAGCGCCATGCCGGCTGGATCGCGGGACTCCTCATCATCGCGATCTGGCAGGCGTCATCCAGCCTGGGATGGGCCTCGCCGGTGTTCCTGCCGAGCCCCGCCGGCATCGCCAAGGCGCTGGCCGGCTTGGCGCTCTCGGGCCAGCTCGCCCGCGACGTCTCCGCCTCGCTCGCCCGCATCCTGGTCGGGTTCACGCTGGGCGCGTCCGCCGGGCTCGCCTTCGGCCTGGCGCTCGGCCTCATCTCTCACGCGCGCGCCGCGGGCCTGCCGATCGTCTCCGCCCTCTTCCCGATCCCGAAGATCGCCCTCTTGCCGCTGTTCATCCTGTGGTTCGGCATCGGCGAGCCGTCGAAATATGCCACCATCGGGCTCGGCGTCTTCTTCCCGATGGCGATCGCCACATACTCGGGCGTCGACCAGGTGCCGCGCTCACTGATCCGCATGGCGCAGAGCTTCGACGTGCCGATGGCGGCGATCGTCTGCAAGGTGATCCTGCTGGGCGCCCTTCCCGGCATCCTCGCCGGCATCCGCATCTCCGCCTCGATCGCGCTTATCCTGGTCGTCGCCGCCGAGATGATCGCGGCCGAGCACGGCATCGGCGCCTTCATCCTTTCGGCCGGCAACCTGATGCGCACCGAGGACCTGCTGGCGGGGGTCTGCGTGCTGTCCGCCCTCGGCCTCACCGTCGGCTGGGCGGTCTCACAGGCGGAGCGCCGGCTTCTCGGCTGGCGGTAAAGGAATAATCCGGCCGCGACGGCGTTGGTGTATTCACAGGCCAGCGAGGAGCCCTACCGCCGGAGCCTCACCGCGCCTAATCTAAAGGGCGAGTTCCTACGTAAGAGCAGGATGATGGCGGACGACGCACCCGAAGGCACGGGCCAGATCAAGCAGAAGCTGGTCGACACCAAGGAGAAATGGGCTCGCGAGGGCCGTCTCCTGACCGGCGGAACCGAGTCGCGCCAGCGCCGGCGGCTGCCGCCCGGCCAGCGCGAGGTGAAGAACTGGCCGGTGCTGGACCTCGGCGTTCATCCGAACGTGCCGGCGAAGGAATGGGAGATGAAGGTCGGCGGCCTGGTGGAAAACCCGGTCACCTGGCGCTGGGACGATCTGACGGCCCAGCCGCAATTCAGCCACACCTCCGACATCCATTGCGTCACCGCCTGGTCGCGATACGACAACATGTGGGAAGGCGTGTCGGGCAAGCACCTGCTCTCGGTGGTCCGCCCGAAGCCGGAGGCGAAGTTCATCGTCTTCAAGAGCTATGACGGCTATTCGACCAACGTGCCGCTCGAACATTTCGATGACGACGACGTTCTGCTGGCGACCAAGTGGGAAGGCGAGCCGATCAGCCGCGACCATGGCGGCCCGGTGCGCATCGTCATCCCCAAGCTCTATTTCTGGAAG
Source organism: Asaia bogorensis (assembly GCA_945897335.1). Lineage (GTDB taxonomy): Bacteria > Pseudomonadota > Alphaproteobacteria > SHVZ01 > SHVZ01 > SHVZ01. The sequence goes on along the minus strand of CAMDFP010000134.1, from coordinate 4,385 downwards.
TCGGCCAAGTGGGTCCGGCACATCTGGTTCATCGACAAGGACGCGCCGGGATTCTGGGAAGTGCGCGGCTATCACAATCTCGGCGACCCGTGGAAGGAGCAGCGCTATGGCTGAAAGCCTGGGCGACATCTGGCGCTATGCGACGATGCTGGTCGCCGCCGTCGGTATGACCGTGTCGCCGCCGGCCGCAGCCGGATCCAACGGCGGCTTCGGCTTCGCCTTCAAGTCGATCGAGGGCGACGACCTGCCGCTGGCGAAGTTCGCCGGCAAGCCGCTGCTGGTGGTGAACACCGCGTCTCAATGCGGCTACACCCCGCAATACGCCGACCTGGTGAAGCTGTGGGAGCGCTACCGCGACAAGGGCCTAGTGGTGCTGGGCGTGCCGTCGAACGACTTCGGCGGCCAGGAGCCGGGCAGCGAGGCCGAGATCAAGGGCTTCTGCGAGGTGACCTACGGCGTCGATTTCCCGATGACCGAGAAGCTGACGGTGATCGGCGGCTCAGCGCATCCGTTCTACAAGTGGATCGCGGCCGAGCTCGGCGAAGGCGCGGCACCGCGATGGAACTTCTATAAGTACCTGATCGGCCCCGACGGTCGCATCGCCGGCGCCTGGCCGTCGACGATGTCGCCGACCTCGGCGACGATCACCAAGGAAATCGACAAGCTTTTGGCTCGTTAGAGTCCACTCTCCGAGAGGTCTGCCATGCTCCGTCTTCTCTCCTTCGTCCTCGCGCTCGCGCTTCCGCTCGCCGCTCATGCGATGGGAACGGGCGCGGCCCCAGGAACGCTCGCCAACCCCGACTACGCCCAGGCCGAGAAGCTGATCAAGGAGTGGAAATACGCCGACGCCATCCCGCTCCTGCAGAAGGTGGTGGCGGCCGATCCGAAAAGCGCCGATGCCCATAACCAGCTGGGATACGCGCATCGCAAGCTGAACAAGCTGCCCGACGCCCGCACCCACTATGCCAAGGCGCTGGAGATCGACCCCGAGCACAAGGGCGCGCTCGAGTACCAGGGCGAGCTTTATCTGATGCTGGACGACCTGAAGAGCGCCGAGGCGAACCTGGCCAAGCTCGACAAGGTCTGCTTTTTCGGCTGCTCCGAATTCTCCGACCTGAAGAAGGCGGTCGCCGAATACAAGCAGCGGAAGGGCATCACGTCCTAGCGCAGCGGATAGGTCCCTTTCCGCTCGATATCCTCCGCCGTGCGTTTCCTCAGCACGAACGCGATGGCGGTCTCGGTCGCCGGAAGCTGGCTCTGGTCGAAGCGCTGGTGCCCATACATGTAGGCATAGTCGAGCCGCTCTATCTTGAGCGTGTCGGCCTTGTCGTTGAAGCGGCTGAGCAGGTCGAGAACGTTGACCGACCGCGGACTCCAACTCTGGCGCTTGCCGATGGTGAGGTCCATTTGTGGTCGGGGTTGAAGGTCGAGGGGAACACGCCCTGTTCGTAGAGGTCCTCGTCCGGAACGACGACGATCAGGTGGCCGCCCGGGCGGCAGATGCGGATCCAGTGGAACAACGCGGTGTAGGGATCGGCGAGGTGTTCCTGGCAATGGCTTGAATGAACGAAGTCCAGGCTCGCGTCGGCGACGCGGGCCATGAGCATCGCGTCGCCATCGGGCACATCCCAGGGGCGCACCGACCTGACAAGCGGGAACAGCGGGCCGTAGTTTCCGACGGGGTCCGCGCCTGCGCAGATGTCGATGCCGTCGCCGACCAGGCACCTCGTGGCGAAGCGCTGGTCGAAGATTCGCCTCAGGATCGACTTGCTGGTCTCGTGCATTCTCGGGCTCTTCGTACGCGGCAGCAGGGAACCTAAAACCGCCCTCCCCGCTTCTCAAGGCAGGGGAAACGCTCCTCGCCGGGTGGAGCCTCGGCGCCTCGCCGCGGCGGCTTCCGGCCACGACAGAAACCGCCATTGACAGCCCCGGGGGGCGGACGGCATAAGGTGCGCCTCCTCCTGCCCAGGTGGCGGAATTGGTAGACGCGCAGGTTTCAGGTACCTGTGGCCGCAAGGCTTTGGAAGTTCGAGTCTTCTCCTGGGCACCATCACACTGATGACAATCCACCTTCATAAGGGCGACCTGCCGGACGGCCTCGATCTCGGGGCCCTGGTCGCCGTCGATTCCGAGACCATGGGTCTGTCGCCGGCGCGCGACCGGCTCTGCCTGGTGCAGCTCTCGGCCGGCGACGGCGTCTGCCATCTGGTGCAGTTCGCCAACGGCGTCTATCAGGCACCTAGCCTGGTGCGGCTGCTGACCGATCCGAAGGTGACGAAGCTGTTCCACTTCGCGCGCTTCGACATCGCCATGTTCCGCCGCCACCTCGGCATCGCCACATCGCCGCTCTACTGCACGAAGATCGCCTCCAAGCTGACCCGCACCTTCACCGACAAGCACGGGCTGAAGGATCTCAGCAAGGACCTGATCGGCGTCGACGTGTCCAAGCAGCAGCAATCGTCGGACTGGGGTGCGGCGACGCTCACCGAAGAGCAGCTCCGCTACGCCGCCTCAGACGTGCTTCACCTTCACAAGCTGAAGGAGAAGCTGGACGCGATGCTGGCGCGCGAAGGCCGCACCGAGATCGCGCGCGCCTGCTTCAGCTTCCTTCCCGTCCGTGCCGAGCTCGACCTGATGGGCTGGGGCGACGAGGCCGACATCTTCGCGCACTGAGCGGCTTGCGTCAGCGCCCGAACAGGCGCGGCAGCCACAGCGACAGCTCCGGCACGTATGTGACCAGGAGCAGCACCGCGCACATGGCGGCGTAGAACGGCCACAGCTCCTTGGTGATCGCCTCCATGGTGACGCGTCCTATGGCGCAGCCTATGACCATGGTTGGCCCGACCGGCGGCGTCACCAGCCCGATGCCGAGGTTGAGCAGCATGATCATGCCGAAATGGACGGGATCGATGCCGAACTTGGCGATCACCGGCAAGAGGATCGGCGTGCAGATCAGCAGCATCGGCGCCAGGTCCATGAAGGTGCCTAGGATCAGCAGGAGGATGTTGATCAGCAGCAGGAAGACGTACTTGCTGTCGGAGATCGACAGGAAGAACTGCGTCGCCGTGGCCGGCATCGCGACGGCGAGCGCGAGCGCCGCCGGAAGAACGGCCGGCGCACGCCTAGTCCATGTCTGCATTTCAATCCTCCCAGGATTCGTTGGCGTTCGTTGACGCCGGCACGGTTCTCAATTAGTCATACGGTCATAGGATGACCGTACAGACGATTTCTAGCGCCGGTCCCGATGACTGACAGGCTCACGCCCTTCCGCCCGCTTTCCCCGCCCCGGAACCTCACCGAGGAGGTGGTGGGCCGGCTCGCCGACGAGATCACCCGGGGCGGGCTCGAACCCGGCGCGCGGCTGCCGACCGAGCAGGCGATGATGTCGGCGATGGGGGTGAGCCGCACGGTGGTGCGCGAGGCCGTGGCCGCGCTCCGCGCCGAGGGACTGGTGGTGACCCGCCAGGGCGTCGGCGCCTTCGTCGCAGCCGACGGCAAGCGCCGCCCCTTCCGGCTCGATGCCAACGAGGTCGACTCGCTCGCCGAGGCGATCAAGGTGATGGAGCTCCGCCGCGCCGTCGAGATCGAGGCGGCGGGCCTCGCGGCCGAACGCGGCACACCGGTGCAGCTCGGCGCGGTGAGTTCGGCGCTGGACGCGATGGACCGGGCGATCGAGCGGGGCGAAACGGCGATCGACGAGGACCGGGCGTTCCACCGCGCCGTCGCGGAAGCGACCGGCAATCCGCAATTCATGCGCTTCCTCGAATTCCTCGGCCACTTCGTCATCCCCAGGCGCGCCGCCGCCGACGCCCCCTGGCGGAAGGAGGGCGCCCGGCCGTTCCTTGACCTGTTCCAGAAGGAGCACCGGGCGATCTTCGAGGCGATCCGCGAACGCTCGCCCGAGGCCGCCCGCAGCGCCATGCGCAAGCACCTGACCAACAGCCTGAAGCGCTACCGCAAACTCGCCGAAGACCAGAAGAAGGGCTGAACGGACGCGCCATCTGCGCCCTCTGGTCACATATTCGAGGCTGGCGGCGGCCCCGAATCACGGGCATACTCTCAGCAAGGCAAGAAACATGCCGAAACCCACCGGGCTTCGCGCAACTTTCTTGCCGCCGAGACCTCCTCGCTAGGAAACCCGGTACCAGACTGGTGCGGACCAACCTGAAGACATCGCGGATCGCCGACGCCGAGCCAGGACGACGCGTGCTCGCCCTCGAGGCCGAGGCGCTGGCCGGCCTGTCGGCGCTTCTGGCCGGAGAGGAAGGCGCTGCCGCCTTCGCCGGCGCCGTCGACCTGATGGCGAGCGCCACTGGCCGGGTCATCGTCTCCGGCATGGGCAAGTCCGGCCATGTCGCCCGCAAGATCGCCGCCACCCTGGCCTC
>CAMDFP010000133.1 GCA_945897335.1 Asaia bogorensis | reverse complement strand
GCAAACTAACGGCGTTGAGCCGTTCTGCAAGGGGCGAGGGTTGACGTGTGCGTGAAGCGCCTCTACCTTTGCCTCGTCATGTCGACGATCCGACAGGTCCTGGAGCTGCGACTTACGAACCCGGCACTCTGAAAAGAGGCCGGGACATCGTCGTTTGTCGTTTCCACCCTTAGTCGGAAGTACCCGTGCCATGACTCCGTTCCCGAAGCTGCCCGCTCATAAATACCGTCCGTTCCCGCCGATCGACCTGCCCGATCGCCGCTGGCCGTCCCGTGTCATCGACAAGGCCCCGATGTGGTGCTCGGTCGATCTCCGTGACGGCAACCAGGCGCTGATCGAGCCCATGGGCCCTGAGCGCAAGCGCCGCATGTTCGACCTGCTGGTTCGCATGGGCTTCAAGGAAATCGAAGTCGGTTTCCCCTCGGCCTCGCAGACCGACTTCGACTTCGTCCGCCAGATCATCGAAGAAAAACAGATCCCGGACGATGTCACCATCCAGGTGCTGACCCAGGCGCGGGAAGAGCTGATCCGCCGCACCTTCGAGTCGATCAAAGGCGCCAGGCGAGCGGTCCTGCACCTCTACAACTCGACTTCGACCCTGCAGCGCCGCGTCGTCTTCGGTCTCGACCGTCAGGGCATCGTCGACATCGCGGTCAACGGCGCCAAGCTGGTGCGTTCGCTCGCCGACGAGGCCGAGAAGGCCGGCACCAAGATCGTCATGCAGTATTCGCCGGAGAGCTTCACCGGCACCGAGCTCGACTTCGCCATCGAGATCTGCGAGCGGGTGATGGACGTCTGGGGTCCGACCCAGAAAGACCGGATCATCTTCAACCTGCCGGCCACGGTCGAGATGGCGACGCCCAACGTCTATGCCGACCAGATCGAGTGGTTCTCCCGCAAGATCAAGGGCCGCGACAAGATCATCCTGTCGCTGCATCCGCACAACGATCGAGGCACCGGCGTGGCGGCGGCCGAGCTCGGCATAATGGCCGGCGCCGACCGGATCGAAGGCACGCTGTTCGGCAATGGCGAGCGCACCGGCAATGTCGACGTCGTGACCTTGGCGCTCAACATCTACAGCCAGGGCGTCGATCCCGAGCTCGGCGTCGGCGACATCGACGAGATGAAGAGCGCGGTCGAGTACTGCAACCAGCTGCCGGTGCATCCGCGCCACCCGTATGCGGGCGAGCTGGTGTTCACCGCTTTCTCCGGCTCGCACCAGGACGCGATCAAGAAGGGTTTCGCCGCGCTGGAGAAGAGCAACAGCGGGATCTGGGAGGTGCCGTACCTGCCGATCGATCCCAAGGACCTCGGGCGCGACTACCAGGCCGTCATCCGCATCAACAGCCAGTCCGGCAAGGGCGGCGTCGCCTATGTGATGCAGCAGGACTACGGCTTCGACATGCCTCGCAAGCTGCAGATCGAGTTCAGCCAGGTGATCCAGGACATCGCCGACAACACCGGCAAGGAGATCCAGCCGTCGACGATCAAGACCGCCTTCGACAAGGAGTATCTCTCGGAAGACGGACTTGCATTCGTCGAGCACCGGACCGTGCCCGGCGGCAAGGGCGGCGGGCGCAACCTCGACGCCACCATCCGTGTCGACGGCAAGGAGCGCGAGGTGCGCGGCACCGGCAACGGGCCGATCGACGCCTTCGTCGACGCGATCTCGAAGGACCTCGGCATTTCCGTGAAGGTTCTCGACTACCGCGAGCATGCGGTTGGCACCGGCGCCGACGCGAATGCGGTGGCCTATGTCGAGGCCAAGATCGGCGACGGCCAGCCGCTGTTCGGCGTCGGCATCGATCCCAACATCGTCGCCGCCTCGCTCCGCGCCGTGGTCAGCGCGGTGAACCGGGCGAGGCGTTCAAAGTAGGGCGCGAACGACGCCGGCGGCTGAGAGGATGAGGAGAAGGACCAGCACCGCCTTCCGGAAGGTGGCGGGGTCGGTCCGGATGAATCCGCGGCTGCCGATGGCGATCCCGAGAAGAAGCACCGGCAGCAATGCCAGCGCCGCGAGGAAGGTCCTGGTTGTGACCAGGCCTTCCGCTGCGCCGAGGGCGAGCGCGTAGGTGTCGGTCGCGAGGAAGTACGCAACTAGCGACGCGCGCACGGCGGCAGTGCCTGCCGGCGACGACAGATAGAACAGGATGACCGGCGGGCCGCCGATGCCGAGGCCGCCGTTGAGAAGGCCGACGGCGGTCCCCGTCGCCAGGGCGGCGCCGATGCCGGGCATGCGCTGGAGCGCGAAGCCGCGCCAGAGAAGGATCGTCGCCGTCACCACCAGGGCGGCGATGGCGAGGCGGATCGGGGTCTCAGGCAGCGTCGCCAGCAGGTGAACGCCGAACGGGGTCGCGACCAGCGCCCCCGCCAACAGCGGCCCGAGCGACCGCCAGTCTATTTGCCGCCAGACGCCGGGAAGCATGTGGAGACTGGCCGCGACTTCCAGCGTGAAGACGATCGGGATCGCCTCGGCCGGCGGCAAAGCCAGCGTCAAGCCCAGGACCGCCAGCATCGAGAAGCCGAAGCCCGAGTAGCCGCGCACGATCGCGGCGACCAGGAGGGCGAGGCCGACGGTGACGAGCGTGGCGATGGGAAGTGCGGCCAGGTCGGAGAGGGCAGCCATTCGCGACCATAGCGCGGCGAAGCGGGGCGCGCCGCTGTCGGCATTGGACCGGCTCGGCGGGCGCCGCTATATCATTCCGCCATGGCCGATACTTCAGATCATGCCGACGATGCCGATGGCCGCTCGCCCTGGGCCGGGCTCCAGGGAATCCGCTTCGCCGAGGTGCGGCCGGCCGGCCGGCCGATCTCCGGCACCGTCACCGTTCCCGGCAGCAAGAGCTTCACCAACCGGGCGCTGATCCTGGCCGGCGCGGCCGAAGGCTCATCGGTGCTCACCGGCCTTCTGCGCAGCGATGATTCCTATTGGTGCATCGACGCGCTGAAGCGGCTCGGCGTCGGCGTCGAGGTCGAAGGCACGACGGCCCGCATCCAGGGCGCGGGCTCGCGCTGGCCGGTCGCCTCGGCCGATCTCTTCATCGGCTCGGCCGGCACCATCGGCCGCTTCCTTCCTGGTGTGCTGGCGGCGTCGTCAGCTGGCCGGTATCGCATCACCGCCAGCCGGCAGCTCACCCGCCGCCCGGTGGCGCCGCTGATCGACGCGCTGACGGTCCTCGGCGCCGACATCTCGCATGAGGGCGAGCCCGGCGGCTTCCCGATGACCATCACCGCCCGCGGACTGAAGGGCGGCCGGCTCACCATGTCCGGCAAGGTCTCGAGCCAGTTCATCTCCGGCGCCCTGATCGCCGCCCCGCTGGCGGCAGCGCCGGTCAGGCTCGACGTCGTCGATCACATCGTCCAGGCTGACTATGTGCGGATGACGCTGGATGCGATGGCGGCATTCGGCGTCGCCATCGACCATGACGAAGCACTCACCCGCTTCGATGCCCAGCCCCGCCGTTATCGCGGCGGCGCCTTCGCCATCGAGGCGGATGCCTCCACCACCACCTACTTCCTGGCGCTTGCAGCGGTCACGCGGGGGCGCATCGTCATCGACAACATCGGCACCGCGACGCGCCAGCCCGATCTCCGGCTCGTCGACGTGCTGGAGCGGATGGGCTGTGTCGTCGAGCGCACCCCCGATCGCGTGACGCTCACGGGGCCCGAACGCCTCAAAGGCGGCTTCTCGGTCGACATGAAGCCGATGTCTGACGCGACCCTGACCTTGGCCGCGCTCGCGCCTTTCGCCGACGCGCCGATCGCGATGACCGGCGTCGCCCATATACGCAAGCACGAGAGCGATCGCATCCATGTCATGGCGGACGCGCTCGCCAAGCTCGGCATCGGCGTCGAGGAGTGGCCGGACGGGCTGATCGTCCAGCCGGGGCGGCCGCGCTTCGCCGAGCTGGATACGCATGACGACCACCGCGTCGCCATGTCGCTGGCGGTGCTGGGCGCGGCGGCGGACGGGGTGCGCCTCGCCGATCCGGGCTGCGTGTCCAAGACCTGCCCGGTCTTCTTCGAGGAGATCGCCGCCCTCGGCGTACCGGTCAGTCTATCGTAGAGCCTACCTCGCGTAGACGCGCATCGCGCGATCCACGCGGACGGTGAGGTCGGCGATGCCGACCGGCTTCACCAGGAAGCCGTCGATGCCCACCTCCTTCGCCTTCATCACCACCTCGCGCTCGGTATGCGAGGTGAGGAACAGGATCGGCGTGCGGAAGCTGCCGCTGTTGCGCAGGCGCACCCACTTCACGAAGGCGAAGCCGTTGGTCGGCGCCATGTTGATGTCGCAGAGAATGAGGTCGGGCGGCCGGCTCGCGTAGTGCTCTTTCGCCGCCTCGCCATTGGCCGCTTCGAGGATCGCGCCGAAGCCAAGCGAGCGCAGCATCAGCCGGACGGAGTCCCGAACAGCTTCCTGATCGTCGACGATCAGGACCGTGAAGATCTTGTAGCGATCGCTGGCGCTGGCGGGTTGGTCCGACACAGCGGCAGAGTCTACGGATCGCTCGACACCGCTTCAAGCCGCCGGCTTTGGCAACGCCTCTATGGCCTGGGCCAGCGATTGTGCCTCGCCGACGAGATCGACGCGTGTTGCGGTATCCCAATCCGACCTGGCGACGGCGGTCTCGAAGGATCGAGCCGCGCGGCCGAGCCGCATCGCGCCGGCGCTGAAGGCTGCGCCTTTCAGCGCATGGGCGCGGCCCTGGGCGGCTTCGGTGTCGTGGTCGGTCGCCGCCGCTAGCGCCTCCGTTGCCAAATGCTCGGCTTGGCCTGCGAAGCGCTTGAGTATGCCGACGAGCTCGATGGTCATGCCGCCGGCGATCGATTCCAGCTCCGCCAGGTCCAGGATCGGCGCGTCGGAGGTTTCCTCGACGCCGCGGCTCGCCGTCTCGGTGAACGCCACCGCGAGTTCCTCGGGCGTGACCGGCCAGGCGCAGGCGGCGTCGATCCCCTCCGGCGGTGCGGCGCTCGAGACGATCACCAGGCGTAGTTCGAACAGGGCCGGCGAAGTCCGGATGGCGCGGGCGAGCACCGTCCCGTCGCCATCGCCGAGACGCTCGCCCAGGATCACGCCGTCGAACTCGGCGGCTTCGAGGATGTCGAGAGCCTGGTGCAGGGTCGAGGCGAGCTCGGCGACCGCGCCGATCCCGTTCAGCATCCCGGCGATGGTCTCTCGCCGCGCGGCATTGGCGTCGGCGACGAGCAGACGTCGTCCCTGTAGGGCCGGAAAATCCGAAGTCATGGACTGACCATTCCCGATGTTATACTATACGCGAGCGTGTATTCGCGCCCGTCGGAGAGGCTCGCCATGATCAATCGCCGCAATGCGCTACGTTTGTCCACCAGCTTCGTCGCTCTTGCCGCCTTCGGGCTCGGCGAGGCCAAGGCCGGGCCGGCGCGCGTCGCCCTGGAGGAGATTCATCGCGAGCCCGAGCTGCCCGGCGTCGAATACTCCGCCAAGGTGCGAAAGCTGGCGGGCCAGCGGGTCCGCGTCGAAGGCTTCCTCGCACCCCATGCCGGCGGCCGCGCGGCGCCGTTCCTGGTCCTAGCCGGCCAGCCGATGGTCGGGTGCCCGCATTGCCTGGGCGCGCTCGACCTGCCGGGCGACAGCCTCGTCGCCTATTTCGGTGCCAAGCCCGGCATGGCCGAGACCGGCATCCCAGTCGCGGTCGAGGGCGTGCTCGATCTCGGCTCGCGCACCGACGTCCAGACCGGTTTCGTCTCCACCATCCGGCTGTTCGACGCCCGTCTCGTTTCCTGATCTAGGGCACTTTCAGGCCGGCGAAGGACCCGGCGCTTTCGGCTTGACCGATTGGTAAGCGGTGTCTTACGGTAAGACGTGACTTACCAATCAGCCGTCTTTGCCGCCTTGTCCGATCCGACCCGGCGAACCGTGCTGGAACGCCTCCGCCCGGGTCCGTTGGCCGTCGGAGAGATCGCCCGCGGGCTCTCGGTGAGCCGCCCGGCCGTCTCCCAGCATCTCAAGGTGCTGAAGGATGCGGGCCTGGTGGCCGACCATGCCGAGGGAACACGACGGGTCTATCGGATCGACCCTCAAGGCCTCGGTCAGCTTCGCGGCTGGCTCGACCAGTTCTGGGAGACCGCGCTCGACGCCTTCAAGGCCGAGGCCGAGCGTCCTGACGGAGAGACCAGGTGACTGAAATGAAGATCAAGCCGGCGCCTGTGCGCCGCAGCGTGACGGTGAAGGCTGGCCAGGCCCGCGCCTTCCAGGTGTTCACCGACGGCTTCGGGCGCTGGTGGCCGAAGAGCCACCACATCGGCAAGTCGGCGATGACCGCGGGCGTGATCGAGCCGCGTGTCGGCGGCCGCTGGTACGAGGTCTGCGAGGACGGTTCGCAATGCGACTGGGGCAAGGTGCTCGTCTGGGAGCCGCCGGCGAGTCTCGTGCTCGCCTGGCAGCTCGATGCCCAGTTCCAATACGATCCGAACCTCCTGACGGAGGTCGAGGTTCGGTTCACGGCAGAAGGCGCGACGACCCGCGTCGACCTCGAGCACCGCAACCTCGAGCGGTTCGGGCCGGATGCCGAGAAGATGCGGACCTCGATCGACTCCCCGAAGGGCTGGCCCGACATCCTCCGGCAATACGCCGAGGCGGCTTCGGAATAGGGGGAGGCCGTTTCGGCCCCCCCGACGACGTCACATCTCGGCGTTGCGAATGGTTAGGAAGCCGACCGGATGGGTGGTCACGTTCTTCACGTTCGGTTTCTTCAGGCCGACGGTGTACGGCACGGGCAGCGAGAAGCCGCCCCAGTCCGAGGTCACGATCTTTTCCGCCTCCTCGAAGAGCTTGAGGCGGGCGGCATGATCGGAGGTCGCCCGCGCCTTCTCCATCAGCGCGTCATAGGCGTCGTTCTTCCAGCGGGCGCGGTTGACGCCGCTCTTCGAGTGCCAGATGTCGTCGAGATAGACCGCCGGATCGTTGTAGCTGCCGGTCCAGCGTGACGGGAAGAACGCGACCTCGCCGGCATTCACCGACTTGATCCAGGTGACGCGCTCGATGATGTCGGGCGTGATCGGCATGCCGAGCACGGTCTTCATCTGCGCAGCGTAGTAGGTCACCAGGTCCTTGATCTCGGGCCAGCCCGCGATGGTGATCGGCGGCAGCCCCTTGCCGTCTGGGTAGCCGGCCTCGGCCATCAGCTGCTTGGCCCGCGCCGGGTTGTATTCGAGCTTCGGCAGGTTCGGTGTGTATCCTCCGATGCCCGGCGGAACGAATCCCGGCATCGAGAAGGCGGCGCCCCGGAACATGCCGTTGATGATGCCGTCGCGGTTGATCGCCAGCGACACGGCTTCCCGCACCCGCTTGTCCTTGAAGGGCGCGTAGAGGTTCTGGTTCATGCCCATCCACCAGACGGCGGCGCGCGTGCCCTGGATCATCTCCGCCTTGTAGCGGGGATCGCGCATTACCTTGTCGAACATGGATTCCTGCAAATCGACGACGTCGAGCTCGCCGGCGTCGTACTGGTTGAACACCGTGTCGGCGTTGGGCACGACCAGGAAGCGGATGCCCTTGATCTTCGGCGCCCCGCCCCAGTAGCCGGCATGCGCCTCGGTCTCGACCTTAACGCCGCGGGTCCAGCTGACGGTCTTGAACGGGCCGGTGCCGGCGGAGCCCTTCTCGACCCAGTCTGCTCCCAGCTCCTTTGCCGGCGTGGTGTCGAAGAACTGGATCGGGATGTAGGGAAAGACGACGTTCGGCTGGGTGAACTCGACCTCGACCGTCAGGTCGTCGACGACGCGGACGCCGGGCAGATCCGTGCGCGTGCCGGCCTTGATCTCGGCGGCGCCAATCACCGTCTGCAGGAACTGGACGTTGTTGCCGCCCTTCCACTTGGGATCGAGCACCAGCTCGAAGGTCGCCTTCACATCCTTGGCGGTGAAGGGGCGGCCGGTGTGAAAGGTGACGTTGGGGCGGAGCTTGAACTGGAAGCCGTGCTTGCCGGCAGGCAGCGCGGTCCACGAGGTCGCCAGCGCCGGCACGTTGCCGCCTTCCGGAGTCGAGGCGACGAAGCCCTCGTAGATATCGCTGATCACCCGAAAGGAGACGTTCTCCTGATAGGGGATCGGACTGATGTGCGGTGGATCCATCGGGATGTTGACGCGCAGCACCTGGGCGCCGGCGTCGAATGCCGTAAGCACGGTTGCGGCGAGCAACGCAGTCCTGATCGCGGTCTTCATGGCTCAACTCCCCTCGAGAAAAATCGGTCAGTCTTCCCAGGTGCAGTCCGGCAGACGAAAGCGGCGCGGCGGCCCGCAGTCGATGCGTGATGCCTCGATGGTCCAAGCGGTTTTAGGCCCGAGCGACGGACCCAGCGTGAGCAGGCCCTGATCCTGCAGCACCTTAAGGTCGGGGCCGGGTGCGACGCCGGCCGGCATGTGCAGCGTCCAGCGCGTGATCGAGCCGAAGCCGCCGGGGCGCTGGCGTTCGCCGGCGAGCCCGTCCGTCCACGCCGACGGCGGAATGCTGCGCTGGGAGCGGAACAGAAAGGGCTGGCCGAGGTCGTCGCTGGAATTGGCGATGGTGACGGTGTTCACCATGTCGGAGGCCGAAGGTGGTTTGAACCGCCAGCCCTCGAACGGCATCCGATGGTCAGGCGCCGGCGCGCGGACGGCGATGCCGAAGGTCATGGCGCCCTGGTCGCGCTTGGTCCAGCGCTCGACCAGGCGCCTGCCGACCGGCGAGGTGAGCGCTTCGGCCTCGTTGTCGAACCACACCAGCTCGAGGAAGGCATTGTCGAAGCAGAGGAAGATATTCGCCGAGCCCATGCCGACATGCGGGCGGCTCCAGCTCTTGGTCAGGCCTCCCTGCGCGAGCGCCTCCATCTCGCGTCCGCCCTTCGGCTCCACCAGCATGAAGACATGGTCGATGACGAATGGCGATCCGTCCTTCTGAGCCGGCTTCGGAGACGCGAGATCGGCTTCGGACATGCCGCGATCCTTTGATCTGGAAACGAAGTATACGCTCGCCGTCGGAAGCCGCCGAAATGCAGCTTCGCGATGCAGATCATGCCTTTTTGAGATGGATGAGGCGCGTCAGGGGCCGAGCGGCGACGTCACCGTCAGGGGACTCGACCCTGCCGGCTGGCCGACCGAGGCGGCAAGCCAGCGGGCGACGCGGTCGACTGCCGAGCCCTGGCCGGCGCGATGCACGGCGAAGCGTCCCCAATCGGTCTCGACCGACAGCGGCGAGGCTCGGACCAGGAGGCCGCGCTCCATGAAATCGCCGAGCAGATGGTTCCATCCGAGCGCAACGCCCCCGCCGGAGATCGCTTCGAACAGGCTGCCGGCATAGTTGGGGAAGCTCCGCTCCTCGAGGGCCGGAGGCACCGGTACGCCGGCGCGGGCGAACCATTGCCGCCAGCGCACCCCTCTCAGCGTGTCCTTGTGTTCGAGGTGGAGGAGCGGAAGCGCGGCCAGCCGTCGCGGATTGCCGGCATGAAGCTCGGGGTGTGCGGCGAGGAAGGCGGGCGAGCATACGGGGAAGACCTCCTCGTCGAACAGCTTCACGGCGACCGTGTCCGGCCAGTCGGTCGCATGACCGAAGCGGATCGAGAGGTCGATCGAGGCGTCCTCGTAGGTGCGATGATCGGTGGTGGTGATCAGTCGCAGCTCGCGGTCCGGGACCTCACCGCGCAACGCGCCGAAACGCGGCATCAGCCAGAGATAGGCCACGTCGTAGGAGCAGGCGATGGTGATCACCGCATCGGCCCGGGCGGTGCGCATCTCGTTCGCGACGCTGCGGATATGGCCGAGCCCGATGCCGACGGCGTCCGCCAGTCTTCGTCCCTCGGGCGTCACCGCGAGGCGCCGGCCGGTGCGGATGAACAGCGAAAGCGCGAAGAAGCGCTCGAGGTTGGAGACATGGCGGCTGACCGCCGATTGCGCGATGCCGAGCTCGCGGGCGGCGGCGGTGAAGCTGCCGGTGCGGGCAGCGACTTCGAACACCGCGAGCGCATTCAGAAACGGAAGGTCCTGGCGGAGGCTCATCTCAGGGCTCGACCAGGCTCTCCATGGTCGTCGGCGGCCGGTAGAGCCGGTTCTCCCAATCGGGGACGGCGGCCTGGGCTCTGGCCACCTCGTCCTCGCTCATCTGTTCCTCCAGTTGGAAGAGGACGCCGGTCACGCGGTTGATCATGGCGTCGTCGCCGTAGAGGCCGGCAGTGGCGAACCAGCGATAGGCCTCGATCTTGTCCTGCGCCATGCCCTGGCCGCGCCAGAACATCGTGCCGAGGTTGAAGGCGCCGGCCGGGTTGTTGCGATCGGCGGCGCGGCGGAACCATCGCGCCGCCTCGGCCGGATCCTCCTTCAGGCCGTGGGCGCCGAAGAGATGGAAATTGCCGATCGCGTTCTCGGCCTCGCCATGTCCTGCGATCGCGGCACGGCGGTAGAAGTCGAAAGCCGCCTTTGGATCGCGGGCGACGCCTCGGCCGAGCTCGTGCGCGTTGGCGAGCGCGAACAGCGCCTGCGGCTGGCCGCCGGCCGCGGCCCAGCGAAGCCAGGCGAGGCCGCCGGCGATGTCCTCGGGCCCGCCCTCGCCTTCCAGCAGCATGGCGCCGAGAGAGGCGGCGGACCCGAGATGCCCCTTGTCGGCGGCTGCGGTGAACCACCGTCTGGCGTCGTCCTTGTGCTGGGGCGTGCCGAGGCCGCGATAGGACAGCACGGCGCAGTTGTGCTGGGCACCGACATGGCCGCTTTCGGCAGCGCGGCAGAACCAGCGGGCGGCGTCGACCGCCATCCCGTCCTTGTAGGCGATGGCGCCGAGATAGAAAACGGAGTCGACATCGCCGGCTTGCGCCATCCGGCCGAACATCTTGTACGCGGTCGAGAAATCGCCGGCGCGATAGGCCGCCACCGCGTCGGTCTTATCGTCGGCGGCGGCAGGGCCGGCCAGCAGCGAGAGGAGGAGCAGGTATCGGATCATGAGTCCGCCAGCGCGTCGGTAACGCCGTCGACAAGGTTGTGGGCAAGAAGCCGGGCGCTGTCCAGAGAGACCGATTCCCGCGCCGGCGACAGCGATACGGCGAGCCGGCGAAGCTGGTCGGCGAGCGCGCTCCGGCGGGCGGCGGCGCCTGCGAGGTCGGTCCGCTCGAAACGGACGACGTCGCCCGGCCGGCAGCGCGCGAGGAAGCCGAGATCGGCGGAGATCACGGTCGCGATCTTCGGGTAGCCACCGGTGGTCTGGCGATCGGCGAACAGCACGATCGGCAGGCCGGTGCCCGGCACCTGGATCGACCCGGGCGCGACGCCGTCGGAGACGATGTTGTAGCCGCCGGCATGCTGGATCGTCGGCCCGGCAAGCCTGGCCCCCATGCGGTCGGCCTCGGACGTCACGGTGTAGTCGGCGGAGAACAGCGTCTCCACTCCTTCCGTCGTGAAGGAATCGTCCTGCGGCCCGGGGATGGCGCGGATGCGGGCAGGTCTCCCCGGCAGGGCCGCCGGGTCGAAGGCGAGGTCGGGGCCGTCCGGCGCCGAGGCGAGTGCGAGCGGCAGCTCCTGTCCGGCGCGGATCGGGCCGCCGTCGACGCCGCCGAGGCGCGAGCGGAGATGGGTCGACCGGCTGCCCAGCATCGACCCGATGTCGAAGCCGCCGGCAACGGCGAGATATCCCCGGGCGGCATTCGTTACCGCGCCGAGCGCGAGTTTCTGGCCGCGCTGGAGCGTGTGCGCGCGACTGGACGCGACCGGTCGGCCGTCGATGGCGAGAGAGAAATCGGCGCCGCCGACGGCGACGCGGACGGACTCGGCTGCCGCCTCCCAGATGCCGCCGAGCAGCGTAACCTCGATGCCGGCCGTGCCCACCGGATTGCCGGCCAGCAGGTTGGCGATGGCGAGGCCGACAGGGTCCATGGCGCCGGCGACCGAGACGCCGAAACGCTGCCAGCCACGGCGCCCTGAATCCTGAAGCGTCGCCAGCGGCCCCGGATCGATGCAGCGGAGATGGCTCATCCGGCCTCGCAGGGCGGGAGCCATCCGTCCTCGGCGGCGCGGCGGGCGAGCGCGTCGAACTCGGCAGCGGAGATCCGCTCGAAGCGGATGCGGTCGCCCGGACGGAAGAGGAAGGGATCGGTGCGGACCGCATCGAAGGCGCGGACCGGTGTCTGCCCCAGCAGGTGCCAGCCGCTCGGCGCCTCGATCGAGGCGACGGCAGCCTGGATGCCGCCAACCGAGATGGTGCCGGCCGGCGTCTTCAGGCGCGGGACTTCCCGTCGCGGCAGGTGCAGCTTCGGATCGAGGCCGCCGAGATAGGTGAAGCCCGGCTGGAAGCCGATCATGTAGACCCGGTAGTCTCCGGCCATGTGGCACGCAACCACGCCGTCGGCGGTGAGGCCGGTCCGCTCGGCAACCGCCTCCAGGTCGATCCCGTGGGCGCCGCCATAGGAGACTGGCACCGTCCAGCGCCGTCCCGAGGCGAGGGTGTCGTCGAGGCCGACGGCGAGGCGCTCCATCGTCGCCATCAGCGTTTCGGCGGGGAGCATGTCGGGATCGTAGTGGATCTGCAGCGAGCGATAGGTCGGCACTGTTTCGACGATGCCGGCGAGCTTCGCGTCGGCAAGTGCCCGGTCGAGGGCGATGACGCGGGCGTTGACGGCGGGGTCGACGCTGTCGCCGAGCTCGACCGTGAGCGCGGTGTCGCCGGCAAGCAGCAGGCGCGGGCGCTCCCCCGTCATGGCGCCGTGCTATCCTCGATGGGCAATCCGACGCGAGAGGAAGCCATGGGCGTGGTGGTCGATCTCAACAGCGACATGGGTGAGAGCTTTGGAGTCTACAAGCTCGGCGACGACGCGGCCATGCTGGCGATCGTGTCCTCGGCCAACGTCGCCTGCGGCTTCCACGCCGGCGATCCCCTGGTCATGCACGAGACG
>CAMDFP010000132.1 GCA_945897335.1 Asaia bogorensis | reverse complement strand
AGGAGTGTCAGGACCGCGAGCGCGCCGAGCGCCCAGACGGGCAGCATCGGCGCCCAGGCGATGTGGAGGGCGGACGGCGTCATTGACCGACCCTTTCGAGGATCGCCGGCACATGCACCTGGTCGGCCTTGTAGTTGCCGGTGAGCGCGTGCATCACCAGGTTGACGCCGAAGCGGATCGCCATCTCGCGCTGGACTTCGCCGCCGGGAACCACGGCGTAGAGCGCGCGGCCGCCGGCATCCGTAGCCCAGGCGCCGGCCCAGTCGTTCGACCCGAGGATGACCGAGGAGACCTCGTCCTCGCCGCGCGCGCGTGTCGCCTCGATCCAGACCTGGCCGCCGGCAAAGCGGCCAGGGAAGTCGTTCAGCAGGTAGAACGCCTTGTTGAGGACGTGATCGGGCGGCGTCGGCACCAGCGCCGGGATCGAGAGCCCGCGGGCGATCTCGCGGAGCTTCTGCGCCCCCGGGCCGCCCGACAG
Source organism: Asaia bogorensis (assembly GCA_945897335.1). Classification (GTDB taxonomy): domain Bacteria; phylum Pseudomonadota; class Alphaproteobacteria; order SHVZ01; family SHVZ01; genus SHVZ01. The sequence goes on along the minus strand of CAMDFP010000132.1, from coordinate 12,443 downwards.
GGGATCGGTGACGATCTCGCCGGCATCCCGCGTGTCGAACACCAGCGTGCCGCCATTCTTCAGATAGGAATTGAGGCGCTGCATCGCCGCCGGGCTCGGCACCGGCTGCGAGGAGGCCATCGGCCAGTAGACCAGGCCGAAGAAGGCGAGTTCGTCGGCCTCGACATCGACGCCGAGCGGTGCATCCGGCTCGATCGAGGTGCGGCGCGACAACGCATGGGAGAGGTTCTCGAGACCGAGCCGGCTGGTCTCGTCGGTCCGGGCATCGCCGGTGATCACGTAGGCGAGCCTGACGTTGAGCGTCGCCTCCAACGCAAAGGCGTCGACCGCATTATTGGCGCCACGGGGCTGCGCCGGGCGCGTCTGCGCCACGGCCGCGACCGGCAGCAGGACCAGCAGCGCCACCATGGCGCGCACCGGCACCCGGCCGGGCAACAGGCCGCGGAGCAGCAGGCCGATGACGATGTCGAGAAGCAGCAGAGCCAGCGCCGCCGCCAGCAGATGCGGCTTCAGCACGGTCTCCTCGCCGAGGATATAGGAGGCCTTGGCGACGCCGTTGGGGAGTTCGCCGAGCGGAACCGCATCGGCGACGAAGGGGCCGAGGTTGAGCGCGCGCCGGGCTGAGTCGGTGCCGTAGAAGCCCGGCGGATTGCGCGAGCTGACACGGGCGTCGCCGATCAACGCCGTCGCCGAGGGCGGCGGCGCGGTGATGCGCCCGAAGCCGTCCAAGATCTCCAGCGGCGGCAGCGGCTGGGTCGACGTGCTACCCGAGAGGCCCTGGCTGAGCGCGACGACACGCCTCAGCATGTCGACGAAGAGGCCGGACATCGGCAGGTTCGACCAGGTCGGGTTCGCCGTCGTATGCACCAGGACGGTCCAGCCCTGGCCGCGGCGCTCGGCCGTCACGATCGGCGTACCGTCGGCGAGACGGGCCCAGGTGCGCTCGGCCAGCTCGAGGCCCGGCTGCGCCAGCACCTGGCGCTGCACGGTGACGTCCGGAGGCACGGCTAGGCCGGCGAAGGGGCTGGTTGCATCGAAGGCGGAGAGCGGCTGCGGGCGGCTCCAGGAAAGCGCGCCGCCGAGCGCGCGGTCGCCCTTGCGAAGCTTGACCGGCGCCAGGTCGTCGTCGGCATTGGCGAGCTTCGGCCCGGCGAAGCGCATGAGGACACCGCCGGCCTCGATCCATGGCCCGAGCTGCGCCCGTTCCGCCGGCGGCAGCGCGCCGCTGTCCGGCATCAGGATCACCGCGAGCTCGCGCTTGAGCAGATCGGCTATGGGCCCGCGCCTCACCTCGGCGAAGGGCAGCAGCGCCTTGTCCAGGTAGTGAAGCTCGTCGAGCAGCGGCTGCGAGGCGTCGAACTGCGTCGGCCCGACCAGGCCCACGGGCCGGCGGCGCCAACGCTCGTCGAGCAACACGACGGCAGCAGCGGAGATCTCGTTCTCGATCTCCAGGCGATGCACCTGGTTGCGAAGCTCCGTCGGCAGCACGAACTTGATCTCGGTCTTGAGGCCATCGGCGGCGAAGCGCGCGACCTCGCGGGCAAGAAGGCGTCCGTCGCCGGCGATCGCCCGGATCCCGGCCTCCGCTTCGGCGCCGGCGACCGGACGGCGGGCAGTGACGACGAGATCGTTGCCGAGCCCATCGGGCGGCAAGAGCGCGCGGGCGAGCTGCGGTGTCGGCGGCGCGTAGACGGTGAGACGTCCGAGACGTTGCAGGCGCTCGATCAGCGTCACCTGGTCGGCACCGCGATCGAGCCCGTCGGCGAGATAGGCGGTCGCTGCGGCCGAAGGGAGCGCCAGCTTGTCGAGAGCGGCGAGGCTGGCCGGCAGATCGGTACCCCAGGGCCGCGGCTCCAGCGCCTGCGCGATGGCGCGGGCGTCGAGCGCACGCAGCACACCGCTCGACCGCCGGGCCTCTTCCGTACCTTCCGAGGTGGTCAGCAGCACGACCGTACGGCCCTGCTGCTCGGCTTCCTCGATCAGGCGAAGCATGAGCTTCCGACGATCGTCCCACCTCGGCGCCGCCGCCCAGGTATCGTCGATGGCGATCACCACCGGGCCGTCGCCGGCGAGCCGGGCCGACGGATTGAGCAGAGGATCGGCGAGGCCGAGGATCACCAGCGCCGCGATCGCGAGCCGCAGCAGCACCAGCCACCAGGGCGTGCGCGCCGGCGTCTCCTCCTTCGGCGTCAGCAGATGCAGAATGCGGATCGCCGGGAAGGCCATGCGACGCGGCGCCGGCGGCGTGACGCGCAGCAGCAGCCAGATCACCGGCAGCACGGCGAGCGCGGCCAGCAGCCAGGGCGAGGCAAAAGCGAGCGAGCCCAATGTCAGCACGGCGAGGCCCGCCTCATGACATCCGTTCCCGCGCCAGCGCGCCATAGAGGGTGAGAAGACCACTTTCCGCCGAGCGGTCGGTGTGATGGGTCGAGAAGAACCAGCCGGCGGCGCGCGCGATGTGGGCGAGGCCAGCGCGGTGCTCGACCATGCGCTGGGCATAGTCGCTCCGCAGCGATTCGACACGCGGCAGCAAAGCCGACGCCTCGCCCTCCATGCCGTCGAAGCGGACCCGCCCGGCGAATGGCAGCGTCTCCTCGGCAGGATCCAGCACCTGAAGCAGGTGGCCGCGGACGCCGCGGGAGACGAACTTGCCGACCAGCGCCTGGACCTCGTCCAGCGGGGCCAGCAGATCCCCGATCAGCACGAGTTCGGCATGACGCGGCAGCGGCTCGAAAGCGGGAATGCCGGCCGGTGCCGCGGTCGGCCTCTCGATCCCGTGGGAAAGCTTGAAGAGCGCAGCGCGGCCGGTCGTAGGCGGCAATCCTTCGCCGAGCAGCGAGATGCGCTCGCCCGCGCCCACCAGGAGCAATGCCAGCGCGCGCAGGAGCACTTCGGCACGGTCCGCCTTCTCCGGCAGGTCACGGCGCGAGTGCCAGCGCATCGAGGCGGACGTGTCCCGCCAGAGCCACACGGTCTGCGCCGCCTCCCATTCGGTCTCGCGCACGAAGACCTGGTCGCTTTTTGCCGAGCGGCGCCAATCGACCGAGCGTGCCGAGTCGCCGGGAACGTAACGACGATACTGCCAGAAGGTTTCGCCTTGGCCGACGCGGCGGCGACCATGGACGCCCTGGGCCACCGTCGCGGCCACACGCTGGGCCGCCACCAGGAGCGGCGGCAGCGTCGAGGCTAGCTGTTCGGCGCGATGCTGCATGTGCGAACTGAGGACAGTTTGACCCCTCCACCCAGTCTCGACAACCCATCAAACCGCACGATTCGTGCGATCTCTCGGGGCTAAGCGAAAGGCTGGGCCAGCTTGCCCACGATGTGGTCGATGGTTACGCCCTCGGCACGCGCGGCGAAGTTGAGCGCCATGCGGTGCCTCAGTACCGGCGGCGCCAGCGCGACCACGTCGTCGAGAGACGGCGCGAGTCGCCCATCGAGGACGGCGCGGGCCCGGCACGCCAGCATGAGGGCCTGGCTCGCACGCGGCCCGGGCCCCCAGGCGACGTGCTTCCTTACGTCTTCGAGATCGCTAGTCTCAGGCCGTCCGGCACGGACCAGCCTGAGAATTGCCTCGACCACGCTGTCGCCGACCGGCATGCGCCGAACCAGGCGCTGGGCATGCATCAGCTCGTCGGCGCGCATCGCCATTCCTGCCCGCTCCTCTTCCGCACCGGTCGTCGCCATCAGCATGCGACGTTCGGCCTCGAGATCGGGATATCCAACGTCGATCTGCAGCAGGAAGCGGTCTAGCTGGGCTTCGGGCAGCGGATAGGTGCCCTCCTGCTCCAACGGGTTCTGCGTCGCCAGTACGTGGAAAGGCTGCGGCAGCGGGTGATAGCGGCCGCCGACCGAGACCCGCTTCTCCTGCATCGCCTGCAGCAGCGCCGACTGGGTGCGCGGGCTGGCGCGGTTGATTTCGTCAGCCATCAGCAGCTGGGAGAAGACCGGGCCCTGGATGAAGCGGAAGCCGCGGCGACCACCCTCGCCTTCCTCCAGCACCTCGGAGCCGATGATGTCGGCCGGCATCAGGTCCGGCGTGCACTGCACCCGCTTCTCCTCTAGGCCCAGCACGACGCCGAGCGTCTCGACGAGTCGGGTCTTGGCGAGGCCAGGAACGCCGATCAGGAGGCCATGGCCGCCGGAAAGCAGCGTCACCATAGTCTGGTCGACGACCGACTCCTGGCCGAAGATCACACGGTGGACGCGCTCTCGCACCAGCGCCAGGCGCTGTCCAAGGGCTTCGATTTCCGCGACCAGCGCGGCACCTTCGGCGGGGATCGGCTCGGCAGCGCTCACGGAATCCGGTATCCTCTTTTGCAGGAGAGAACGCCCTGAAATGACGGCCCCGACGAGCGGTAACAATCGTGCCCCGGACTTCGATCCGGGCGCCGCGATCTGCGGCGATTTCGGCATTGCGATCGGCCGTGACGGCACTTGGTACTACCACGGCTCGCCGATCGGTCGCAAACCGTTGGTCAAGCTCTTTGCCTCGGTGCTCCGGCGCGACGACGACGGCGAGTACCGCCTGGTCACGCCGGTCGAGCGCGGACGCATCGTCGTCGAGGATGTGCCGTTCACAGCGGTCGAGGTGATGTCCGAAGGCGAAGGAGCGAGCCGCATCCTGCGCTTCCGCACCAACCTCGACGACGAGGTCGAAGCCGGCCCGGAGCACCCGATCCGAGTCGATCACGATCTAGCGAGCGGAGCACCCTCGCCCTATGTGCATGTGCGCGGCCGGCTGGAGGCGCGGATCCTCAGGCCGGTCTACTATCACCTGGTGGACCTCGGCGAGGAGGAGACGATCGACGGCAAACCGATGTTCGGCGTGCGCAGCCATGGGCATTTCTTCCCGCTGGGACCGGTCGAGGCATGAGCCTGAAGCCCTCCGACATCCGCCTTCGCCTGACCGACTCGGAGCGTGACCGCGGCGACCATGATCTCAACCCGGGCATGCTGCCGGCCGACCGGCTCAGGGCCGCCGCCGTGCTGGTGCCGCTGGTGGCCCGATCCGAGGGCACGACGGTGCTGCTGACCCGTCGGACCGAACACCTGCATCACCACGCCGGCCAGATCAGCTTTCCCGGCGGTCGCATTGAGGAGAGCGATTCTTCGCCCGAGGACGCGGCCCTGCGCGAGACCGAGGAGGAGATCGGCCTCACCCGTCACCACATCGAGGTGATCGGCCGGCTTGGCATCTACCGCACGCGGACCGGGTTCGAGATCACGCCGGTGGTCGGCTGGGTGACGCCGCCCTTCGACCTCGCGCCCGACCGCTTCGAAGTGGCCGAGGTCTTCGAGGTGCCGCTCGCCTTCATCGTCGATCCCAATAATCACGAGCGCCACAGCCGGGAGTGGCAGGGCGTCGTCCGGCACTTCTACGTGCTGCCTTATGGCGGCTACTACATCTGGGGCGTCACCGCCGGAATGCTGGTGAACCTCGCCGAGAGGCTCAACCCGTGATCCGCATCCTGCTCACCATCCTGCTGCCGCTGGCGCTGCCGTCCACGGTGTACTTCCTGTGGTTTGCCTACGAACGCCGGCGTGCCCTCGCTGCGGGTACGCCCGAAACGATGCCACGGCTCGGCGACGTGCCGTGGTTCGTCCTGGCTTCGGCCGGGATCGCCATCGCGGCGGTGGTGCTGCTCGCGACGACGCTCTATTCCGGCGACGAGCCGGGCAGCGTCTACGTCCCTCCGCATCTGGAAGGGGACCGGGTGGTGCCCGGCGCCTCGAAGCAGGTGCCGCCCTGACCGACCGTCTCTCCCCGCTGCCGGACTGGATGACGGCGCCGGAGACGCGCCGGGTGATTGCGGCGCTGACCCGGGACGGCGCCAGCGTACGGTTCTGCGGGGGCGCCGTACGCGACGCCCTGATCGGACGCGAGGCCGCCGCCGACGTCGACCTGGCGACGCCCGATCCGCCGGAGACCGTGATGCGCCTTGCGGCCGAAGCCGGCCTCTCTACCCGACCGACCGGCATCGAGCATGGGACGATCACCGTGGTCGCCGGCCGACGGCCCTTCGAGGTGACGACGCTGAGGCGCGACGTCGAGACCTTCGGACGACGGGCTCGGGTCGCCTTCACCGACGACTGGCAGGAAGACGCGGCACGCCGGGACTTCACCATCAACGCGCTCTATGCCGATCCGGACGGACGGCTTCACGACTACTTCGACGGCGTCGCCGACCTCGCCGCCGGCCGCGTGCGCTTCATCGGCGAGGCGACGCAGCGCATCCAGGAGGATGCGCTGCGTATCCTCCGCTTCTTCCGCTTCCATGCCCGCTTCGGCAAGGGTGACCCGGACGTGGCGTCACTGGCGGCGTGCCGAGCGTTGGCTTCGCTAACCGCCGCGTTGTCCGGCGAGCGGATCCGCCAGGAGCTGTTCCGCCTCCTGGCCGGGCCGCGGGCGGACTCGGCGATCGGGCTCATGGCCGATGCCGGTGTCCTGGCCGTCATTTTGCCCACGGCAACGCGGCACGACCGTCTCCGCAGTCTCGTCGCGCTGGAATCGACGCCAGATCCGCTTCGCCGCCTCGGCGCGCTGCTCGAGCGCGGCGGGGATGAAGCCGCCGCCAGGCTCCGCCTGTCGAATGCCGAGGCAAGACGGCTGATCGAGATGTGTCCGCCACTGGCCCTGGCACTCGATGCGGACGCGCGCGGCCGTCGCCGCCTGCTCTACGCTCATGAGGTTATCCGGATCCGCGATGCCGCGTGGCTCGCGCTTGCCGAAACCGGCGACGATCGCTTCAGGTCATGGATCAGCGATGCGGAATCCTGGCGTCGACCCAAATTGCCGGTGAGCGGCGAGGATGCACAGCGTCTGGGCCTCGCCGCCGGCCCGCAGCTCGGTGCGGCCCTACGCCGGGTCGAGGATGCCTGGATCGCCTCCGACTTCACCCTCGATCGCGACGCCTGCCTCGGGCTCCTGGCAGACGCCGCCGGACGCTAGGTCCTTAGAGGACGGAGATCAGGGCGACGCCGGCGACGGCGATGGCCGCCCCGCCAGCGCGCACGATGTGCGGCGCCTTGAGTGCCAGGCCAAGGCCGATGCCGACCAAGTGCAGGACGACGGTGGCGAGAATGAAAGCCGCGCCATAGGCGATCGGATCAGCCGCCGCCGGTACCTCGGCACCGTGCGCGTGTCCGTGCAGGACAGCGAAGACCGCCACCAGGGTCGCGCCACCGACTCCCGGCAGGCGGACGGCGAAGGCCACCAGAACGCCCAGCGCCAGCACTGAAAGCGCAATGCCGATCTCGACCGCCGGGAAGGCGATGCCGAAGGCGCCGGCCACAGCACCCAGCGCCATTGCCACCGGGAAGGCGATCGGCAGCAGCCAGACGGCACGCCCACTGTTCTGCGCCGCCCAGAGGCCGACGGCGATCATCGCCAGAAGATGGTCAAGACCCGAAAATGGATGAGCGAAGCCCGAAGCCAGGCCGGCACCGACCGAGCCGCCGGTATGGGCGATGGCGGGAGACGCGGCGATGACGGCGAGAACGGCGGCGGCAAGACGGAGCATCTTCGACCTCCAAGGGCGATTCAGGACGCGTTGAATGTCTTTGCAGGTTCGAGAGGCCGCCGAGGGGTTCGTCCGACGCGCCCGCCAAGACTTGGACGGAGTGATGATTAGCGGCGGCCGCAGGGCCGGTCAAATGTCACTCGCCGCGCCTGCCGAACAGCATAGTGACGTTGATCCGCCGGCTCGCGTAATCGTCCCTGAAGGTCAGGTCGTCGGTGCGATGGAAGAGATCGGAATGGAAGATGACCGCCCGATTGCAGCGATAGGGAACGACCACGCTCTTCGCCTCGCTCTCGGCGAGGAACTGGCGGATCGCCGGCTGGTCGTTGTTGTACGTCTCGAACTCCCATTCATCCGGCGCACGCCGGTCGAAGACGACGAGACCTCCCCGCCCTTCTGCAAGGTTGGCCTCGTCCGGGGTGATCCAGAAGTTGACGTTGATGGCGGCCGAATCGGCGTGCAGCGCCGTGCCCTCGAGCCGGCTGTCGTATTTGTAGGCCCACATCTGGGCCAGCGGCAGGTCGCGGAAGATCGCTGGCATCCGCCGCTTGAGTTCGCTCGCGATCCGGAGGAGAACCGGCGCCGAGAAGCCGTCGCGCAGCATGGCGCCGAGATAGCCGCCGAGATGACGGTCGTCGAACCAGAGCGTCGATTCGAGGCAGAGTCGCCTGAGATCTGCCAGCGCATCGGCGGAGAGCAGGCCGTCGACCACGAGGATGCCGGCGTCCGTCGCCGCATAGCGCCGCTCGGCCGCTGACCAGTCGACCGCCGCGTTCAGGACTTCACTCCCAAACCGCCTGGGGCGATAGAGATGAACGACCCGATTGTATGTGTCCTCGATAACCTCCCGCTCCGCCTCGGTCATGAAGAAGCAGGGCCCGTCTGTCGCCCGACCCGCCGATCGCGCCAACAGCGCGCGGTAGCGATCGATGGTATCGGCGAATGACGGCGGCAGGAGGCCCCTCTCCACCAGGTACTCGAACTGCAGGATGTCGTGGCGAAGCTTCGGAGCGGAGGTGACACGGAAGCTGTCGGAGCCGCTGGCCGGTCCTGCCCTTTCGGCGAGTTCCGGACGATACCATCGCGACGCCCGCATCGGCGCCATGAGCGCCTCGTAGGCCGCCGCCGCCTTCTCGACCTCGCCGGTACGCAGCAAGGCCTCGGCGAGGCGGTCAAGGGCGTATGAACGGACGCAGCCGAGAGCCAGCGCACGCCGAAAGCATATGACCGCGAAATCGGCCAGGCGCAGCTTCAACGCGGCTTCGCCGAGGGCCGCCCACCACTTGGCGTCGGCCGGCGAGAGCGCCATGGCCCGCCTGAAGAGGCGAAGCGCATCCGGCAACCCCGCATCGATCCGGGCCGCCGCCGCCGCGGCGAGTGCGCTGCCGGCACCCGCCGCGAGTGCCGATGAGCGCAGATAGGACAGGCCGGCCCTAGCGCGCTTCCCGGCCTGATCCAGGCAAGCCCCTAGGTTCTCGTGCAACCCGGCATCATCGGGCACCAGCGCCGCCGCGCGCCGCAGCCGCGACAGACCTTCCTCGGGTACCCCGGTCTGAGCCAGTGCGACCCCGAGCATGGCTTCGGCGGTGGCATTGTCCCGCTCGTTCGCAAGCACATGGCGATATCCCGCGATCGCCTCGATGAGGCGCCCGGAGCGATGGTCGTCGAGAGCGGCTTCGAGTCGCGCCTGGAGAGTCACCGGCCAGTTATACGACGGCGCCTGACCGGGACGGCAACACCGTTCAGGGACCGATCCAACCCATCAGCGTCGCGATCCCGAGCCCGACGAACCCTACCGCCGCCACTCGTCGGATCCAGGCCATCGGCAACCGCTTGGCGGCTCTTTCACCTAGCACCACGGCCGGCACGTTGACGAGGAGGAGGCCGAGGCTGGTCCCCAGCGTTACGGCGAACAGGGATTGATAGGCCGCGGCGAGGGCGATCGTCGCGATCTGGGTCTTGTCGCCGATCTCGACCAGGAAGAAGGCGATCGTGGTCGCGATGAACGCACCGGCCGAGTCCGCGGCGCGCGGCTCGTCGTCGAGGCGATCGGGGATCAGCGCCCAGGCAGCGAAGAGGAGGAAGGAGCCACCGATCAGCCAGCGGAGCCACTGGGCGTCGGCGAAGCCGGCGAGGAAGACGCCGAGCCAGCCGGCAATGCCGTGGTTCAGCAGCGTCGCGACCGCGATGCCGGCGATCACCGGCCAGGGGCGGCGAAAGCGTGCCGCGAGCACGAAGGCGAGAAGCTGGGTCTTGTCGCCGATCTCGGCGACCGCCACGACCCCGAGCGAAACGAGGAAGGCATCCATGAGGCTCACATCGGGGATCGGGCGGGGAGAAAGCCCATGGCACGGCGCGCCCGGCCCGATCCCATCGTTGAGTCGGAGCGCCGATGCCAAAGGTCTCGCCATGCTTCGGCCCGAAGGCCGGTGCCGATCGCGCCATGGCCTTTAGGCCAAGTGTGTTGACGCGAACCCCGCTTAAAGCGCGGGCGGCTACTCCCCAATGACGGTAGGGTTGTTAGCAGCGTGGGCGGCGACCGGGCAAGCGGCGGAAGGTCGCGGGGTAGGCTCCTAGGCCCTCCGGTCGGCCAGGATCATGACGGCGGCCTTCTCGGCAATCATCATCGTCGGCGCATTGGTGTTGCCCGAGGTGATGGTCGGCATCACCGAGGCATCGACCACCCGAAGCCCGCCGACGCCGTGAACCCTGAGCCGGTCGTCGACCACTGCGGCCGCGTCATGTCCCATACGACAGGTGCCGACCGGGTGGAAGATGGTGGTGCCGATGTCGCCGGCGGCTTTCGCCAGCTCGGCATCCGACTGGAGCTGCGGCCCCGGCTTGAACTCCTCGGGCGTAAAGCGGGCGAGCGCCTTGGCGCCGGCGATGCGGCGGGTGAGCCGGATCGCCTGGATCGCGACGCACCGGTCGGTCTCGGTCGCCAGGTAGTTCGGCCGGATCGCCGGCGGCGTGCGGGCATCGGCATCGCGAATGCGGACGTGACCGCGGCTTTCCGGTCGGAGGTTGCAGACCGACGCGGTGAAGGCCGGGAACGGGTGCAGCGGCTCGCCGAAACGCTCCAGGCTGAGCGGCTGCACGTGATACTCGAGATTTGGAGTCTCCAGTGCCGGATCGCTCTTGGCGAAGCCACCGAGCTGGCTCGGCGCCATCGTCATCGGACCGCGGCGGAGGAAAGCGTATTCGAGCGCCATGCCCATGCGGCCGAGCAGGCGGCTGGCACGCTCGTTCAGCGTCTTGGTGTTGCTGACCTTGAAGGCGAGACGGAGCTGCAGATGGTCCTGCAGGTTCTCGCCGACGCCCGGGAGATCATGGGCGACAGCGATGCCGTGCTCGGCCAGCAATGCGCCCGGACCGACTCCCGAGACCTGAAGGAGCTGAGGCGAGCCGATGGCGCCGGCGGCGAGGATCACCTCGCCCCGCGCCTCGATGCGCATGGGGATACCGCGATGGCGCAGCGTCACGCCGGTTGCCCGGCCGTCCTTCATCAGGACGCGTTCCGCTTCGGCGTGAGTGAAGACCTTGAGGTTGGGACGCCGCCGCGCCGGCTTCAGGAAGGCCTGCGCCGTGCTGAGCCGCACGCCGCGCCTCTGGTTCACCTGGAAATAGCCGCAGCCCTCGTTGTCGCCGCGGTTGAAGTCGGTGGTCCTGGGAATGCCGACCTCGGCCGCGGCCTCGCGGAAGGCATCGAGGATCTCCCAGGAGAGCCGCATCTCGTCGACGATCCACTCGCCGCCGGTTCCGTGATGGTCGTCGGCGCCGCGCATCTGGTGCTGGGAGCGCTTGAAATAGGGAAGCACGTCCTCCCAGGCCCAGCCGGCATTGCCGAGCTGGCGCCAGCGGTCGTAGTCCCGCGCCTGGCCACGCATGTAGATCATGCCGTTGATCGCCGAGCAGCCGCCCAGCACGCGGCCCCGCGGATAGTTGAGGGCGCGGCCGTTGAGGCCGGGCTCGGCCTCGGTCTTCAGGCACCAGTCGGTCTCGGGGTTGTTCTGCGTGTAGAGATAGCCGACCGGGATGTGGATCCAGAGATAGTTGTCCCGCCCGCCTGCCTCCAGCAGCGCCACCGACACGTTCGCATCGGCCGAGAGCCGGTTGGCCAGCACGCAGCCGGCGGATCCGGCGCCGACGATCACGTAGTCGAAGCTGCCGAGGCTGGCGCGGGCTGCCGCGTCCGTCATTCCGTCCATGCGCCGCACCATACCGGCGTGCCGCGGACGTGGACAGGGGCAGGTGCGGAGGGCTTAATGCGACGAAGACGAAGGGTTGGAGGGGAGGCCGCCCGTTGCTCCAGGAAACCGTCGTCCTCGGCCTGTCGCTGGCCTATCTCGGGCTGCTGTTCGCCGTCGCCTATGTCGGCGACCGCCATGCGCGGGCGTGGTCGTCGAGCCGGCTCGGGCCGGTGGTCTACGGGCTCTCGCTCGCCATCTACTGCACCTCCTGGACCTTCTACGGCGCCGTCGGGCGGGCAGCGACCTCCGGCCCCGACTTCATCCTGATCTACGTCGGCCCGGTGCTGGTGGTGCTCGCCGGGTATCCGATGCTGCGGAAGATCATCACCACGGCGAAGCGCCACAACGTCACCTCGATCGCGGATTTCCTGGGATCGCGCTACGGCAAGAGCCGGGCGGTTGCGGTCAGCGCCACGCTCATCGCCTCGGTCGGCGCACTCCCCTACATCGCGCTCCAGCTCCAGGCGGTGTCATCCAGCTTCACCGCGATCGCCGGCCCCGGCCTCGGCGGCGACGGCCTCTCCAGCTCGCCCTTCACCGATACCTCGTTCATCGTCGCGGCGCTGATGGCGGTGTTCACCATCCTGTTCGGCGTCCGCAACGTGTCCGCCTCGGAGCAGCACCGCGGCATGATGCTGGCCATCGCCTTCGAATCGGTGGTCAAGCTGCT
>CAMDFP010000131.1 GCA_945897335.1 Asaia bogorensis | reverse complement strand
ACGGCTCGAGCTCTGGCTCCACATCGCCCAGCGGGGATCGGCGCTGGTGCTGGCGCCGCTGGTCTTCCTGCATCTCGGTGTCATCCTCTACGCGGTCTCCGGCGGGCTCTCGGCCGCCGAGATCCTCGGGCGTACCCGCTCCTCGGCGCTGTGGCCGGCGACCTACGCGCTCTTCGTCGTCGCTGCGGCGATTCATGGCGCCATCGGCCTTCGCGTCGTCATCCGCGAATGGACCGCGTGGAGCGGCCGTTCGCTCGATCTATCGTCCCTGGCCTTCGCGCTGCTGCTGTTGCTTCTCGGCCTTCGCGCCGTCCAGGTCATCGCCTGATGCGCAAGCACCGCTCATACCGCGCGTTTCTCGTCCACCGGATCTCGGGCGTGGCGCTGGCGCTGTTTCTGCCGGTTCACCTGATCGTCCTCGGTCTCGCGGTTGAGACCGCGGCGCTCGACAGGTTTCTCGTCTGGTCGGCGCAGCCGCTGGTCAAGGCGGCGGAGGCGGGCCTCGTCGTCCTGCTCGCGATCCACGCGTTCGGCGGCCTTCGGCTGCTGGCGATCGAGCTGCTGCCGTGGAGTGATCGTCAGAAGGACTGGATCGGCTGGGCCGCTGCGGCGGCGCTCGCCGTCGGGGCCGGCTTCATACTGAGGTCCTTCGCATGACCGGGATCGAGCATCACCAGACCGACCTGCTGATTCTGGGCTCCGGCGGCGCCGGGCTGCTGGCAGCGCTGCATGCGCATGACAAGGACCCGAACCTCGAGATTACCGTCGCGGTGAAAGGCCTGCTCGGCAAGAGCGGCTGCACCCGCATGGTCCAGGGCGGATACAACGTGGCGCTGGCTCCGGGCGACTCGCTCGAACGCCACTTCATGGACACGATCGAAGGCGGCAAGTGGTTGAACCACCAGGATCTCGCCTGGCGGCTGGTCGAAGGCGCGGTCGAACGCATCGTCGAGCTGGAGAACCGCTGGGGCTGCTTCTTCGACCGCAATCCCGATGGCCGCCTGCACTTCAAGGCCTTCGCCGGCCAGACCGTCGACCGCACCGTGCACAAGGGCGACCTGACCGGCATCGAGATCATCAATCGACTGGCCGAGCAGGTGTGGGCGCGCGGCATCAAGCGGATGGAGGAGCACCGCGCGCTGGCGCTGGTCCCGTCACGCGACGGCCAGCGGCTGGCGGGCGTGCTGATGCTGGACATCAGGACCGGGACATTCCGCTTCGTCGCCGCCAAGGCCGTGCTGCTGGCGACTGGTGGCGGCCCGACCATGTACCTCTACCACACGCCTTCAGGCGACAAGTCCTGCGACGGGCTCGCCATGGCGCTCCGGGCGGGCCTGAAGCTCCGCGACATGGAGATGGTGCAGTTCCATCCGACCGGGCTGATCGCCGGCGTCGACACGCGCATCACCGGAACGATCATCGAGGAGGGCCTGCGCGGTGCCGGCGGCCACATTCTCGACGGCTCGGGTGAGCGCTTCATGCACAGATACGACCCGCGCAACGAGCGCGCGACCCGCGATGTCGTCAGCCGCGGCATGTACGACCAGATGAAGGCCGGCCGTACCGGCCCGAACGGCGGCGTCTTCATCACCATGGCGCATCTTGATCCGGAGATGGTCCGGCGCCAGTTCAAGGGCATGGTGACGCGCTGCGCCGATGTCGGCTTCGACCTGGTCTCGGGTCGGGTCGAGGTGGTGCCGACCGCTCACTACATGATGGGCGGCGTCGTCTACGGACTCGACTGCCGCACCTCGCTCCCGGCGCTGTTCGCGGCCGGTGAGGATACCGGCGGCGTCCACGGCGCCAATCGTCTCGGCGGCAACGGCGTCGCCAACTCGACCGTCTTCGGCGGCATCGCAGGCGAGGCCATGGCTGCCTTCGCCAAGGCCGAGGGGGCCATCGTTGCTCCCGACGAAGCGGCGATCGAGGCTGCCGTCTCCGATGCGCTCCGCCCGTTCTCGCGGAAGCCCGGCGACCTCAACCAGCTCCGCGAGCGGCTCTATCGCCTGATGTGGGACGATGTCGGCATCATCCGCAGCGAGGAGAGCCTGGTCCGCGGCCAGACGGCCCTATGGGACCTGTCCGAGGAGCTCGGCGAGACCGGCCTCGCCGACACCGGCCGCGCCTTCAACCTCACCTGGGCCGACTGGCTCAGCCTCGACAGCCTGATCCTGACCAGCCGCGCCATCGCGGCGGCGGCGAAACGTCGGGACGACTCCCGCGGGGCGCATTATCGATCCGACTTTCCGGAGACGGGACGTCTGGATCTCTCGGAGAATACCTTCGTCACTCTCGAAGGAGGGCATATCGCCGTGACCACCGAACCCGTCGCCTTCACCCGTGTCAGGCCGGGCGAGAGCCTCGCATGATCCCGGCCTCCGCCATCGAGGATGCGGCCTACGAGATCACCCGCCAGGCCGCCATCGTCATCCCGCGCGACTACTCCGACGGCATAAGGGCAATGCTGGAGACGGAGAAGAACGAGCTGTCGAAGTTCGTGCTGAAGGCCATGGTCGAGAACTGGGAGGCGGCCGAGGCCGACCGCCGGGCCATGTGCGCCGATACCGGCCTGCCGCGCTTCTACGTGAAGGCCGGGAACGAGGCCAGGGTGGAGGGCGGCTTCGTCGCGCTGGAGAAGTCGCTGCGCCGAGCGCTGGCGCGGGCGACCGGCGACGTGCCGCTCAGGCCCAACCGCGTCCATCCGCTGACCCGTGCCGACAACAACAACAACATCGGCATCCGGGCGCCCGAGGTCGAATACTCCTTCGAGCCCGATGCCGACTGGGTCGACATCACCACCGTGCACAAGGGCGGGCTGTTCGGAACCGACTACCGCATGCTGTTCCCGGCCGACGGCATCGACGGCATCAAGAAGTTCTTCCTCGACGTGCTGGTGCAGTTCGGCCGCCGCGGGCTCGCCTGCCAGCCGGCGATCATCGGCATCGGCCTAGGCGGATCGAAAGATACGGCGATGACGATAGGCAAGCAGGCGGCCTGCCTTCGTGTCGTCGGCGACCGCAACCCTGATCCCAAGATCGCTACGCTCGAAGTGGAGTTGAAGGAGCTCGGCAACAGGATCGGCATGGGACCGATGGGCTTCGTCGGCTCCTCGATGGTGGTGGACTGCCATGTCGAGGTGGCGCACACGCATACCGGCGGCATGCCGATGAGCGTGCATGCCTTCTGCCTCTCCTCGCGGCGCGCCGTCGCGCGGTTGCATGGCGACGGCACCATCGAGTACCGCGGCGATCCGGGCTGGTTCACCCCTTACTACCGGCGGGAGAGCGTGGAATGAAAGAGATCCGCCTCAAGATGCCGGTGATGCCGGAGGATCTGGCGAAGCTCGAGGCCGGCACCATCGTCTATCTCGACGGCCCGCTCTATACCGGGCGCGAGGGCGTCTACAAGCGCATCCTCGCCGACGGCGTGGCGCCGCCGGTCGACCTCGCCTCGATCTCCAACG
Source organism: Asaia bogorensis (assembly GCA_945897335.1). Lineage (GTDB taxonomy): Bacteria > Pseudomonadota > Alphaproteobacteria > SHVZ01 > SHVZ01 > SHVZ01. The sequence goes on along the minus strand of CAMDFP010000131.1, from coordinate 9,466 downwards.
TCAACTTCCACTGCTCTCCGGCCGCCTCGGTCAGGCCGGACGGCAGCTATCACGTCGGGGCGGTGACGGCGACCGCCAGCTTCCGCTTCTCCCAATGGATGCAGCGCTGGTTCGATGTGTCCGGCTGCAAGATGATCATCGGCAAGGGCGGGATGTCGGAGGAGGATTACCGCGAGCGCTTCGTTCCGAACGGTGCGGTCTACCTCACCACCGTGGGCTACGGCACCGGAGCGCTGCTCGGCCGCGGCATCAAGCGCGTGCGCGACGTCTATTGGCTGAAGGAACTCGGGATCGCCCAGGCGATGTGGGTGTTCGAGGTGGAGAACTTCGGGCCGTTCCTGGTCGACGGCGATCTGAAAGGAAACAGCCTGTTCGAAAGCGAGAACCGCAAGGTCAACGAGACGCTCGCCGACGTCTACAAGGGCTTGAAGGAACCGGCGCTCAGACGATATGGCGAGACCACCTCCCGCAAGGACGAAGTCATCTGACGCATCTTGCCCCCGGGCGATTCGCAAGGCAGGCTGAGGTTCGGGAGGAGGAGTAGAGGATCAACGCTGATGAACATCGGCGCCGCCGCTGAACGTTCGGGCATGCCGCCCAAGACCATCCGCTACTACGAGTCCGTCGGCTTGATTCAGCCGGCGGAACGACGCGGCAACGGCTATCGCGACTACTCCGACAAGGACGTTGCAACGTTACGTTTCGTCCATCGCGCCCGCGGCCTCGGCTTCACCATCGAAGAGTGTCGCGAGCTGCTCGCGCTCTATCGCGATCGAGAGCGGGCGTCGGGCGAGGTCAAGAAGATCGCGCTCGATCGCGTCGCCACCATCGACGGCAAGATCGCCGAGCTGCAGGGCATGCGCTCGGCGCTGCTGACCTTGGCGCATCGCTGTCACGGCGACGACCGACCCGACTGTCCGATCCTCGATGATCTGGCCAGCGCCACCGGTCACCTGTCGCATCATCACGGCGACTGAGTTGAGTTTTGGAGCCCTCTCCCGCGCAGCGGGGGAGGGCTGGGTGGGGGCGAGCGAAGCGAGGTCGGATGCTTCGCTGCTCGTAGAACGAGACGCTCTCGCTTCGCTCGCCCCCTCCCTAACCCTCCCCCGGCTGCGCCGGGAGAGGGGACATGACGGCGGGCTTCGCGACGCCTCTTCCTACTTCTTCTCGACGTTCCAGAAGATGAACTCGCTGGCGTTGACCATGCCGGTGACGTTGTCGCGCCAGGCCTTCGGGGCCAGGAACTGTCCGGTCACGACATAGGGCATGACATCGTAGAAGCGCTGCTGCAGCGAATCCATCGCCGCTTTGCGGTCGGGCAGGGTCGCCGCGGCGAAGAAGCGGCTCTTCCGATTCTCCAGCTCCTGGTCGCAAGGCGCCGGGACGAAGGTGGTGGTGTTGCAGGGGGCCCGCAGCTGCGTTGCCGTGAGCGGGCTCGAGACGACGCGAGCCGGCGCCCAGCTCGGATGCATGTGCCAGCCGGGCGAGCCCGGACCCGGCTTGTCGCCGCGGGCCGAGCGCGTGACCACGGCGCTCCAGTCATTGGCCTGCAGGTCGACGTTGATGCCGGCGTCCCGCATGAACTGCGCCATCACGACCGCCATCTGGTGCAGGATGTGCTGGTCCGTCGGGTCCATCAGCACTACCGGCTCGTTGTTGTAGCCGGCCTTCTTCAGAAGCTCCTTCGCCTTGGCCATGTTCGCCTTGGTGAAGTCGGCCATGCCGACATTGCTCTCGTTCGGCGAGCCGCAGGCCATGATCGAGAAGCAGACCTTCTCGTAGTCGGGATTGCCGATGGTCGCGGTCAGGAACTGCGCCTGGTCGACGATCAGGGCCAGCGCCTGGCGGATCTCGGGCTTGTCGAGCGGTGCGGCATGGGCATTGAGCATGAAGAAGCTCTGGCTTCCCAGCTTGTCCATCACCTCGACCCTGACGTTCGGTGCCTTCTTCAGGAGCGGCAGCAGGTCGACCGCCGGGATCTCGACGACGTCGACCTCGCCCCGGATCAGCGCCTGGACCTGGGTATTGGCGTCGGGGATGTAGATCCACTCGATGCGGTCGAGCTTGGCGATCTTGCCGCCCCAGAACCCGTCCGGCGCCTCGGGGCGCGGCTTGTAGCTGGCGTTCTTCTTGTAGACGGCCTTGCTGCCGGGAACCCATTCCTCGGTGACGAAAGTGAAGGGGCCGGATCCCACGACTTCCTTGAACTGGATCTGGGTGAAGGGATCGGCCGCGGCATCCTGGGCGCGCAGCACGAAGCTGGGCTGGATCGCGTCCGACAGCGTCTCCAGCACCAGGCCGAAGCGCTCCTTGAAGGTCATCTCGAAGGTGCGGTCGTCCTTGACCGTGATCGCCGCCATGCGGGCGCGCATGGTGGTGCCGCTCGCCTTCCGCTTCGACCAGCGCTCCAGCGAAGCGGCCGCGTCCTTGGCGGTGATCGGCGTGCCGTCGGAGAAGGTCATCCCGGGGCGCATGGTGAAGGTCCAGGTGAGCCCGTCCGCGCTCGCCGTCCAGGACTCGACCGCCTGCGGCTTCGGCTCGTTCTTGGAGTCGTAGGAGAACAGCGGCTCGTAGATCAGGTAGCCGTGGTTGCGGGTGATCGCGGCCGTGGTCCAGGCGGTGTCGAGGATGCGCAGGTCCGCCTGCGGCACGAATTTGAGCGTCGTCTGGGCTTGGGTCCCGGCCGGCGCGGCCAATGCCAGGCCGAGCGCGGCTGCGGCGAGTAGCGTCTTCTTCATGAAGTCCTCCCTTGTTCTGCTGCGTCGTAGATGCGGTCGATGAGCTCGGCGGCGCGGGCGCAATCCTCGACGTCCGCCGCGGGCGGCCGTCCGTCCTTGAGCCGCCTCAGAATGTCCTCGGTGAGGCGATGATATCCGGGTAGCGGCACGTCGGTCGCCTCCAGCGTGCCGTCGGCGAGGCGGACCTCGAGCCGGCCGCGCGTCTCGCGCAGATAGGCCCCGGTCGCCGCGATCCGCCATTCCATGTCGCCGCCGCCGGCGGCGTAGGAGTATCCGGCCTCGACGGTCACGACCGGGCCGCCGTCGACGGCGACCACGGCGGTGGCGAACTCCTCGACCGGCAGGGCGTAGGCGTGCCGGGTCGTGCTGGCACCGCGCACCGCGACCGGTCGGCCGCCGGCGATCGTCAGCGCCGCGTCGACGGCATGGAATCCCAGATTGCGGAGCGCGCCGCCGCCCGAGATGTTCGGCTCCAGCATCCAGCCGACGCCCCAGTCGCGATAGCGCCCGGGTGGACCGTTCACGGTGCGGAAATGCGCGTGCATGACCGTGCCGAGCAGGCCCGACTGCTTCAGCTCGTCGAACCGCTTCCAGATCGCGAGCTGGCGGTTGGCGAGCGCGGAGGCCGCGAAGATGCCGGCCTTCTTTGCCGCCTCGGCGACGGCGCGGGCCTCGATGCCGGTCCGGCCCATCGGCTTCTCGATCAGGAAAGGAATGCGTCTAGCCATGACCGGTGTCGCCTCGGCCATTGCCCGGTCGTGGCGGGGAAGCACGAAGGCGATCTCGGGCTTGAGGCGATCCAGCATCGCTGCCGCATCGGCCTCGAACGGAAGCTTCAGCTTCTCGGCCGCGGTGCGGCCGGCATCGGGGTCGAGATCGGAGGTGCCCAGCACGGGCGATCCGAGCGCAGCGAGCGCGTCGGCATACATCTGCGCATGCCAGTGAGCGACCCCGACGATCACCGCCCGCATTCGGCCTACTCCGGCAATTTACCCCGGCGCTTGGCAGCGCCGCCATTTGCGCCATACTATCGGCGCCCCAGAATTTCGCAAAGGAAACCAAGGCGATGAAGCTCGTCCGCTACGGCGCAAAGGGCGCCGAGACGCCCGGCCTGATCGATGCCGACGGCAAGCTCCGTGATCTCTCGGCCCATGTGCCCGACATCGCCGGTGACGTGCTGACGCCCGAGGGCTTAGCCCGCATCAAGGCGCTCGATCCGAAGAGCCTGCCGCTGGTCTCGGGCAATCCCAGGCTCGGCGCCCCGGTCGGCCGGATCGGCAAGTATCTCTGCATCGGCGCCAACTACCGCGACCATATCGCCGAGAGCACGAATCCCATCCCGATCCCGAGCGAGCCGATCCTGTTCAACAAGTTCGACACCTCGATCGGCGGGCCGAACGATCCGATCATGATCCCGAAGGGATCGCAGAAGACCGACTGGGAGGCCGAGCTCGCCATCGTCATCGGCCGCCCGGCACGCCTGGTCAGCAAGGAGACCGCGCTCGACTACGTCGCCGGCTACACCATTTGCAACGACGTCTCCGAGCGTGAATGGCAGCACAAGCGGAACGGCCAGTGGCAGAAGGGCAAGGCCAATGACGGCTTCGGTCCGCTCGGCCCCTGGCTGGTGACCACCGACGAGATCAAGGATCCGCAGACCCTTCCAATCTGGCTCGAGGTCAACGGCAAGCGCTACCAGAACGGCAATACCAAGGACATGATCTTCGACTGCGCCTTCCTGGTCAGCTACCTCAGCGAATTCTTCACGCTGATGCCGGGAGACGTGATCGCGACCGGAACGCCGGCGGGCGTCGGGGGCGGCGTGAAGCCGAACCCTGTGTTCCTGAAGCCGGGCGACGTCGTCGTCCTCGGCATCGAAGGTCTCGGCAAGCAACGCCAGGAGTTCGTGGCGTTCAAGGGCTGAGCCCTTTGTGACCCCTCCCCCGTCCTGGGGGAGGGTTGGGGCGAGGGAACGTCGACGTTAGGATAAAGAATGACCGAACCCCTCACCGCCGCCGTCATCGGCCTCGGCAAGGCCGGCTCCCGCTTCGACGAGGAGCCGGGACGCCAGGCGCCCTGGAGCCACACCGGGGCCTATCTCCATCTCGCCGATCGCTTCCGCATCATCGGCGCGGCCGATCCCGATCCCGGCAATGCCGAGCGCTACCGGGCACGTTGCCCGGACGTGCCGATTTATCCGGACGCCGCCACCATGCTGGGGGCGATCCGGCCCGACGTTGTCAGCATCTGCACGCCCGCCAGCCGCCACCGCGCCGATCTCGAGGCGGCGCTCGCCTGCCCGTCGGTGAAGGCCATCTGGTGCGAGAAGCCGCTGTCGACCTCGCTCGGCGATGCCGAGGCGATGGTCAAGGCGGCGGCGGCCCGAGGCGTGCCGCTGGTGGTGACCTACAATCGTCGCTGGCTGCCGCTATGGCGGCGGGTGCGCGAGCTGATCCATAACGGCACCATCGGCGATCTCGTCTGCTTGCGCATCGCCGCACCCAACCGGCTCTACTCGATCGGCAGCCACGCCCTCGACCTGATGCGCTATCTGGTCGGCGATCCGCAGTCGATCACGTCGATGGCATTGCCGCAGCTCACCGAGACCAACGAGCCGGCGGTCGCGGCGATGTTCGGCTTCCCTTCCGGCGCCTACGGCATCCTGCAGGTGACCGGCTTCCGCGCTCAGCTGGTGATCGAGGCCGAGGCGATCGGTCGTCTCGGCCGCATCTCGGTCCGCGAGGATTCGAGCCGTCTCACCATCGAGCGCTTCGCCAGGCATCCCGAATACGAGGGCTACCAGCGGCTGATGGCGGCGGGCGAGGGGCGCTATGCGTCGCTGGCCCAGGTCTCGGTCTTCGTCGAGGCGGCCGTCGAGCTGGCCGTGCTGGCCCGAGATCCCAAGGCGCCCTGCAGTTCGGACGGGGAGAGTGCGCTCGGGACGCAGAGGCTGATCGAAGGCGTCGCCATTACCGCCGGCCATGGTTGAGCGCGACGGTCCAGGGTCGGTCGCCGAGCAGAGCGCCGCCTGGGCCGAACAGGCGACGGCCTGGGACCGCTGGGCCGACCGGCTGGAGCGCATGGCCGAGCGCTTCAACCAGCCGCTGGTCGAGGCGGCCGGCGCCAGGCCGGGCGACCGTGTCCTCGACCTCGCCTCGGGCATCGGCGAACCCGGCCTCACCCTCCACAAGGCGATCCAGCCGGGCGGCCGCCTGGTCTTGAGCGATCTCGTCCCGGCGATGCTGAAGGGCGCGGTCAGGCGCTTTCGCGACCGCGGCCTCGAGGCCGGCTTCGTCGTCCAGGACGCCCAGCGCCTCGCCTTCGCCGCGGACAGCTTCGACCTCGTCACCTGCCGCTTCGGCATCATGTTCTTTCCCGAGCCGCGGGCGGCGCTGGCCGAGGCTCATCGCGTTCTGGTGCCGGGCGGCCGTGCCGCCTTCCTGGTGTGGGGGCCGCTCGCCGACAACCCGATGTTCCAGGTTACCCGTGGCGCCGTCGAGGCCGTGCTGGGGCCGGACCCGCGCCAACGCGATCCCTTCCGCCACGCGGAGCCGGAGGCCATGAAGGCCGACTTCCTCGCCGCGGGTTTCAAGGATTACGCCGAGAGGGCCGTGACCTTCGAACGCCACGTCAAGGCCGGCGAGCCGTTCTGGCGGGCGCCGCTGGACATGACCTCCGGCGGCCGGGTCGCTGCATTGGATGGCGCCGTCCGGGACGCACTCGAAGCCGAGGTGGTCCGGCGGCTGGAGCCGTATCGCGAAGGGGAGGGGTACCGCCTGGGGAGCCGGATACACCTGATTACCGCGCGGCGTTCTTGATTGCAGCGCAGCAGAGGTGTATATATCCAATCGATATATGATCTTTCGATATATATCGGATCGGAAAACCCATGGACGTTCGGACCTTTTGCCTTGGTGTGCTCAGCCTCGGCGATGCCACCGGCTACGAGATCAAGAAGCAGGCCGAGGACGGGCCGTTCAGCCACTTCTATAAGGCCGGCTTCGGCTCGATCTATCCGGCGCTGGCGAGGCTCGCGGCCGACGGGCTGATCACCGGCCGTGACGAGGCCCAGGCGGGAAAGCCCGACAAGCGGGTCTATGCACTGACCCCGGCCGGCCGCCGGGCGCTCGCCGACGCGCTCACCGATCTCGCGACCGGGATCGCGGTGCCCGACGACATCCGTTCGGAATTCCTCTTCCTCATGTTCTTCGCCCATCTGATGCCGGTCCACCGGGTCCAGCGCCAGATCGACGCCCATATCGCGCTCTACCAAGGGTGCCTCGAGCACATCGAATCCAAGATGAAGGACGCCGCCTGCGCCGATGAGGTGCCTGGCCACGTCTTCGTCCGCGGCGTCGGCCTCGCCGTCTACCGCGCGTTTCACGACTACCTTCGCGACAACCGGGACGCGTTCCTCGCCGGCCTCCAGGGCCGGCGTCAGGACGCGGCCGAGTAGGAATCAATCTCATGCGTATCTCTTCCTGGTGGTTTTCGCTGGCCGTCGTCGCCGGCGTCGCGGGCTGGATGGCGAGCGGCATGTTCGGGCATCGCGACGCCGATGCCGCACCCGCGCCCGCGTCGACCGCGGCGCCCCTGACCAAGGTCCGGGTGCTCGAGATCAAGGCCGAGTCGAAGCCGATCGAGATCGTCGTGCAGGGCCGGACGGCCGCTTCGCGCAAGGTCGAGATCAAGGCCGAGACCATCGGCCGGGTGATCGAGATAGGGGCCGAGCGCGGCGCGCGGGTGAAGAAGGGCCAGGTCATCGTCAAGCTCGCGGTCGATGATCGCCAGGCCCGCCTGGACGAGGCGCAGGCGCTGGTGCGCCATCGCCAGATGGACTTCGAAGCCGGCCGCCAGCTCACCGAGAAGGGCTTCAGGCCCGAGTTCAAGCATGCCGAATCCAAGGCGGCATTGGAGTCCTCCAAGGCTCTCCTCGCCCGCATCGATCTCGACGTCCAGCGCACCCAGATCCGGGCCCCCTTCGACGGCGTGCTGGACCAGCGCGTCGTCGAGGTCGGCGACTATGTGAAGGACGGCAACCCGATCGCGGTCGTGGTCGACCTGTCCCCTGCGGTGGTGATGGCCCAGATCTCCGAGCGCGAAGTCGGCCAGATCCGCGTCGGCCAGATCGGCTCGGCGCGCCTGGTGACCGGCGCGGTCGTCGAAGGCGTCGTCCGCTATGTCGGCGCGGTCAGCGATGCCGCCACCCGCACCTTCAAGGTCGAGCTGGAAGTCGCCAATCCCGATGCCCGCATCGTCGAGGGCGTCACCGCCGAGCTCCGCCTGCCGGTCGCCCAAACCTCCGCGCATGCGCTACCGCCGTCGGTGCTGACGCTCGACGACCTCGGCCGCATCGGCGTCAAGCTGGTAGTCGCGGGTGACAAGGTCTCCTTCGTTCCGGCCCAGGTGATCGCCGGCGATTCCGAGCGCGTGTGGCTCGCCGGCCTGCCGGCGACGGCGCGCGTGATCGCCGTCGGCCAGGAGTTCGTCAAGGACGGCGAGCGCGTCGCCCCGCAGCCGTTCGAGGCCGCCGGAGCCAAGTCGTGAACCGATTGATCGAACTCGCGCTCTTCAACAAGCGGACGACGCTGGCGGCACTCGTCCTCATCCTGATCGTCGGGCTCATCACCTTCCGTGACATCCCGAAGGAGAGCGATCCCGATGTGAAGATCCCGATCATCTACGTGGCGCTCACCCTCGACGGCATCTCGCCGGAGGATGCGGAGCGGCTGCTGGTGCGCCCGTTCGAGACCCAGCTCCGCTCGATCGAAGGCATCAAGGAGATGCGCTCCAGCGCCTACGAGGGCGGCGCCAACGTCGTCATGGAGTTCGAGGCCGGATTCAATTCGACCAAGGCGATGGCCGACGTTCGCCGCAAGACCGACCTCGCCAAGCCGGACCTGCCGCCGACCGCCAAGGAGCCGGTGATCAACGAGGTCGCGATCAGCGAGTTTCCGGTGCTGGTCGTGACCCTGTCCGGCTCGGCGCCCGAGCGCACGCTGATCAAGCTGGCGCGCGACCTGAAGGAGCGCATCGAGGCGAATCCCGCGGTGCTGCGGGCCGAGGTCGCCGGCAACCGCGACGAGACGGTCGAGGTCGTCATCGACCCGATGCGGATGGAGAGCTACGGCCTCGACGCGGTGCAGATCATCAGCGCCCTCACCCGCTCGAACCGCCTGGTGCCGGCCGGTTCGGTCGACGTCGGGCATGGCCGTTTCGCCATCAAGGTTCCGGGTGTCTTCGAGAACATCCCCGACATCCTGGCGATGCCGGTCAAGGTAAAGGGCGACGCGGTCGTCCGCATCGCCGATCTGGCCGAAGTGCGCCGCGGCTTCAAGGACCGAGAGTCGGTCGCCCGCATGAACGGGCAGCCGGCCGTCGCCATCGAAGTCTCCAAGCGCGTCGGCCAGAACATCATCCACACCATCGAAGGCGTGAAGCAGATCGTCGAGGGCGAGCGCGTGCGCTGGCCGGAGGCGGTCACCGTCACCTATTCAAACGATCAGTCGACGAACATCAAGGTGATGCTGGCCGACCTCACCAACGTCGCCGTCTCCGGCGTCATCCTGGTGATGGTCGTGGTCGTCGGCGTGCTCGGCCTCAGCTCGGGCCTTCTGGTCGGCGTCGCCATCCCGGGGTCGTTCCTGCTCGGCATCCTGGTTCTGGCGGGGCTCGGCTACACGATCAACGTCGTCGTGCTGTTCGGGTTGATCCTCGCCGTCGGCATG
>CAMDFP010000130.1 GCA_945897335.1 Asaia bogorensis | reverse complement strand
ACGGGCCGATGAAGCCGGTCGGCCTTCGCGACCCGCGCACCGAGCGCCGCCCCTATGCGGTGATGCAGCTTCGCCAGGATAATGCGCTGGGCACGCTCTACAACATGGTCGGATTCCAGACCAAGCTGAAGCATGGCGAGCAGGTGCGGATCTTCCGCATGATCCCGGGCCTCGAGCAGGCGGAGTTCGCGCGCCTCGGCGGGCTTCACCGCAACACCTTCCTGAATTCGCCGCGCCTGCTCGATCCGACGCTGCGCCTGAAGGCAATGCCGCGGCTCCGCTTCGCCGGCCAGGTGACCGGCTGCGAGGGCTATGTCGAGAGCGCCGCGGTGGGATTGATCGTCGGCCGCTATGCCGCCGCCGAACGCCAGGGCCGGGTGCTGGCCCCGCCGCCGCCGACCACGGCGATCGGCGCATTGCTGGCCCACATCACCGGCGGCGCCAAGGCCGAGACCTTCCAGCCGATGAACGTGAATTTCGGCCTGTTCCCGCCGGTCCAGACCAACGCCCGCGGCCGCGAGAAAAAACGCGTGCTCAGCGCCCGGGCACTTGCCGACCTAGACCGCTGGTTGGGAGAAACCCGAGCCGCAGCCGCCTAGCGAAAGGTCGCGATCTCGGCCAGCGGCTTCTTGATGCCGGCCTTGCGCGGCACGCGGCAGCCCGGAGCCGGATAGCCGACCACCAGCAGCACGTAAGGCTTTTCGTGCGCCGGCCGCTCGCAGATGCGGTTGAGAAAGCCCATCGGCGACGGCGTATGCGTCAGTGTCGCCAGTCCCGCGTGATGCAGGGCCGCGATCAGCAGTCCTGTGGCGATGCCGACCGACTCCGGCACATAGTAGTTCTTCTCTCTCTTTCCCTGCGCGTCGAGGCCGTAGCGCTGCGCGAAGATGGCGATGAGGACCGGCGCGATCTCGAGGAAGGGCTTCTCTGCGTCGGTGCCGAGGGGCTTCAGCACGTCCAGCCATTCCTCGCCAGCGCGCCCTGCATAGAAGGCGCGTTCTTCCGCCTCCGCCGCCTCGCGGATCTGCCGCTTGACCGCGGGATCAGCAATGACGACGAAATGCCAGGGCTGCTGGTTGGCGCCGGAGGGCGCTGTGCCCGCGGCGAGCAGAGCGCTTTCGATGAGCGCGCGCGATACCGGACGATCGATGAAGTCTCGAACCGTTCGCCGCCGCTTCATCGTCTCGTAGAACGCCCGCGCATTGGCGAGCATCTCGCCTTCGGGCAGCTCCCTCCATGTGTTCAAGGGTTCGTGGAGATCGTCAGACATCGAGCCTCCAGGGTCGGCGGCAGTCGTCGGCAAGAGACCGCAGACCGAGGTTCTTATGCAAGCAGGTCGTGATACTCCGGATGGCGGCGGATGTAGGTGGCGACGAAGCCGCAGCGCGGCACGACCTTGCGGCCGCTCAACCGCACCACGTCGAGGACGCCCCGCACCAGCTGGTCGCCGATGCCTCGGCCGCGCAGATGCGGGGGAACCTCGGTGTGGTTGATCGACACCGTCCTGTCGTCGGCGCGATACGTCGCAAAGGCGACGCCGCCCTCGACATCCATCTCGTAGCGGCTGCGTTCCGGATTGTCGCGGATATCCATCGTCGGCTCCTGCGGGCTCTCTGAGACTTGAGGGCTGAGCCCCTGCCGATCAAGCTCTCCGCACCAGCGAGGTCGTGATCAATGCCAGCACGGCGCCCGCCCCCGGCTCGGCGGCGAGCCCGGGCGCGAACACGTCATGACCGGTGCGCTGCAAGGCCTTGAGGTGCCGGCGGGCCAGCACCGCAGGCGCCAGTGCCGGCCAAGCGGCGGAGGTGACGCGCACAGGCGCCAGCGCCGCCTCGGCAGCCCAAGCGACCTCGGCGACGGCGGCGGCGAGCGCCGGCGACGGCTTCATCGCCAGCGCGGCCTCTCGGTCGGTGCCGTGCGCCGCCAGCACGCTTTCTGGCAGCAGACAGCGGTTCTGCCGGGCGTGGAAGCCGACCGCGCGCAGAAGGCCGGTCAGCGCATAGCCGCGGCCAACCTGGCGACTGCGAGCCAGCATCGCCGCATCGGCGACGCCGAGGATGGCCAGCGCGAGGGAGACCAGGGCGCCGGAGGTGCCGTCGGCATAGGCCTCGAGGTCGGCCAGCGTCTGGAAAGGCGTGTCGTCGAGGTCGCGCTCGCGCGCCAGCAACAGGCGCTCGAAGGCGTCGCGAGCCAAGTTGTGGCGGCGGATCGCATCGGCCAAGGGCGTCACCACCTCGTGCCGGCGCGGCGGCTTGCCGGCGTCGATCTCGTCCAGCGCATCCCGCCACCATTGCAGGCGGATATGGCCCAGCATCGGCTCGCGCACGGCTTCGCGGGTGCGCGCGATCTCCAGGTTGAAGGCATAGAGTGCCAGCAGGTCGTCGCGCCGGTCGGCAGGCGCGAACAGCGCCGTCAGGTAGCGTTCGCGGTCATGGCGGCGGACCGTCTCGGCGAAGGGACTCGGAGCTACGGACATGCCTACTATTAGCCCGCCTCGACCCGGTTGCGGCCATTCTGCTTGGCGCGGTAGAGCGCCGCATCGGCGCGGGCCAGCGCCGGCTCGATGCGGTCCTCGCCGGGAATGAAGCTGGCGAAGCCGATGCTCGCCGTCACCTTGACCGGGCCGGCGGGCGTCGGGATGTCCATTTCGGCCAGGCTGCGGCGGAGCCGCTCGGCCGCCCGCGTGACGTCATCGGCCGGGGTTTCCGGCAGGAGCGCGCCGAACTCCTCGCCGCCGGTACGCGCGATGATGTCGGTGATACGCATCTGCGAGAGCGCATGGCGGGCGACGCTCTGCAGCACGACGTCGCCGACCGCATGCCCATAGGTGTCGTTCACCCGCTTGAAGAAATCGAGATCGAGGACTAAGACGCCGAGCGGCGGGCCATAGCGGCGCGCGCGCTCGACCTCGCGCTGGGCATGGTTGAAGAAGCTGCGGCGGTTGGCGATGCCGGTCAGCGGATCGGTGGTGGCGAGCCGGGTCAGCTCCGTCTGCTGGCGCTCACTTTCGGTAATGTCGGTGATCAGCGTCGCCGAGCCGCCGTCGGGCAGCGGGAAGTAGCGATAGAGCGCCCAGTCGCCGCCCGGCCGAAGCCGCTTGAAGGTTCCCTCGCCCCGCTTGTGGAGTGCGACCCGCTCGGCGATCAGCGCCTCGATGTCGCCCGGCTGCTCCGGATACTGCCCGCGGGCGATCGAGATCCGGAACAGCTCCTCGAAGGTCCGGCCGGGCGACAGCGCGTCGACGATCGGGGCGTTGTGGCGGCGATAGGCCTCGTTGAAGGTCAGCAGCCGGTGGTCGCGGTCGAAGACGGCGACGCCATCCGGCAGGCGGTCGAGGGCGCCCTCGATCAGGCCGATCCGGGCGCGCTCCTCGTCGATGTCGACGGCGATGCCGAGATGGCCGTCGGCGGACGGCGTGGCGCCCATACGGGTCCAGCGCCGGGCCGGCCAGAAGCGGAGCGCCAGGTCGCGGAAGGGCGCAGCGGATGCCAGCGCCTGCTCCAGGCGGCGGCGATCGGCCTGACCTTCGACCAGGTCGGCGAACGGGCGGCCGACGGCCTCGCCGATCGGCAAGCCCGCGGTCCGGGCGAAGCCACTGGTGGCGGCAACCAGGCGGCCTTTGCCATCGATGCGCCAGAGGAAGCCCGATAGCCCCTCGGCGAAGAGATCGGCGGCCGGCCAGACTGCCGAAAGCTCGCTCACCCTCTCGGCCTCGCGGCCTGAAGCCTGCGCCTTCTCGCCAGAGGCTTGTCGGTCGGGATATGCATCCTGGTTGGTAGCCTTCTGCTGCCAGCGGCACGAGGTAGGTCGATACCGGCAGTTGCATCGAGCGTGCCAGTCCCGGAACCCTTGGTCGAGCTAGCATGCGCCCACCGCCGGTGCCAAGTCGGGCGAAGGCGTCCCGGCGCGGCGCCGCGGCTGATCTTGCCGCGCTGCGCACCCAACGGACCGAAACGTCGCCGGCTGTCGTTCACCCCCTTCGCGAATCCGGCCGACGCGCCTATCTTAGGACGCATGAGCGACAACGCTGACTGGGAAATCCCGGAAGAGGCTCGTCCTCAACCATCCGACTACGAGTTCGACCTCGACCGGGCGCTGTCGTGCGTGGTCGCGCTCAGGGCGAGGATTCCCGACGACGCCTTCACCGCCTCGATCCTCGGCACCGAGCGGGGCGGCAACGGCGTCATCATCCGCGAGGACGGCCTGGTCCTCACCATCGGCTACCTGATCACCGAGGCCGAGAGCGTCTGGCTGACGACGGCCGGCGGCCAGGCACTGCAGGCCTACCCGATCGGCTATGACCAAACGACCGGCTTCGGCCTGGTCCAGGCGCTCGGCCGCGTGAAGCTCCCGGCGCTGGCGCTCGGCAGCAGCGCCGACGTGAAGATCGGCGACGACGTCGTGGTCGGCGGCCACGGCGGCCGCCGGCGGTCCCTGGCCGCCCGGGTCACCGGCAAGCGGGAGTTCGCCGGTTACTGGGAATACGTTCTGGACGAGGCTCTGTTCACCGCGCCGGCACACCCGAACTGGGGTGGCACGGCGGTGATCGGCCCCAATGGCCGTCTGGTCGGCGTCGGCTCGCTCCATGTGCAGGAGCGCCAGGGCAAGAGCCAGGTCGACGTCAACATGTCGGTGCCGGTCGACCTCTTGAAACCGATCCTGGACGACATCCTGGCCCAGGGGCGCCCCCGCGATCCGGCGCGGCCCTGGCTCGGCATGTATGCGATGGAGGCGGAGGGGCATCTGGTGGTCGCCGGGCTTGCCGGCGGCGGGCCGGCGGCGCGGGCCGGCATCAAGATCGGCGATCTGGTCCTGGCGGTGGCGGGTGAGCCGGTGAAGACCCTGGCGCCGCTGTTCCGCCGGATCTGGTCCCTGGGCCCGGCCGGGGTCGAGGTGCCGATGACGCTGTCGCGCGACGGGCGGACGATGGAGACGAAGGTCAGGTCGGCGAACCGCACAGATTTCCTGAAGGCACCCAGGTTGCATTAGCAGCCCGGCGAAAACTTCCTAGCTCTCGCTTTCCTTGACCATCAGCTTGCGGGCGACCGGCTGCCAGGCCTCGCCCGTGCCCATCAGGCAGGTCGGCCCGCTCGGCGGGGTCACGATCAGCGTCCAGCTGCCCTTGGACGAGGTCAGGAGTTCGACGACGGCGCCGTTGCTGGCGAGGCCGAGACCGACCGGGGATTCCTGGTATTCGGTGGCAAGCTGCTTCATCACGGCGTCGCGGCTGCCGCATAGCGTCTCGGCGGCGGCCGCCGGAACGGACAGAACGGCAAACAGGGCGGCAGCGATCAGGTTCGTCTTGGTGAGCATGTATCCCCCTCCCTTCGACTAGCGGCGCACCCTGCTACTGCATGCTATGTGCCAACTCCCGAGATTTGGTTAACGGAAGGTAGGATATGACCGGTCCCGCCTCGAAGGCTATCAGTGATAACAACAGCATAGTTGCCGCCGGCAGCTATCGCCGCGGCGGGGTTTTCCCGCGTGTCCGAACACCCGTCTTTCTGGCACCCGGCAGAACGGTCGGCTCAACGCCGAGGGCAAGCCATTGCGACAAGGGGTTGATGGAGTTAATCAAGTTGATGGCTGGCCTGACGGGCCGGAGCATGGTAACAAGCGAAAAAGAACCAATAAGCAACAAGGGTGGGGTCGTCCGGATCGCATGACGACGTCTTTCGCCACGGCAGAGAAATTCTGGCCGCTGACCTTCAGTGAGCGCGGCGTGCTGGTGCCGTTTACGACACCTTTGCTTGCCGCGGGCCGCATCCGGGGGAAAGACCTCAAGACGGCGGAGATCCTGATGCCCGGCCTTGCCGGCGGCAGGGGCACCTATGTCATCCCGTGGAAGTCCGTGCCGGAGATGTTCAAGCTGACGGTCCATGACCGGGCGCTGCACGAGGCGATCTGCGAAGCTCCGGATTTCTCGCCCCGGGAGATCCGCATGGCGGCGCTGAGAGTGGCGCAGCTGGGGCTGGCCGGCAGGGCGGCGTCTGGGTCGGCCCGCGCCCTCCTCCAGCGCGAAGACAGCCTCGAACTCGTCGCCCGCTTCTTCCTGACGCTCCGCATCGTCGAACGCATGGCGACCGAACCTCTCACGCTTGCCGAGCTCGGCACGACGCCGGGCCAGAAGAAGGCGGGCCGCATCCTGGCCGGGATCGCCGGATCCCTGGGCTGGACCTACGACGACCTGCACGAACGCATCGACATCTGGTCGAAGACGGTCTCGCAGGTCGGCCTCTCGGAGATGCCGGCGGAAGCGATGGCCCGCAAGCTGATCAACCGCCTGAAGCCGCTCGGCGACCAGTTCCTGGAGTGGCGCAAGGGCGAGACCGAAGACCAGATCGACGGCGCCGCCGATGCCCAGCTGGCCTCCGACATCTCCCGCGAGACCTGGCGACTGGCCACCGAATACGCGACCGACATCGACGTCACCGTCAAGCAGCCGGCGGAGTCGCTGCGCAACTGGACCGTAACGCTCCGGGCGACCGAGCGCGCCGTTCAAAAGCTGCTGTGGATACTTGACGGCTGGGAGCAGGTGGTGAAGCTCTGGGATCAGGCGTCCCACCGA
Organism: Asaia bogorensis; assembly: GCA_945897335.1. Taxonomy (GTDB): domain Bacteria; phylum Pseudomonadota; class Alphaproteobacteria; order SHVZ01; family SHVZ01; genus SHVZ01. The sequence goes on along the minus strand of CAMDFP010000130.1, from coordinate 6,468 downwards.
CCGAGGGAAGAGCAACGTTCGATGCTGCGCGACGTCGTCCGCCACCTTCCGGTGGTTCCCCGCGACGAGCTGCCGTCCACCAGCCAGGACGTGTGGTCGGGCATGGTCAACAGCCTGCGCAAGCAGATCAGGCCGATCTCCGGGGAAGGCTCGCTGACCATCGGCATCGACTTCGACCACATGCTGCGCCTGGAGAAGCTCAAGGGTGCGCCGCTGTGACGGGCGCAGAGGAAAACCTGGCCGAACTCGAAGGCAAGCTCTTCGAGATCCCGGAAGCGAAATTCGTCCAGCTCGTGCAGTTCCTGGAGAAGAACCTCGAGCGCGGCGGCGACACGACGCCGCTCCGCCTGCTGCTGTCGAAAATGCGCCCGCGCATCGTCCAGGTCCGCCCTCCCCGCCGCAACACGGTGAAGCGCCAGCTCTGCCGGCCGTTCGAGGAGCTGCTCTACAACACCAAGAGCCTCGTGCCCGTCGAAGGCCGCATCCCGCGCACCGCCATCGATGCCGTCTACAACCTCTACGAGGAGGAAGGCGACAAGGGGCAGATCGCGGCCATCGAGCAGGACCTGGTGGTGCTGCCGGTCGACGATCCGCGCTGCGATGCGATCGCGAGCAAGATCTGGGCCCAGGGGGCGGTCAACCTCCGCAGCCTGATGGTCCGCTCGGCGCGCGACTCCGTCTCCAAGCGCGACCTGATCGACAAGCTCAAGGGCGAGCACATCTACAAGGCGCTCGGCGACATCGTCGAGGTCCTGGAGATCGCCGACATCGTCCAGTCGATGCGCAGGCAATTGCCGCCGCGGCCTATCCAGACTGTGTCGACCGGCGTCATCAAGATCATCGGCGAGCACATGGACAAGGCGACCAAGTTCGCCCCGCGCAAGGCCGAGACCCTGCTGCTGGTCGCCATGGCCTGCCTCGAGCGGCCGTGGGAGATCATGGAGGCGCTGGAGAAGCTGGCCCTCGAGCAGAAGAAGATCGTCGATCCGGCCCTGTCCGCTCTCGCCGTCCGCGCCCTGGTGACCGGCGCCGAGCAGCAGCTCGAGACCATGCGCCTCGACCTCGAGGGCAACGAGGCCAAGCCTGACTCGGAGTTCCTTGCCCGCCAGGTCGCCGACCTCGCCAAGACCATGCTGGGCGCCAAGTCGGCGGTGCAGTCGAGCGGCCAGGGCAAGGGCCTCGACCGCCAGCTCGAGCGTGCCCGTCGCACGCTTCGCGACATGGTGCACGTCAACATCCTGAACGGCGCCGACAAGTCGATTCTGGCGAACGTGATGGCCGGCGGCTCCTTCGTCACCGGCGCGACCGGGCTCGGTGGCTGGGACCAGCCGCCGGACGAATCCAAGCTGAAGGAAGCCGAGCAGCGCGCCATCGCGCTCCGCCTCTGCGCACGCTACGCCGAGGAGCTCGGACTGGGCGGCGAAGCCGAGGAGAAGCTGTCGACTCTGCAGGAGCAGCTGACCGGCCTGACCGGCGGCATGATCGAGTCCCTGCACGGCCGCTACATGTCGTCCAAGCAGCGGGGATCGGTGGAGGCTCATCTCTTCGCCTCCGTGCGCCTGGTCGAGCTCCTGGCCGGGCCGGACGTCGCCAACGACCTCCGGCTCAAGGGCATCGCCTCGCTCGAAGCCTGACCTTCGCTCCGGCCTTTCGCGGGAGGAGCAATACCGATCGCCCCGCGCCCCGGACACGCTAGACTCCCCTCGCTCGAAACGTCGGGAGATCCCCAGGTGAAACAGCTCTACATCGGCGGGCTCGTCTTCGACGGGATCGCGCCACCGGTCGGCGGCCAGGGCGTGATGATCGAGGGCGGCCGCATCGTCAGGGTCGCGCCGGCAAGCGAGTTCGGTGGATTCTCAGGCGCCCGCATCGACACCAGCGGGCAGACGCTGCTGCCCGGCATGATCGACTGCCATGTGCATTTCATGCTGAGCGGCGAAGCCAACGTGCTCTCCAGCTTCCGCACCTCGACGCCGCAGGACGCGGTCATGCGCGGGCTGGAGCTGGCGCAGGCAACCTTGCGCGGCGGCGTGACCGCCGTGCGCGACCTCGCCGGGCGGGACTATCTCGAGATCGCCGTGCGCGACTCCATCAACGCAGGATTCCAGCTCGGGCCGACGATCCGTTGCGCCGGCAGGCTCATCTGCATGACCGGCGGCCATGGCTGGTACATGGGCCGCGAGGCCGACGGCCCGCTCGACGTGGCCACGGCTGTGCGCGAGAACATCAAGGCTGGCGCCGACCTGATCAAGTTCATCGCCACTGGCGGCGTCGCCACCCCCAACGTCGATCCGTTGCTGGCGCAGCTCACCCTCGACGAACTCACCGCCGGCGTCGCCGAAGCCAAGCGCTTCGGCCGCAAGAGCACCGCCCACGCCCAGGGCGCCCCCGGCATCCGCAACGCCATCGACGCCGGCGTCGCCTCGATCGAGCACGGTTTCCAGCTCACCGACGAGCTGATCGCAGACATGAAGACACGCGGCGTCTATCTGGTGGCGACGCTGGCGGCCCTCGACCGCACGCTTTCTCGGCCGGATGCGCTCCCCGGCTACATCGCCGAGAAGGCCCGGCGCTTCTATGACATGCACCGAGATTCGGTGATCCGCTACTACCGCGCCGGCGGACGCCTGGCGATGGGCACCGATGCCGGTACGCCGTTCAATTTCCACGGCGAGAACGTTCAGGAGCTGAAGCTCATGGTCGATCTCGGCATCTCGCCGCTGGATGCGCTGCGTTCCGCCACCGGCAATGCCGCCGACCTGATCGGCTTCACCGACCGCGGCCGCGTTGCCGACGGCTGTTGGGCCGATCTCGTTCTGGTGCAGGGCAATCCGGCCGAGGACATCCGCGCCGTCACCGACCGCGCCAATCATCGCCTGGTGCTGAAGGCCGGGATCGACGCGCACGCGACGCTGGGGCCGCCGATCAAGCCGTCGGCACCGCGCTTCCCGCAGATGGCGGCGCCGGCCTTCTAGCCCTTTCGCGCCTGGAGCGAGAAGGAGAGCGGCAGGCGCGGGTGGCCGTCGGGAAGACGGTAGAGGCCGGGCGCCGCTTCGACCATCATCGGAAAGGCCTTCCACGGCAGCCGCTCATGCTCGTTCAGGAACTCGAGCCTCAGTCCCGCCCCGATCAGCGCGCCGATCACGGTCGAAAGCGGATGGATCCACTCATAGGTCTTCGGGTTCGCCAACGGCGTCGGGTCGCCGTTGTAGGTGGTCGGGTTCTCGAACACGAGCGGTGCGTCGGGCAACCGGCCCCAGTCGTATTCGACCACCAGCCTGCCGTCGTGCTCCTCGAAGGGCGCGAAGCTGGGGTGCATGTCGGCAAGGTAGAAGGCGCCGCCCGAAGTCAGCAGCGAAGCGATCACCTGTGCCCAGCGAGTCAGGTCAGGCAGCCAGCAGATCGTGCCCCAGGTGGAGAAGACGAGATTGAAGTCGCCGTCGATCAGCGTTCGCGCGTCGTAGACATTGCCTTCGACGAAGCGGGCGCGAACGCCGAGCTCGCGCGCGAGATCCGTGGCGGCGATGATTGCCGGGCCCGAGAAGTCGAGACCGGTCACCACAGCACCGCGCCTGGCGAGCCGGATCGAATCCAGGCCGAAATGGCATTGCAGATGGCAGAGGCGAAGCCCGCGGACATCGCCGATCTCTCCGTCCTCGATCGCGTGCAGCGTGTCGTCGCCGGCGCGGACCGCATCGACGCCATAGAACCCGGTGCGGTTGGCGACGTGGATCTCCGCGCGGTCGTTCCAGTTGCGGCGATTGGTGTCGAAGAACTCCTGGCGCATGGCGCCGGCCTATATCACGCGGAAAGTTGTCGCGCGACGTCCTCGACGCTCAGTCGCGCGAGATCGCCTGCCGGCGCCGCAAGCACGCGCGCCCTAGGCCCGGCCGGCGCCCACACCGCCGGATCGGTCGGGCCGAACAGCGCCAAAGTCGGGCAGAGCCAGCTCGCCAGATGGCTGACGCCGGAGTCGTTGCCGACGAAGCCTCGTGCCGCGGCCAGCGTCGACACCACGTTTCGAAGCGGCCAGTCGCGGGCAACCGGCACACCGTCGAAGGCCGGCGCCAGATCGCCTTCCGACGGGCCGAGCAGGACGAACGGATCGGACGAGCGCCGCGCGAGATCGGCGAAGCGCGCCGCCGGCCAGCGCTTGAGCCGCCCGCCGCTGCCCGGATGAAGCACGAGGTCGTGCGCGACACCGTCGGGATCGGCGGCGATGAGCGCGCGGATCGCGGCCGGATCGGGACTCGATCCGTCGACGCCCCGTAGCAGCCGGAAGGCCGCGTGCTCGCCGCTCTCGCCCGGGCGCATCGGCGGGATGTGGAGGCTGGGCACACCGGCGCGCAACAGCGACTCCATGACCGCCGGCATGCCGAGCATGATGATGGCGCGATCGAAGGCGCGCGCCGCTTCGACCTCCTCACCGGAGAAGAGGCCGCGCCAGCGCGGCGCCTCGACATCCTCGATGCGGATCGCGCATGTTCCCGGAAGGAAGCTCCACGAGGCCGGAACGCCCAGAACCGTCACCTCGTCGCCTTGCGCGACGAGGTGAGCAAGCGCCGGCAGCGTCAGCACCGCATCGCCGAGCGCGCCCAGCCGCACGACGAGCGTGCGCATCGGAGATGAGGGCTACTGCGCCGCCTGGCGGGCGAGCGCGGTGATGCCGGCCCAGTCGCCGGCCTTGACCAGCGGCGCCGGCATCATCCAGGTGCCGCCGGCGGCGACCACGTTGCCGAGCGCGAGGAAGTCGCGGAAGTCGTCCATGCCGAGGCCGCCGGTCGGGCAGAAGGCGACATCGGGGAACACCGGCTCGAAGTTCTTGAGCGCGCCGATGCCGCCGGCCGCCTTGCAGGGAAAGAACTTCAGCGTGGTGTAGCCCCACTCGCGAGCCGCCATCACCTCGGACGGCGTGATCGCGCTGGGCAGGTAGGCGAGGCCGCTTCCCTTCCCCGCCTCGGCGAGACGGGCCGTCAGGCCGGGGCTGACGGCGAAGACCGCGCCGGCATCGCGCGAGGACTTGAACTCCTCCGGCCGGGTCAGCGTGCCGACGCCGACCGTCGCCGACGGCAACGCCTTGGCGATCGCCTCGACCGCCGCCAGCGCCTCCTTGGTCCTGAGCGTCACCTCCAGCATGGAAAGCCCGCCGGCGACCAGCGCCCGCGCAAGCTCGACGCCCTGGGCCACGTTGGAGACGGTCATCACCGGAATGACCCGGGCTTTCGCCAGCATATCGCGAACGGTCATGTGAGCGGCCTCGCCTTGGCGATCCTGTCGATCTCGAGAAGGGTCTGCAGCAGGCGCGGCATGTCCTTCAGATGCACCATGTTGGGACCGTCTGAGGGTGCCTTGTCCGGATCCTGGTGGGTTTCCATGAAGACGCCCGCGACGCCGACGGCGACCGCGGCGCGGGCCAGCACCGGCACGAACTCACGCTGGCCGCCGGAGGTCTCGCCCTGCCCGCCCGGCTGCTGCACCGAATGCGTCGCATCGAAGATCACCGGATAGCCCGTCATCGCCATGATCGGCAGCGAGCGCATGTCGGAGATCAGCGTGTTGTAGCCGAAGGAGACGCCGCGCTCGCAGAGCAACACGTTCTCGTTGCCGGTGGACGCGATCTTGTTGGCGACGTTCTTCATGTCCCAGGGCGCGAGGAACTGGCCCTTCTTGACGTTGATCGCCTTGCCGGTGGCGCCGGCAGCCAGCAGGAGGTCGGTCTGGCGGCAGAGGAAGGCCGGGATCTGCAGCACGTCGACGGCTTCGGCGACCGGCGCGCATTGCTCGGGCGCGTGCACGTCGGTCAGCACTGGCATGCCGGCGTCCCGGATCTCCGCCAGGATCGGCAGGCTCTTCTTCATGCCGAGGCCGCGCTGGGTCTTGACCGAGGTGCGGTTGGCCTTGTCGAAGGAGGTCTTGTAGACGAGGCCGATCCCGAGCTTCGCAGTCATCTCTCTCAGCGCCTGGCTCATCTCCAGCGCATGTGCGCGGCTTTCGAGCTGGCAGGGACCGGCGATGATCATCAGCGGCCGGTCGTTGGCGACCTCCAGCGAGCCGATCCGAACCGTCCGGGCGGCGGTCATACCAGACGCGACTGCGCGACCGCCGCCTTGACGAAGCTGGTGAACAGCGGGTGCGGCTCGAAGGGCTTGGACTTCAGCTCGGGATGGTACTGCACGCCGATGAACCACGGATGCTCGGGGATCTCGATGATCTCCGGCAGCGTGCCGTCGGGCGACATGCCGGAGAACCGCATGCCCTCGGCCTCGAGCCGCCCGACATAGGCGGGGTTCACCTCGTAGCGGTGCCGATGGCGCTCGCTGATCCGCGTCGAGCCGTAGATCTCCGCGACCCGGCTGCCCTCGGCGAGACGCGCCTCGTAGGCGCCGAGCCGCATGGTGCCGCCAAGATCGTCTTCGGCGTTACGGCGCTCGACCTCGTTGCCCCGTATCCATTCGGTGAGCAGGCCCA
>CAMDFP010000129.1 GCA_945897335.1 Asaia bogorensis | reverse complement strand
CCCTTCGCTCGTCCGGGGGCGCCCATCGACGTTGCACGGGAGCGCGTCCAACGGTTTCTCGATCGAGCCGCGATCCCCGAGATCGAGGCTCAACTCGCGGAAGCCGAGAAGGAGCTTCTTGTGCATATGACCGACGAGACATGGGCCAGGTTCAACAGCCTGCGCCAGTCGTTGTTACGGATTAAGCCGCGCGTCGCGGGTGCTGAAGCCGCCGACGCGTGATTTTCGACGCCGTTTTTTTGAGGACCTCGAGCCGATGGCCAGCAAACCCGCCCAAGCCGCTGCAACCGCCTCCGAGGAGACCCAAGCCCGCGAGGACGGTCCCGACGGCCCCCTCATGGACAAGGTCGGTATCGCGGTAAAGCGCCTGATCCAGAAGGGCAAGGAGCGGGGCTACATCACTTATGGCGAGCTGAACCAGGCGCTGCCGTCGGACCAGATGACCTCCGAGCAGATCGAGGACGTGATGACCTCGCTCTCCGAGATGGGGGTCAACGTGATCGAGAGCGAGGAGTCAGAGGAGCCGGCGGCCGAGCCGGCCCCGGCAGAGGAAGAGGCCGAGGGCGATGCCCCGGCCGTCGCCGGCAATGTCGGCGATGACGTCGGCCGTACCGACGACCCGGTCCGCATGTATCTCCGCGAGATGGGCTCGGTCGAGCTGCTCTCGCGCGAGGGCGAAATCGCGATCGCCAAGCGCATCGAAGCCGGGCGCGAGATGATGATCGGCGGCATCTGCGAAAGCCCGCTCACTATCAAGGCACTGATCCACTGGCGGGACGCCCTCAACGACGGGAAGATCCTGCTCCGCGACGTGATCGACCTCGACGCCACCTATGGCGGCGGGCCGAACGCCCAGCAGATCGCTGCGGTCGAGAGCGGCGACGAGCCGGCGGAAGCCGAGGAGCCTGCCGAGCCGGCGGCCGAGGGGGCCGCCGAGGGCGACGAGGCCGATGCCGAGAATGCGATCTCGCTGTCGGCGATGGAGCTCGAGCTCAAGCCGAAGATCCTGGAAGCGCTCGACGCGATCGCCGCCTCCTACAAGAAGCTGCATCGCATGCAGGAGCGCCGGCTCTCGGCCCTTCAGCAGGGCGAGGAGCTGACCCGGCAGACCGAGCGTCGCTATGAATCCCAGCGCGACGAGATGGTCGAGCTGATCAAGGGCGTCCGTCTCAACAACGCCCGCATCGAGCAGCTGGTCGAGAGCCTGTACGCGCTGAACCGCCAGCTCACCCAGTCCGAGGGCCGGCTGCTGCGCCTGGCCGAGGGCTCGGGCGTCAAGCGCGAGGACTTCCTCGCCGAGTATTTCGAGCACGAGCTGGACCCCAGCTGGACCGATCGCGTGTCCAAGCTCTCGGGCAAGGGCTGGCCCCGCTTCGTGCAGAAGCACCCGAAGGACATCGACGACATCCGCGGCGGCATCGCGCGCATCGCCGACGAGGCCGGCCTCAACATCTCCGAGTTCCGCCGCGTCGTGCAGACCGTCCAGAAGGGCGAGCGCGAGGCCAGCCGGGCGAAGAAGGAGATGGTGGAAGCCAACCTCCGCCTCGTCATCTCGATCGCCAAGAAGTACACGAACCGCGGCCTGCAGTTCCTCGACCTGATCCAGGAAGGCAACATCGGCCTGATGAAGGCGGTCGACAAGTTCGAGTACCGCCGCGGCTACAAGTTCTCGACATACGCGACCTGGTGGATTCGCCAGGCGATCACTCGCTCGATCGCCGACCAGGCCCGCACCATCCGCATCCCCGTGCACATGATCGAGACGATCAACAAGCTGGTGCGCACGTCCCGCCAGATGCTGCACGAGATCGGCCGCGAGCCGACGCCGGAAGAGCTGGCCGAGAAGCTGGCGATGCCGCTGGAGAAGGTGCGGAAGGTCCTGAAGATCGCCAAGGAGCCGATCAGCCTCGAGACGCCGATCGGCGACGAGGAGGACAGCCATCTCGGCGACTTCATCGAGGACAAGAACGCCGTCCTGCCGCTGGATGCCGCCATCCAGGGCAATCTCCGCGAGACCACGACCCGTATACTGGCCACGCTCACGCCCCGCGAGGAGCGTGTCCTGCGCATGCGCTTCGGCATCGGCATGAACACCGACCACACGCTCGAAGAGGTCGGCCAGCAGTTCTCTGTCACCCGCGAGCGCATCCGCCAGATCGAGGCGAAGGCGCTGCGCAAGCTGAAGCACCCGAGCCGGTCGCGGAAGCTGCGGAGCTTCCTCGACACCTGATCGCTACTCCAGGCGCAGACCCCGAAAGCCAGAAGTTGCGGAACCCTCCGACTTCTGGCTTTCTCGTTTTGGGGGCCCGTAGTTCAGCGGTTAGAACGCGCCGCTCATAACGGTGTTGTCGCAGGTTCGAGTCCTGCCGGGCCCACCATCGCTCCAACGCCTGACCGAATTGCGCTCGGACAAGGGTGACGCGTGAAAGCCTGCCAATATCGGCACGATGCTGCGATTAGCCTCCGCTGCCCGAACGGCGTGCCTCGCGTTGAAATGTGAGCGCTGCCGCCAAGGCAAACAACCAAACCATCCAGAGCATAAAAGCGATTGGTGTCGCTTCTATCACGGGAGCTCCAGGGATCGCGGTGGCGAACAGCTCCGTCTGGCCGACGATCCACAACGGTATGGTCGCGATCCCTATTGGCGACGTCCATTTCAATGCACCGCCCGCGCGCCAACACGCCACGATTATGCCAATGCTCCACGCGACCAGGAGAATTTGACCGAGATGCTCGCCAAGCGCGACACCGCCGTACTGATTCAGCGCAATGAAGGTTTGGACGACCGCCGCACGCTCCGCCGATCCGGCGTCTGCTGCGGCATAGGCGTTTGCTAAGGACGGGACGACGAATACCCAGCGAAACAGTCCCACAGCCTGGACAATGCCGCTGGCCGCGCCGGCTGCGGTAGTCATCCAGACGAGTTGCCCATGCCGCTCCGCAAAGGCAATCCCAACGAGGCAGGCAGCCAATACAAACACCAGCGCCGACCAGGCAAAGGCAGCCCAGGCGAGAACAAGACCCGGCCCGCCAGCCGTATAGCTTTCAAGGATCGTCTCTACGGGTTCACGCAGTATGTCGTCATAGGCAAAATTGACCACGAGATAGGTGTAGGCGACGTTTGCCGCGATGAGGAAAACGACAAGCGATAGCCCGGCAAAGACCCCGTACCGCGATCCACTCATGAAAAGTGCCTTTCTGCCTAGCCGATGTCATGGCTCAACTTTCGAAGCTTGCATTGGAGGATTTCAATCACGCGTCAAGCAGAGGGATTGTGATGGGCGAGCAGATCAGCGACCGCTCGCCGAACTCCTTCTGCTTTCAAGAGCGTTGGTGTTCAGGTTCTGTGGGAGCGTAGTCAAGCCCTCCCACAGCGTCCAGCCGCGACCTCGCGCCCAGGGCGCGGATTGTTCCTGCCGGACCACCATCCTGCTTCGGTCGATCGAGGCTGTCCGGCATTCCGGGAGTGCCCTAAGGTGCCACGCTCGAAGGGGGCAGAACAGCGGAGAGCGGGTTTGTGGATCTCGCACGCGACGGTCGGACGGCTGGAGATCCACGGCATCGCCGACGCGCGCCCGGCACCGGTCGATCCGGAACGCTCCTACCCCGACGTGCCGCGCGCCGCCTGGGAGCCCCATCGGCGATGGCTGACCGCCGATGGCCTGTTCCAGCCGGACCTCGGCTGTTTCGTCGTGCGCGCGCCAAGTTGCGTCGTGCTCATCGACGCCGGCATCGGCCGCGGCCCTGTCTCCTATCTTGGCGACGCGCGGGGCACGCTGCTGGATGCGCTGGCGAAGCTCGGCATCGCGGCCGATTCGGTCGCGGCGGTGATCTTCACCCATCTTCATTTCGACCATGTCGGCTGGGCCAGCACGCCCGGTCCGGACGGCCGGGCGAGGCCGACCTTCCCTAAGGCTCGCCACTTCGTCGGACAGACGGAGTGGGCGTTCTGGGACCAGGGACCGGCGAACGTCATGGCGCATCACCGGGACGCCTTCGCCGAGATCGTCCGGCCGGTCGAGGCGGCGGGCCTGCTGACCGTCGTCGCCGACGGCTCCTCGCCTATTGAGGGATTCGCCTATCGCCGCTTGCCGGGCAACACCCCTGGCCATCAGGGCGTGATGGCGACCTCTGACGGCCAGAGCTGTCTGTTCGCCGCCGACATCTGCCATTCGCCGGTGCAGGTCGCCGAGCCGCTTTGGAGCCACCGTTCCGACGTCGATCCCGCCGCCGGCTGCGCGACCCGCCACGCGGTGTTCAGCGAGCTCGCCGATACCGGAACCCTGCTCGCCTTCGGGCATTTCCCGCGCGGTGCCGATCTCGGCCATGTGCGGCGCCAGGCGGGCGGCTGGGCGTGGCACCCGCTCGGCCAGGGCGATTGACAGTCGCACCGGACCACCAGAACCTAACGCACCCAATTCCCCGGGAGGGTTGAACCATGAAGACCTTGTTCGTCACGCTCACGGCCGCGGCCCTGTCGCTCGCCGTATCGGTCGGCGCGAAGGCGCAGACCGTCGAGATCGAGTACTGGCAGTATTTCTTCAAGGAGCGAGTGACGGCGATCGATGCCCTGATCAAGACCTTCGAGGCGGCCAACCCGGGCATCAAGGTCAAGCACACGCATTTCCCCTATGCCCAGTATCAGACCAAGGTCGCCGCGGCTGTGCCGGCGGGCGAGGGGCCGGACGTGGTGCAGCTCTACTACGGCTGGCTCGAGGAGTACCGGAAGGCCAACCTGCTGGCGCCCTTACCGAAGGACCAGTTCGACGTCGCCGCGGTCGAGCGCGATTTCTTCCCCATCGTCAAGGCGATGAAGGCGGACGGCGCCTACTGGGGGCTGCCGACCGCGGTCCGCTCGATGGCGCTGTTCTACAACAAGAAGCTGATGAGCGAAGCCGGCCTCGATCCGTCGAAGCCGCCGGCGACCCTGGACGAGCTGATCGCCCAGGCTGGTAAGATCGTGAAGCGCGACACCGCCGGCAACACGCTGACCGCCGGCTACACGATGGGCCCGGTCGGGCAGGACCATCACTGGTGGCGCGAGATCCTGGTCCGCCAGTTCGGCGGCCAAGCCTACAGCGACGACGGCAAGAAGGTCATGTACGACCAGAAGGGCGGCGCCGCCGGCCTGCAGTTCTACGCCGACATCGCGACCAAGCATAAGCTGACCACCTACGGCTTCATGGACGAGACCCAGGCGGCGTTTCGCGCCGGCCGAGCCGGCTTCCACATCGATGGCTCGTTCCGCATCGGCACCTTCCAGGGCGTGCCCAATCTCGACTGGGCGGTTGCCGAGCTGCCGTCGCACAATGGGGTCAAGTCGAACTTCGCCTCCTACTGGGTGAACGGCGTCTCCAGCAAGTCGTCGGGCGCCAAGCGCGACGCGGCGATGAAGTTCCTGAAGCACCTGACCAGCGACGACGCGATGCAGCTCTGGCTCAAGACCACCGGCGAGCTGCCGGCGAAGCCCAGCGTCGCGCTGTCGGCCGGAAACAAGGGCGATCCCATCTACGGGCCCTTCATCCTCGGCCTCGCCTATTCGCACACGACCGAGTTCGTGAACGAGGCGAAGCAGCGCCAGATCTTCCTCGACATGATGGACCGCGTCAGCCTGCAGAACATGCCGGTCGCCGACGCCATCAAGATCGCCGCCAAGGAAGAGCAGCAGCTGCTCGACGACCACTTCAAGAAGTAAGGACGGCGAGACCGGAAATTGGGCCGCCCGTGCGGGCTTGGTATCACGCCCGCACGGTCGGGCAGAAGCAGGCGGTATGGGCGTGGATCTTCCTCGCCCTGCCGCTTTTCTTCTTCATCGCGATCCGGCTGTTCCCGACCGGCTACACCACCTATGTGTCGCTGACCGACTGGAACCTGTTGCGGCCGAAGAATTTCATCGGCGCGGCCAACTACCTCCGCCTCTGGAACGATCCGGTCTTCTGGCAGGTGTTCTGGAACACTTTCAAGTACCTGCTGATCGGCATGCCGATCAGCCTGGTGCTGTCGTTCCTGGTCGCCTACTACCTCGACCAGGTGCGCTTCCTGCAAGGGACGATCCGCGCGCTCTACTTCATCCCGTTCCTCACCACCGCAGCGGCGATGGCCTGGGTCTGGCGCTGGTTCTACCAGCCGGTGCCGATCGGCATCTTCAACCTGATCCTGGTCGATCTGGGATTCAGCCAGCAGCCGTTCCTCCGCTCGACCAGCCAGGCGCTAGGCTCGATCCTGGCGCCGGCGATCTGGGCGGGCTTAGGCTTCCAGGTGGTGATCTTCCTCGCGGGGCTCCGCGCGATCCCGGAGACCTACTACGAGGCGGCCCGCATCGACGGCGTCGGGCGCTGGACAATCCTGAAGGAGATCACGCTGCCACTGCTGCGTCCCACCATCCTGTTTCTGGTGGTGGTCAGCTCGATCGCCTTCCTCCGGATCTTCGACAAGGTCTACAACATGACCGTCGACGGCAAGGGCGGACCGCTGAATGCGACGCGGCCGCTGGTGCTGAACATCTATCAGCTGGCATTCACCGACTACCGGATGGGCTATGCCGCGGCGCAGACGATGGTGCTGTTTCTGGTGCTGCTCGCCGTCACCGTGATCCAGCTGCGCGCGTTGAGGACGAAGTGATGGCGCTCGGCTTCGATCCCAGGCGCGACCCGCGCAAGATCCTGATCTGGACGCTCCTGGCGCTCGGCGGCATCGTCATGATCATGCCCTTCGCCTTCATGATCTCGACTTCGCTGAAGGGCCGGGGCGAGGTCTACGACCTTCGTCTGGTCCCGCTGGCGCCGACCTTGGAGAACTACGCCTATCTCTTCCGCGAGACCAAGTTCGTGCGCTGGTTCTTCAATTCCTTCTCTATCGCCTCGGTCTCGACGATCTCGGTGCTGTTCTTCGACAGCCTCGCCGGCTACGTGCTCTGCAAATACCGATTCAAGGGCCGCCAGGTCGTCTTCGTCGCCATCCTGTCGACGCTGATGATCCCGACCGAGATGCTGGTCATCCCCTGGTATGTGATGAGCAAGAACATGGGCTGGCTCGACACCTACTGGGGCATCATGTTCCCTGGCATGATCACCGGCTTTGGCGTGTTCCTGATGAAGCAGTTCTTCGAGACGGTGCCGGACGCGCTGATCGATGCGGCGCGCATCGACGGCCTCTCCGAGTTCCGCATCTTCTGGGAGGTGGCGCTGCCCTTGGTGACGCCGGCGCTCTCGGCACTGGCGATCTTCACCTTCCTCGGCAGCTGGACCGCTTTCCTCTGGCCGCTGATCGTCACCAACAGCTCGTCCAATTACACGGTCCCGGTCGGCCTCGCCTCGTTCTCGGGCGAATTCTCGACCGAGTGGAACATGATCATGACCGGGGCGGCGGTTGCGACGATCCCGACCCTGGTCGTCTTCATCCTGCTGCAGAAGTACATCATCCGCGGGGTCATCCTGTCGGGCGTGAAAGGCTGAGCGATGGCGTCGGTAAACCTCCGCGGCATCGTCAAGCGCTTTGACCGGACCGTGGTCGTCCACGGCATCGACCTTGACATCGCCGACGGCGAGTTCGTCGTGCTGGTCGGGCCGTCCGGCTGCGGCAAGTCGACCACGCTCCGGATGATCGCCGGCCTCGAGGACCTGACCGCTGGCGAGATCCGCATCGGCGACCGCGTCGTCGACCGGCTGGAGCCGAAGGATCGGAACATCGCCATGGTGTTCCAGAACTACGCCATCTACCCGCACATGACCGTGCACAAGAACATTGCCTTCGGGCTGCGCATGGCCAGGCTGCCGAAGCCGGAGGAGGACCGCCGGGTGCGCGAGGCGGCGGAGATCCTGGGCCTTGTCGACCTGCTCGATCGTCGACCGTCGCAGCTCTCCGGCGGCCAGCGCCAGCGTGTCGCCATCGGCCGGGCGATGGTGCGCAACCCCGCCGTCTTCCTGTTCGACGAGCCGCTGTCCAACCTCGATGCCCAGCTCCGTGCCCAGATGCGGCTCGAGATCAAGAAGCTGCACCAGACCCTGGGAACCACGGTGGTCTACGTGACCCACGACCAGGTCGAGGCGATGACGCTCGCCGACCGCATCGTGGTGATGCGGGACGGACGGATCGAGCAGAACGGGGCACCGACCGAACTCTACCGGCGGCCGGCCTCGATGTTCGTTGCCCGATTCATCGGCTCACCGTCGATGAACATGATCCCGGGCGCGATCGCCGAGGGCGCGGGCGCCGTCGCCCTGGATGGCATCGGAACCCTGGCGGGCCTGGGAGAGCTGTCGCGCGCATTTGCCGGCCGACGGGTCTTCCTCGGCGTCCGGCCCGACGATCTCAGGGTCGCGACCGAGGCCGGCGGCGGCGCGCTCTCGCTGGAGGCGCGGGTCGGCGTCATCGAGCCGCTGGGGCCGGAGACGCTGGTCTATGCCGAGGTCGGCGGACGCGAACTCGTCGCCAAGGCCGACGGGCGCATCTCGCTGCGGCGCGGCGACGTCGTCAGGCTCGTCGCCGATGCGGACGAGCTGCACGTCTTCGACGCCGAGACCGAGGCCGTCCTCCCGCGCTGAGCGCCGGGGGTCTCAGGCAAAGGTCAGCAGGCGGCGCGGCGTGTCGACCAGGATCGCCTGGATCTCGGCCTCGGTGAATCCCCGCCGGCGCATCAGCGGCAGCACGTTCCGGAATATATGGCCGTAGCCGTGGCCGCCGAAGTTCTTCAGGCGCACCTGCTGGCAGATGTCATGGCTGATCACCACGCGGTCGAGATGGCCGCGGTCGATCAGCATGCGGATGTGCTGCACCCTGAGCGCGTCATTGGGCATGTCGATGTCGGAGGCGGTATAGAGCGAGGTCTCGCGCCCGAACAGGTCGAACTCAAGGACGCAGCCGGTGTCGGCCAGCTTCAGCATGCGATCAGCATCGAAGATCGTGCGGTCGATGTGGCTGATCACTACCCGCTCGATGTCGCCGCCATGCTCGACGATGAAATCGGCACCTTCCTGCGGCTGGTCGGGATCGCGGCCGGGATGGACGTTGACCGCCGCTCCGGTCTCCTGCTGGGCCAGGATCGCACCTTCCATCACCCGGCGCTCCAGCGCCGTCCATGGCGATTGGCAACCGATCTCGCCGATCATGCCGGCGCGGATGTCGGTGCCCCAGGCGCCTTCCAGCACATGTGTCGCCATCTCGGCGGCGAAGTCGTCGATGCTGCGGTCGTGATTCTTCGGATCCTGGTATTCCTCGACGTAGTAGCCGCAGCCCATGACTATGCCGACGCCGGTGCCGATCGAGACGTCGGCCAGCCCCTTCGGATCGGGACGGAGGCCGCCGCAGGTGAGCTCGACCAGCGTCTCGCCGCCGGCCTCCTTCATCAAGTTGACCTCCTCGATCGCCAGCACGACGTCGTCGAGCTGGGCGTTCCGGGGCGAATACTGCTCGCCGTACCAGATGGCGTAATGGTTCTTCAGCGTGATCTCGGGCCCGAGATCGTTCTTGAGCCGGGCCTCGCCCTTGCGCAGGTCCCAGAGCACATGCTCGTGCATCAGCGTCGCGCCGAGCCTGGCGGGGTCGACGATGCCCAGCACCGTCTGCGCCTTGCCGGTCAGGTCGCCCCGCGTCAGCCGGCGCTGGCCGGTCGATCCCTTGGACATGCTCATCGTTCCCTCCCGCCCGTCGGCGGCATCGTGACCCGCCGGGTCTGCGATGGGAGCATGGAGCCGAGTTCCGGAGGTAGAGAAATCGGTCGACGCGGAACGCCCCGCGGGAGCGGATTTCCTCCTCGGGCGCCATCGCTTGTCCGCGCGGGCCGAGGGTGATACCGAGCCGTCGATCAGAGCGCGGGCGAGACTGAAATGCAGGGCCGCGCGGAGGAGAGACGATGCGGTTAGCGGTCATTCACGTCGGCCAGGAGACCAACGACTTCAATCCGGTGCCGACGACGCTTCGGGACTACGAGTCCTTCGGCATCTATGAAGGTCGCGAAATCTTCGAGAAGCTGGGCGCCGTCGGCCAGATCGGCGGTTATCTCGCCGCCGTCGAGGAATCCGGGCTGCAGATCCAGTCGGTGCCGATCATCCGCGGTTGGGCCACCGCCGGAGGCCGGATCACCACCGAGGCACGCCTGTTCTTCGAAGAGAAGATCCGCACGGGGCTCAAGGCCGCCGGCCGGATCGACGGCCTCGCGCTTCAGCTTCACGGTGCCTGCGCGGCGGAAGGCATGGACGATGTGGAAGGGGCGCAGCTCGAGATCTGCCGCTCGATCCTCGGCCCCGATATCCCGATCGTCGCCTCGATCGACCACCATGCCAACATCACCCGGAAGATGGTCGAACTCGCCACCGCTATCGTCGGCCACCGGACCCAGCCGCATGATCCGTTCGACACCGGCAAGATCGGCGCCGAGCTGCTGATCCGCACCGTCCGCGGCGAGGTGAAGCCGGTGATGGCCTGGCGGAAACTTCGCCTGCTCTCGCACCAGGAGCAGTTCCTTACCTCGAAGCCGCCGATGAAGACCTGGTTCGACCGCGGGCGGGCGATGGAATCCGATCCGCGCGTGCTCCATGTCGGCAACTACCCGATGCAGCCCTGGCTCGACGTCGCCGAAGGCGGCTGGGCGGCGATCGTCGTCGCCGACGGGGACCAGGCCCTCGCAGAGACGCTGGTCGACGGGATCGCCGATCTCGCTTGGTCGATGCGGGCGGATTTCCAGAAGAAGGACGCGGTTCCGGTCGACGTCGCCGTCCGCATGGCTGACGAGGCACTGGCCGGCGTCGTCGTGCTGAGCGACACCGGCGATACGGTCTTCGGCGGCGCTGCCGGCGACAGCAACCTCATCCTGGAGTCGATCCTCCGTCAGGGCATCAAGAGCAAGGCGATCATCCCGCTGATCGAGCCGGTGACGGTTGCGCGCCTGATCGAGGCCGGAGTCGGTGCGACCGTGACGCTCCCCGTCGGCGGGCATGCCGCGACCAGGTTCTTCGCCCCGCTTCAGGTCACCGGCACCGTCCGCCGGATCGGCTCCGGGCGGGTCAAGCTCGATGAGCACCGCTCGCCCGAGATCGACATGGGGCGGACGGTTGTGTTCGAGGTCGGCCCAGTAACGATGCTGATCAGCGAACTCCGGGGCGTCGCCGGCAACGTGCCACAGGTTTACCGGGCCTTCGGCGTCGAGCCGACCGAGTACAAGATGGCGGTCCTCAAGACCGCGTCCAACTTCCAGTACTTCGCCTCGATCTCCTCCCAGGTGATCCGCTGCGATACGCGGGGGCCTGGACAGTCCGATGTCCAGGGCCTTCCCTGGCAGCGGGTCCCGCGCCCGATCTACCCCCTGGACGACGTCGGCTCCCGTCAGGGATGAACCCCATCAGGCGAAATCGGCGTTTCGGGAATGCTGCGGCAATGTTTGACAGCCTGGAACGGCGACTGTCACTGTTGCAGACGCTCCGGGGGCGGTTCGGGCACGGACCGTCGGGTCGGGCTATTTGATCGTGGCCATCGAGTAGGGGAGGTACCCGTCACATGAAGATCAGTTTATCGCGCGCTTTCGGGCTCGTGAGGGCGCTGCTGCTGGCAGTCGCTGCCCTCTCGATCGCCGCGGTCGGCGCCTCGGCGCAGGAGCTCAAGGGCGGCCGCCTCCGGGTCGCCATCTTGGCCGACATCCACAACTTCGATCCGATGCAGTTCTCGGGGATCAACTTCCCGCTGATCAAGAACATGTATGACAGCCTGATCGAGTACACGCCTGAGGGTCAGGCGATCCCGAGCCTGGCGACGGAATGGAAGATCGCGCCCGACAATAAGTCGGTGACGCTCACGCTCCGGACCGACGTCACCTTCCACAGCGGCCGGCCTCTGAATGCCGAGGCGGTCGCGGTCAGCCTGAAGAAGGCTGCCGACCCGCAGAAGGGTAAGAACGTCTACGCCACCATGTCGATCGTGAAGGACTGGACGGTCGGCGACGCGAAGACGATTACGCTGAACTTCAACAACCCGGTCCCTGACCGGCAGATCACCGACCTCCTGCAGTTCCTCTCGCCGATCGATCCGGTGGACATCGATGCGGTCGAGACCAAGGACGCCGGCACCGGGCCCTTCATCCTGGCGGAGCGGGTGCTCGGCCAGCGCGTCCGCCTCGAGGCCAACAAGAAGTACTGGCGTCCGAAGGAGCCGATCGTCAGCGAGATCGTGCTGACGATCTTCAGCGACAACGACGCCGCTGCCGCTGCTCTCGAGTCCGGCGCGGTCGACATCATCTATGGTGGCAATGCGCGCTCGGCCGTTCGCCTCCGCAACGCCGGCTACCAGCTGATCCAGGGCCCCGGCCCGCTGGTGCAGGTGTTCCGCATCAACACCACGATGGGTCCGTTCAAGAACGAGAAGTTCCGTCAGGCCTTCAACTACCTGATGGACCGCGAAGCCATCCTCCGTGTCGGCTACGCCGGCGTCGGCGAGGTGGTGGCTCTTCCGTGGGCACCGGCCAGCCCGGCGTTCGACAAGTCCTACAACACCACCTACGCCTTCAATATCGACAAGGCGAAGGACCTGCTGAAGCAGTCGGGACTGTCGCAGGCCGAGATGAACGACTGGAAGCTCGTCGTGAACGGCGGCGACCAGGATTCGGTGGCGATCAGCCAGATCGTGCAGAGCACGGTCGCCAAGGCCGGCATCACCATGCAGCTCGACATCAAGCAGGGTGCCGAGCTCACCGATGCGATGCTGACCGGCAAGTTCGCCGCGATCTTCGGTGGCATCGGCAACATCCAGAAGTTCCCGACCCGCGTCGGCACGAACAGCATCTACCGGACGACGAAGAATCCGGTGCTGGGCGATCCGAACCCGCACAAGGCGTATGTCGACGCGATGGCCAAGGTCGACACCACGCTGGGCTCGGGCGCGCCGGTCAAGGCGGCCTATGACCAGCTCAACAAGGCGCTGGTCGAAGCCGCCTTCGGCATCCCGACCAATACCTTCGACATCGGTCTCATCGTTGCCGCCAAGAACGTCGGCGGCATCAGCCGAGAGATCGACAACATGCTGGTTGGCCGGACCATCGGCTTCAAGTGACCTGATCGTCGTTACGGCGGCGGGGG
>CAMDFP010000128.1 GCA_945897335.1 Asaia bogorensis | reverse complement strand
CGGCGCCGAGCGCACGCTGCCCTTCGAGCGCGACAGCTTGATCGGCACGCCGAATCCCCGATAGCCGCCCTCGCCCTCGACCGTCATCTGGCGATGGATCGTGTGCGGATGCGCCATCACCTCTGGGATGTCCAGCACCTGGCCGGCCGGCACGCCCTCGGCGAGCAGCGCGTCGCAAAGCGCCTTGCCGTCGCGCGCCGTCAGCAGCGCCTCGAGCTCGATAGTCAATGCGGCGCGGTTGCCGTTGCGATCGGCCATGGTACGAAAGCGCGCATCCTCGGCGAGCGCCGGCTTCTCCAGCAGCTGGCAGAGGCGTTGGAACTGGCGGTCGTTGCCGATACCGAGGAAGACCTCGCCGGTCGCGGTCTTGAACTTGTCGTAAGGGCTGATGTTCGGATGCGCGTTGCCGACCCGGCCCGGCGTCTTGCCGGAGAGGAAGTAGTTCGCCGCCTGCGGATGCAGCAATCCCACGGCGGTGTCGTAGAGCGTCACGTCGAGGAATTGGCCCATCCCCGAACGCTGGCGCTCGATCACCGCCATCAGGATGGCGATGACCGCATTCAGGCCGGTGGCGAGGTCGACCATCGGAATGCCGAGGCGCGTCGCGCCCGACTCGGGCGTGCCGTTGATGCTCATCATCCCGCTCATCGCCTGGACGACGGCGTCATAGCCGGGGAATCCGCCGAGCGGCCCGTCGGCGCCGAAGCCCGAGACGCGGCAATGGATCAGGCGCGGGAACCGCTTCGACAGCACGTCCTCGAAGCCTAAGCCCCATTTCTCCATGGTGCCGGTCTTGAAGTTCTCGACCAGCACATCGGCGTCCTTGAGCAGGCGCAGCAGCACCTCGCGGCCCTCGGGCTTGGTCAGGTCGAGGGCGAGGGCCCGCTTGTTGCGGTTGACGCCGATGAAGTAGCTGGCGGTGCCGTCCTTGAACGGCGGGCCCCAGCCGCGGGTCTCGTCGCCCTGCGGCGGCTCGACCTTGATCACCTCGGCGCCGTGGTCGGCGAGCGTCATCGTCCCGTAGGGCCCGCCCAGCACGCGCGAGAGATCGACGACTTTCAGGCCGGCCAGCGCGCCGGAAGACTGGGGCATCTACGGCTCCGAAGGAACGTCAGGCGGGAACGGGAAAGACGCGGTCGGCGAAGTCCGGATAGAACTCGCGGAGCTTGGCCGCGATCGGCCCGCGGAGCAAGCCGAGCGTGGCTTCGTCCGGAACGGGCGTCGCCGGCACATGCGCGGGCATGTCGAAGTCGAAGCCGGTGGCGTCGCGCACGCCCTCGGCGGTCTCACCCGGATGCACGGAGACGAGCCGGAAGCGCCGGCGCGCCGCGTCGAAGGCCAGGACCGCGCGTCCGGTCACCAGCGCCTTCGGCCCGCCTCGGCGCCACACGCCTTCGGGGCTACAGCCCGGGGCCGTCACGAAGTCGACCTTCGTCACCAGCGTGCGCGGGCTGTGCTCTTCCCGGAACAGGATCACGTTCGGCACGACGAAACTCATATAGGGCGCGCCGAAGCTGCCGGGGAAGCGCTGGGTGAGGTTCGGATACTCGCCGAGGCCGACCAGGTTGATATTGGCCTCGCCGTCGATCTGCACGCCTCCTAAGAAGAAGACGTCGATGCGTCCCTGCGCGGCGGCGTCGAACAGCTCGCGGCCGCCATCGGTGAAGCTGTTGTAGCGCCGGCTGTGCAGGATGGTGACGTGCACGCGTTCAGTCGCGCGCATCTGGTGCAGGAGGGCGGCCGCCGCCGGGATCGGCGACGCGGCGCCGACGGCGATGTGGCGGACGTCGGGGATCTGGGCGGCCAGCGTCGCCACCAGCAGCTCTTCGGGCTTTACGTCGGTCATGCGGCGGCTTTGACGGTCCCGACCTCGCGGGCGAGATATGCGGCGAACCCCGCTTCGGTGCGCGCCTCCCTGGCATAGGCGCGGAGATGGGCGAGATCCGGCTCGTACTCGCCGAACAGCCCGACCGGTGCGGCGCCCTTCTCGGCGACGGCGACCGCCTGGATGTAGAAGGCCGGCAGCGCGCCGGCAGCCAGGCGCTCGTCATCGAAGAACGAGCCGTCATACATCCGCTCGACCGTCACCAGCGTCATCTTCGATGCATGCGCGATGGTGGCGAGCTCGCGGCGCCTGCCGATCCAGACATTGCCCTCGCGATCGGCCATCGGCGCGTGGAAGAGAGCCACGTCCGGCCGGATCGCGGGGATCAGCAGAATCGGGTCGCCGCCGTTGCCCATCGGGTTGTCGACCGTCTTCCAGTCCGGGCGGTGCTTCACCAGGTCGCTGCCGAGGATGCCGCGGAGCGGCAGGAACGGCACGTCCTTCTCGGAGGCCTGCAGCCCGGCATGGATCGCCGGGCAGGTGGCGTCGATGACCTTGATGGCCTTCGCCAGCGCCGCGCGCGTGAAGCAGGGCGCGATCCCGAATTCGCCCAAGGTGACCGCGGCGGTCTCGATCGTGGCGACTGAGCCGGCGCCGATCAGGAGATCCGCCTGCAGCGTCGATTGCGGCACGGTGACGAGGCGGAGATTCTTCGCACCCCGCCGGATCAGCGCCCGGGTCGCCGCCATCGGCGCCCCCGAATAATCGGCCGGCACCGCCAGCAGCGCACCGTCGGCGATCTGGGCGACGAGGTCGTCGACGGAAATGCAGGCGAAAACAGTCGTCATTACTGCTTCCGATTCCAAATAGCAGCAGACGCACTGGACAATGTCACGTTGCCAGAGGATGCCGTCATAAGCCTTTCAATATCAGGGTTTTTTCTCACATCACCGGGCTTTACCTGAAAACTGCTTTTTCCATCTAGTAAGTTATTAATTTCTATAAGATTTTGGGTGTCACCTTGAATTGGGCCGACGCAACGTGAAAATGCCAAACTTTTCAGATTGATTTGGGAAAACGACGCGGCTTCAAGCTGGCATTTGAAAAAGGTAGTTTCCTCAAAGACACAATAATTGAACGAGGTATGAGAGTAGTTACCTTTCAAATAATACTTGGTTAAATTGCAAGACGCCAAATTAACGGCCCGCTTGAGAGTTTTTTCTGGTTCATTCAATCGACCGATTATGTCAAGGGCCATTGCTATGTCTGTTTGAGCGGTACCCAGAGTTCCTCCTGCGCCTTCGCCGGGTTTCATCCCAACTGTAATAGATTCTCGAACATAAGCAGCTATTAATTCAATTATGCTCCATCTGTGCTCATCAGAATGCTTCGCTATTTCCTCCAAAGAAATCAACGCTCCTAACCGCTCTTTGATTTCATCTTTTCCCAGAAGAGGTGCCGTCTTAATGAACCGATCTGCAAGTTGCCCGCGCCAAGCAATGTCGGATTGTTTGAGCGCTGCCTCAGCAGATTTCGCTCCGGCTTCGGATTGCTTTAAAGCTGCCTCAGCGGATTTCGACCCTGCTTCTGATTGCCGCAATGCGGCCTCGGCGGACTTAAAGCCGGCTTCGGCTTGTTTCATCTGCGCGTTGGCTTGGTGAGCCGCAACCCTAGTTCTCCAGATCGCTATTCCGATCGAGATCGCCCCCCCGATTGTCCAAATCAGATCGCGGGTGGGGCTAAGGTTGTTTGTGCTCCAGAGACTCCAGAAGTCAGCAAGCAACGCCCGTGGCTGCCACTCAAAAACTGCTCCGATAGGCACGAGTAGGCACAATACCAAAACTGCAACCAGCACATCGCGCGCGGCATCATCGGAAGCCAACCAGATCGATTTTTCCGACCCGTCCATTCTTCGATAATACCCGCGATGCCTCGCAACTTCACGCCGCGCAAACCATGATTCGCAACGGAGTTAGCCATGGACTTCACTCTTCCTCCCGACCTCGTCCAGGTCCGCGACACCGTCGAGCGGCTGATGATCGACGTGGCGCAGCCGGCGGCGAAGATCGCCGAGCGCGACGGGCGCTTCCCGCGAGAGGCGATTGCTCGGCTCGGTGCCGAAGGCGTGTTCGGCACGGCGTTCCCGGACTCGGTCGGCGGATCGGCGCAGGGCTTCCAGTCGGTCAGCCTGATCTCCGAGACGGTGTCGCGGCTGGAGCCGGGATTCGGCTACTGCATGAACCTGCAGGGGATGACCTGCCCGCTCACCATCCTCAACTGGGGGACCGAGGCGCAGATCCGGCGCTTCGTGCCGGACCTGATCATCGGGAAGAAGATCGGCATGTTCGCGCTGACCGAGCCGGGCGGCGGCTCCGATCCCGCCGGCAACATGAAGACCACGGCGAGGAAGCGGGGCGAGCGCTACGTGCTGAACGGTTCGAAGATGTTCATCACCTTCTCCGACGAATGCGATACCGGCGTGCTGTTCGCCAAGACCGATCCGGCCGCCGGCCATCGCGGCATCACCGCCTTCATCGTCGAGCCGAAGTCGCGGCCGGGCTACCGCGCGGACCCTGTCGCCATGTCCGGCCTCTCGCGCGCCTTCCGCAGCTGTGCTGTCTTCCTCGATGAGTTCGAGGTGCCCGAGGAGAACCGCCTCGGCGCGGAAGGCGAGGGCTTCAGGATCGCGATGACCGCGCTCGAGTATGGCCGCCTCACGGTCTCGGCGCGCCTGTTGGGCCTCGCCCAGGCCTGCCTCGATGCGGCGTCCGGCTATGCGCGGGATCGGATCATCCGCGGCAGTCCCATCGGCCGCACCCAGTCGGTGCAGCACCTGATCGCCGACATGACGGTGAACGTCGAGGCGGCACGGCTTCTCTGCCGCCGTCTCGGCTGGACCATGGACCAGGGCGAGCCGGCGGGACGCGAAGCGGCACAGGCGAAGTATTTCGCTTCCGTCGCCGCCCGCCACGCGGCCGGTGCGGCCGCCGAGATCTTCGGCGGCTACGCGCTGGCCGACGAG
This sequence comes from Asaia bogorensis, assembly GCA_945897335.1. Taxonomy (GTDB): domain Bacteria; phylum Pseudomonadota; class Alphaproteobacteria; order SHVZ01; family SHVZ01; genus SHVZ01. Next base: position 8,332 of record CAMDFP010000128.1, on the reverse strand, counting down.
TATCCGATCCGCAAGTTCATGGGCTACATCGACATGCTGAACATGGGCGAAGGCGCGCCGGCGGTGCAGCGGACGCTGATCGCCGAGGATACGCTGGGATACAAGGACGCCAACCGGCATGCGGGGCCGCGGAGGCGCGGCGCGCTCCAGCCCTGATCAGGGTCGACCTCGACAAATCATAGGATGGAAATGTGAGTGTCGCCGGCGCCGATGCGAAGTACGACAATCCGCGTCTCCTCGATGAGAAAGATTACGCGATAGCCCTCGATCCCAATGCCACGGACCTCGCCGATTCCGCCGTGCCGGCGTGCGTAGGTCACCGCCGGGTGCTGACCTAGCCGGCTGATCGCTCGTACCAGCGAACGATGATCCTCCGAGATCGCAATCAGGTCCGCGTCGACGGTGCTTGCGATCACCACTGGCTGGGACGCGGTCTGCCCGCGTTTCACACCGAAGCGCGCCAGCAGGCTTGCGATCGGCGAGATCCGCTTGCCGGCCCTTTCCCAGGCATGAATTGCGTCGAGACCTGCCTCCGTATCGAGGCGACGCTCCAGCTCCGTGAGCAAGACGGCGTCGACGACCGGGACGAGGCAGCCGATTGGATATCCGCGGTCGGTCAGAAGGATCCTAGTGCGATCGCGACTGACGTGTTCGACGAGCTGGGCGAGGCGCTTCTTCGCGGAACGAAGAGACACCTCAGGCAGCGAGCGGCGAAGCAAGTCTTCAAGGGCATCATTCATCTGCGCCATCTTGAGCTGTGATGGCGCATGTTAATGTTCTATTTTTGTTCTTGTCTACGGTAGATCAGATCCGGTCGAGATAGGGGACCCAGACGGCGTCGCGTTTCCGGAAACCAGAGGCGAGAGGCAACCACATCGCCAGCGGGTTCGGCTGGAAGTCGACCAGGCCCGCCTTGCCGAGATGCCGGGCGATCGGGTCGGTGGTCGAGCCGTTGATGCGGAGATCCGGCCAGCGCATCGCCGCCGATGCGAGCAGGTCGGGCGCTGCCTCCGGGCGGCCGCCGAGCTCGAAGGCGTAGCCGGTGCCGGCCGCCTCGCCGATGATCGCGTAGCCGCCGCTGACCATGGCGATCCACAGCCGCTCGGCCGGGTAGGGCCGCTTGGTGTAGACCACCGCCGGCCGCTCGATGGCGGGGGCGGGGCGGAGCCGGTTGAGGCGCCGGCCGAGCGTCGGTGCGAAGGGAGCCTTGGCCCATGTCACCTTCGCCGCGGAGTCGGGAGCGCCGTGCCAGCGTCCGAGCAGGCTGGTGTCGGCCGCCCGCCAGCCGAGCTTGAGATAGAGATCCGGCCGGCGGGCCCACAGCACGCCCAAGTCGACGCCGCTCTCGCGAAGCTGCGCGGCGGCCTCGTCCATCAGCCGGGCGCCGAGGCCGCGGCCGCGATCCGCCGGCCGCGTCACTACGAAGCCGATCATCGCTCCGGTTCGCGTGGTGCCGGCGTGACGGATGCGGAAGAGCCGCACGACGAGAGCCGCAGCGGCCTCGCCGTTCGAGGTCAGGAGGCCGAAGAGCCGTCCATGCCGAGGCGAAGCGAAGGCGTCGGGATAGAGCCGGGAGAGCCGGCCCGTGCGGCCCTTGCCGGTGACGAACTCGGTTTCCATCAGCCCGACCAGGCGCCGGGCCGTGGCCGACCGGTCGCCGCCCGGAAGGACTACCAGCCGCTCTTCAGGCACGCGACGATCTCGTCCCGGTCGGCATCCGACAGCCACCAGCCCGACGGGATGGCGATGTTCTCGCGGTCGAACAGGTCGACGCCGTCCAGGCCGTCCCGGCGGGCCTCGGCGAAGCAGCCATAGGTATCGACCCGAAGATGCAGCCGCTGCGCGCCGATGCCGCGCTCGACAAGCTTCCGCACGAGATCGTCGCGCCGCTCGGCCCGGAAGGCGTAGGTCCAGTAGCTCGACCGGCAGTCGTCCGGCCGCGTCAGCAGGGTCAGTCCGGCGATGCCGCGAAGCGCCCGATCGTAGATGCGGCCATGCTCCCGGTGGCGGCGCACACGCGCCTCGGCGCCGCCGAGCTGCTGAAGCCCGAGCGCGGCGACGAGGCTGGTCATCTGGTGGTTGCCGCTGGCTTCCGGGATGTCGCTTGCCGGATTCAGGTCGCCGGTCGGCAGCCGGAAACTCGGCTGGTCGATGCCGAAGCGGCGGAGGCGTCGCGCACGATCGATCAGGTCCGGGTTCGACAGGATGACGGCACCGCCATCGCCGGTCGAGAGCGCGCGGGTCGCATAGAAGGAGAGGACCGTCGCGTCGCCGGCGGCACCGATCGGGCGCCCGCGATACGACGCGCCCCAGGCCTCGGCGGCTTCCTGGATCAGCGCGATGCCGTTCGCGCGGCAGGTCTCGACGAGCGGTGCCAGGTCGGCGACGTCGCCCGCCCAGTGATAGATGATCGCGGCCTTGGTCTTCGGTCCGATGCCAGCCGCCAGATGATCCGCGTTCGGCATGCCGGTCAGCGGATCGACGTCGAGCCAGCGTGGCCTGGCGCCGATCACGGCGACCGGCATGGCGGTGGCGGTGCAGGTCATCGGCGAGAGGGCGACCTCGTCCCCCGGCTCGACCCCGAACAGGCGCAGCGCCAGCGCCAGTGCACCGGCGCCGTCAGCCGTGGCAAGGCAGGCCGGCGCACCTTGAGCGGCGGCGAGACGTGCCTCGAACTCCGCCACCACGGGCCCGCCGGCGAGCTGGCCGCCGGCCAGCACGGGCGCCAGCGCAGCCGCCTCGCTTGCGGTGTTCGGCACGCGGAACAGCGGCAGCCTGGGGCGGCCCGCCATGCTTCACCAGCCCTTGCGGAGCGCGGCGACGATGCGCTCGCGCGCGACGTCGTCCACCCACCAGCCGCAAGGGATGTGCAGCGCGCTCTCCCAGAACCGGTCGAGCCCCGGCAGCGGGCGACGGCTGGAGGCGAAGACCGGATGCAGGTCGTTGCGGCGATGGATCTTGGACGACGCGATGCCGGATGCCGCGAGCGCGCGCTGGAGATCGCCGCTGCGCTCGGCCAGCACCGTATAGAACCAGTAGGAGGGCTCGACATGGGCCGGGTGCGGGCTCGGCGTGAGGCCGGGCATCTGCGCCAGCGCCCGGTCGAAGTAGCGGCCGTTGTCGATGTGGCGGGCGATGACGCCGTCGATATGGTCCATCTGGGCGAGGCCGATCGCCGCCGTCACATTGTTCATGTGGTACTTGTAGCCGACCTCGGCGACCTCGACGGTGAGCCGGTCCTGCTGGCGGTCGATGCCGAACCAGCGGAGCCGCCGGCCCTCGGCCAAGCGTTCCGGATCGTCGATCGCCAGCATGCCGCCGTCGACCGTCGTCATGTGCTTGATCGCCTGGAACGAGAACATGGTCATCGCGCCGGATCCTCCGATCGGCAGCCCGCGGTGACGCGCGCCCAGCGCATGCGCGGCATCCTCGATCAGGACGACGCCGGCGTCGGCGGCGACCTGGCGCAGCCGGTCGAGATCGGCCGGCATGCCGCCGTAATGGACGACGATGATCGCGCGCGTGCGCGGTGTCATCGCGGCGGCGACGGAGGCCGGGTCGAGATTGCCGGTCATCGGGTCGACATCGGCCCAGACGATCTCGGCGCCGCAATGCTTGATCGCCATGTTGGTCGGCTCGGCGGTCATGGCGGTCGAGATCACCTCGTCGCCCGCCTTGACGCCGGCCATCATCAGGGCGGTGTGGAGCGCGACCGTGCCCGAGGCGAAGGACAGCACCGGCCGGCCGCCGAGCCAGGCGCCGAACCGCTCCTCGAACCGGCGCACCTCCTCGCCCTCGCCGATCATGCCGCTGTAGAGCACCCGCTCGAGCCGCGGCATCAGCTCGTCGCGCGGCGGCATCGAGACGCGGAAGAGCGGGATCTGCGGTTCCGTCATGCGGCGGCGACCGGTGCGAGGGCGGAAGCGATGGACGCGGACATCGGCAGCGACTGGATGGCGGCATAGGCTCGGGCCTCGCCGGCCAGTACCGCCTCGCGGTCGCCGGCCAGTGCCTCGCAGGTTGCGACGATCTCCCGGTACGGCACGTACACGATCGCCTTCTCCCAGCGGGGATCGAGCGGATAGGCGGGTCGCTCGGCAACACAGATCTTCTGGTTGGAGGCCGCGAACGTGGCCCGGGGACATTCGGCGACGAAGGTGTCGACGGCCGGCACGTTGAGAATGAGCTTGGCCCGCGACATCAGGTCGTCGCGGAGCGCGCCATAGGCATGGGAGAAGATGCCGACGGTCAGGTTCGTCGCCATCAGGGCAGCCACCACGTCGACGCGGCGCTGGGTCAGCTTGCCGTAGAAGAGGACGTCGATCGTCCGCTCCTCCCAGGGCCGGCGGATGACCCGGTCGGACGTCGCCGCATAGCCGAGCGGGACATGCGTCACGCGTCCGGCAACGCCGCGGGCCGCATACCAGGAAAGATTGCGGCGGGCGTAGTCCCAGAGCGGGAAGCCGCGCGCGAGGATATCCAGGATGACCTGCTGCTTCTCGGCGGGCTGATACTCAAGATCCTCGGTGTTGTAGAAAATCGTCGTCGGGGGAAGGGCGGCGAGCGCGTCGACAGGGAAGAGCACGGCCGGCATCACGATGTTGAGCGCGGCGGGATCGAAGGTGAACATCTGAATCGAGACCGTGTGGCCGAGCTCCTCGAGCCCGCCCTGGAACATATCCGCGATCTCCCCGCAGAGAGACCGGCTGAACAGGGTGATGTTCACATGTGGCATGGGCGTCGCTGGACGAAGGCGGGCGGGTCGTCTTTCTATGCCCTATGTGTGGCTCGCGCGTCGAGCCGGCCGGCCGGAGGGGACGGACCTCCCGCGGCTTGTTTGTGGTTTGTTCCGAGGTCTGGGCGGCGGGTGCGGACCGTCACGGAATCTTCCCGAACGAATCGCTTGCGCCCCGTCATCGGCCAGTGCACCCTAGTCGTAGTGGTATCATGTATCGGCGCCACAAGGTGCTGAGTGCAAGGACCGCTTATCCCGCGCCCAGGCCGGGCGCTTCCGATCGAGGAGCAGGCGGGAATGAGCTTGCAGGCGGTCTCACCCGAACGGGTGCAGAGCAATCCCCTGGATGTCGTCGAAGAAATCCTGGCCGGCAATGAATGGCTCCACGAACGTGCGAGCGAGGAAGAGCTGGCCGCCGAGGTCGAAGGGCGGTGGTGCGACTACCGCCTTTTCTTCGTCTGGCGCGAGGAAACCCGGGCGCTTCACTTCACCTGCTGCTTCGATGCCCGGGTGCCGGACAACAAGCGCCGCGACATCCACGACCTTCTCGCCCAGATCAACGAGAAGCTATGGCTCGGGCATTTCGAGGTGTCGAGCGACGACGCCATCCCGATGTTCCGCCACACCACCCTCTGCAAGGGCGGCGCCGGGGCGTCCTCCGAATCGCTCGAGGACCTGGTGAACATCGCGCTTTCGGAGTGCGAGCGCTTCTTCCCGGCCTTCCAGTTCGTCATCTGGGGCGGCAAGGGTGCGTCCGAGGCCCTGGATGCCTCGATGTTCGAGACCATGGGCGAAGCGTAGCCGACGGATTATCGTCGGCGGATGACCGGTCCCGTTCTCCTCGTCGGCTGCGGCAAGATGGGCGCCGCCATGCTCGAAGGCTGGCTCGCCGGCTCGATGCTGGCGGCCGGCGCCCACCTGGTCGAGCCCAATGCCGCTGCGGTCGCCGGATTCCGGGACCGGAAGGGCGTCGCCTGCCATGCCCGAATCGAGGACCTGCCGGCCGATCTCGCGCCCGAGATCGTGGTGCTGGCGGTCAAGCCGCAGACCATGGCGGCGGTCCTGCCGCCGCTGGCCCGATTCAAGGCGGCGACCTTCCTCTCCATTGCCGCGGGAAAACGCATCGCCGGGCTCTCGGCCGGGCTCGGCGGCGCCGCGATCGTGCGCTCGATGCCGAACACCCCGGCCGCGGTCGGCCGGGGGATGACCGTCGCGGTCGCCGGACCCGGCGTCACCGAGGCGGCGAGGAGGCGTTGCGACGAGCTGATGTCGGCGGTCGGCGAGGTCGCCTGGGTCGAGGACGAGCGGCTGATCGACCCGGTGACCGCGGTCTCCGGCGGCGGCCCGGCCTATGTCTTCCTGTTGATCGAGGCGCTGGCTGCGGCCGGGGTGAAGGCCGGGCTTCCGGCCGATCTCGCCATGCGGCTCGCCCGCGTCACCGTCTCCGGATCCGGCGAGCTCGCCCGCCTCTCGCCCGAGCCGGCGGCAACGCTCCGCCAGAATGTCACCAGCCCCGGCGGGACGACGCTGGAAGCGCTCAAGGTGCTGATGGCGGACGACGGCATCCAGCCGGTCTTCGACCGCGCCATCGCCGCGGCGACGAGGCGCGCGGGCGAGCTCGGCGAATAGCGAGCCCGGCGCCGTTGCCCGGAGCGGCGGCGGAGGCTAGCATCGCCGCAAGACTCAGGGGGAGGGACCGATGCTCAAGCTCAGCATGTTGAAACCCAGCGTCAACAGCATGGCGGTGCGCATGTTTCTGCGCGCATCCGGCCTCGCGTATGACGAAGCCGATGTCTGGGGCCACACGCGCTCGCCGGAATTCCTGGCGAAGTGTCCGGCGCACATGACGCCGATGCTGGAGGAACCGGGCCTGCCGAAGGCGGCGATGTGGGAGAGCTGCGCGATCATGCAGTATCTCTGCAACAGGCACGGACTCTCGAAATTCTATCCGACCGATCCCGGCAAGCGCGCGATGGTCGACAGCGCGATGTTCTATCACACCGGCACGCTCTATCCGCTGATCGCGCGCGCCACATATCCGGCCCTCGGGTTCCCGGCATATCCGGGCGAGGTCGGGTCGAGCGACGCCTCGCCCGCCGACAAGGAGAAGGCACGGAAGGCGGCCGAGGACGCGATCGCCGAGGTGCTCGAGGTCTTCCGCGCCTTCTATCTCGGCAACGACAAGTTCATCGGCGGCGCCAGCCCGTCGATCGCCGACATGCGGGTCGCGTCCACGCTCGAGTTCCTGGGCTCGATCGACTATCCGCTGCCCGCCTGGACCAAGGCCTATATCGCGGACATGGAAGCAGCGCTGGGCAAGGCCTATGCGGAGCCGGCGGCGGACGTCCGGGGTTACATCCAGTACGCCAAGTCGCAGAAGAAATGACCGGGAGCGCCCCATGATCAAGGGCCTTCACCACAGTGCCTATCGCTGCCGCGACTCCGAGGAGACTCGCGTCTTCTACGAGGATTTCCTCGGACTGCCCTTGAGCGGCGCGCTCGAGATCAGCGAGACCAAGAGCGGCCGTGCGACCAAGGTTTTGCACAGCTTCTTTCGCCTCGACGACGGCTCCTTCCTCGCCTTCTTCGAGGCGCCGGACATGGGTTTCGAGTTCAAGCCCCAGCACGACTTCGACCTGCACATCGCGCTCGAGGTCGCGCCCGAGGTGCTGAAGCCGATGATGGAGAAGGGCAAGGCCGCCGGCATCGAGACGCGCGGCGTTGCCGATCACCGCTTCATCGACTCGATCTATTTCCGCGATCCCAACGGCTATGTCGTCGAGCTGACGGCCAAGCGCGCCGGCCATGACGAGGCGATGAGCCCCGGCAATGCCCGCTCGCGCGACATCCTCACGCGCTGGACGGCGGAGAAGCGGGCGCTCCGGGCGGCGGAGTAGCGGCCGCGCGTGCGGACCGTCCGCCGCTTTCCGCGTCGCGTCCGCGAGATCGAGCATCAATGGATCCGGCTTGAGGACGGCACGCGGCTTTCGGCGCGGATCTGGCTGCCGGTCGATGCGCTGGCCGATCCGGTGCCGGCGATCCTGGAATACCTGCCCTATCGCCATCGCGACGGCACCTATGTCCGCGACAACGGCATCCACGCCTATTTCGCCGGCCACGGCTATGCCTCGATCCGCGTCGATATCCGCGGCTCCGGCGAATCCGAAGGCGTGCTGATCGACGAGTACCTGAAGCAGGAGCAGGACGACGCGCTGGAGGTGATCGACTGGATCCGGCGCCAGCCCTGGTCGACCGGCAAGGTCGGGATGATGGGCATCTCCTGGGGCGGCTTCAACGCGCTCCAGGTGGCAGCAAGGCGTCCGCCGGCGCTGAAGGCGATCATCACCGTCTGCTCGACCGACGATCGCTTTGCCGACGACGCCCACTACATGGGCGGCGCCCTGCTCGGCGAGAACATGGGCTGGGGTGGCGCCTTCTTCATGCAGCAGGGCCGCGCGCCCGACCCGGCGATCGTCGGACCCCGCTGGATGTCGATGTGGAAAGAGCGGCTGAAGGCGATGCCGCATCCGGTCGAGCGCTGGATGCGGCACCCTTCGCGCGACGGCTACTGGCGCCATGGCTCGGTCAGCGAAAACT
>CAMDFP010000127.1 GCA_945897335.1 Asaia bogorensis | reverse complement strand
GCCGACGGAGAGGCCGGCCTGTCCCGCGAGCTCGGCGACGGTCATGTCGAGCTGCTTTCGAAGCGCGCGCACGCGGGCGCCGACGGCTTCCTCGACCGTCCGCCGTCCGGACGAGGAAGGAGCGTTCGAGCCGGTCTCCGATGCGTCCTTGGCGACCTCAGATCGTTTCCCGGCCACGTTCGCGCTTCCTTGATCCGTGTTCCTGTCTGTCGGAAGCAGCGAGCCGCACCTCACCCTTCGACAGGCTCAGGATGAGGTGACTGGGACATCCGGCTCAGTGGCTCGATGCCAAAGTCGTCCTCATCCTGAGCCTGTCGAAGGGTGAGGCGTTTCTCGATGCCCCAGCTCTAGCAATCCAGCGTGGTCTGGCGCTCCCACTCCGTCAGGTGGCGCGCATACTCGTTCCAGTCGGCGCGGCGGAGCTTGAGGTAGGAGGAGATGAAGGACGCGCCGAGACCGGCCTTCAGCACGGTCGATGCCTCCAGCGCACGCAGCGCGTCCAGCAGGTTGAGCGGCAGCCGCTTGGCGCCTTTCACCGTATGGCCGTCGGTGTACATGTTGATGTCGAGGCGCTTGCCAGGATCGCGGCCGTTGGCGATGCCGTCGAGGCCGGAAACGAGCAGGCCCGCCTGCAAGAGGTAGGGATTGACCGCGCCGTCCGGCAGCCGGAACTCGAAGCGCCCGGGCTCGGGGATGCGGATCATGTGGGTGCGATTGTTGCCGGTGTAGGTGACGGTGTTCGGCGACCATGTGGCGCCCGACAGCGTCACCGGCGCGTTGATGCGCTTGTAGGAGTTCACCGTCGGATTGGTCAGCGCGCACAGCGCCTCGGCGTTGTGGATGACGCCGCCGATGAACTGGTAGGCGAGGGGGGCGAGGCCCAGCTCGCCCTTCGGATCCTCGAACAGGTTCTTCTTGCCTTTCCACACCGAGACATGGGCGTGGCAGCCGCTGCCGGTCAGGTTCATGAACGGCTTCGGCATGAAGGTGGCGCGGAGCCCGTGCTTCTCGGCGATGGTCTTGACCATGTACTTGAAGAAGGCGTGGCGATCGGCGGTGACCAGCGCCTCGTCGTATTCCCAGTTCATCTCGAACTGGCCGTTCGCGTCCTCATGGTCGTTCTGATAGGGCTTCCAGCCCAAAGTCAGCATCGCATCGCAGATCTCGGTGATGACGTCGTAGCGCCGCGTCAGCGCTGCCTGGTCGTAGCAGGGCTTCGACTGGCGGTCGGCGGGATCGGAGACGGCAAGGCCGTCCTGGGTGATCAGGAAGTATTCGCACTCGACGCCCGACTTCATCTCGTAGCCCTTGGCCGCCGCGTCGGCGACCAGGCGCTTCAGAAGATTGCGCGGCGCCTGCTCGACCAGCTTGCCGTCCATGACCAGGTCGGAGGCGAGCCAGCCGACCTCGGGCTTCCAGGGGAGCTGGATCAGGCTCGACGGATCGGGAACGGCGAAGAGGTCGGGATCGGCGGGCGTCATGTCGAGCCAGGTGGCGAATCCTGCGAAGCCCGCGCCCGACTTCTGCATGGCGCCGATCGCTGCCGCCGGAACCAGCTTCGCCCGCTGCACGCCGAAGAGGTCGGTATAGGAGATCATGAAATACTTGATCCCCTTCTCCTTCGCGACCTTCGCCAGATCCGTCATCGTCCCCCTCCTCGTCTCGTCGTCGTCAGATGCCGCCGCCTCCGGGAATCCATCCGGTGCCGGCGAGCGGCACCCGTGCCATGGCGGCGGCCTCGATCGTCAGCGCCACCAGGTCCTCGGGCTCGAGATTGTGCACATGACTCTTGCCGCAGGCACGCGCGATCGTCTGCGCTTCCAGCGTCATGACCGAGAGATAGTTGGCGAGCCGGCGCCCGGCCTTCACCGGATCGAGGCGGCGCATCAGCGCGGGATCCTGGGTGGTGATGCCGGCGGGATCGCGGCCCTCGTGCCAGTCGTCATAGGCGCCGGCAGTGGTGCCGAGCTTCGCATACTCGTCTTCAAGCGCCGGGTCGTTGTCGCCGAGCGCGGCCAGCGCTGCCGTGCCGATCGAGACCGCGTCGGCGCCGAGCGCCAGCGCCTTGGCGACGTCGGCGCCGTTGCGAACGCCGCCGGAGACGATGAGTTGGACCTTCCGGTGCAGTCCGAGATCGATCAGCGCCTGCACCGCCGGACGGATCGCGGAGAGGATAGGCAGCCCGACATTCTCGATGAAGACTTCCTGGGTCGCCGCCGTGCCGCCCTGCATGCCGTCGAGCACGACGACGTCGGCGCCGGCCTTCACCGCGAGCGCTGTGTCGTAGTAGGGGCGGGAGGCGCCGACCTTGACGTAGATCGGCTTCTCCCAGTCGGTGATCTCGCGGATCTCCTCGATCTTGATCTGCAGGTCGTCGGGGCCGGTCCAGTCGGGATGGCGGCAGGCGGAGCGCTGGTCGATGCCGACCGGCAGCACGCGCATGCCGGCGACGCGCTCGGTGATCTTCTGTCCGAGCAACATGCCGCCGCCGCCGGGCTTGGCGCCCTGGCCGACGACGATCTCGATTGCGTCCGCCCGGCGAAGGTCGTCCGGGTTCATGCCGTAGCGCGACGGCAGGATCTGGTAGACCAGCAGCGAGGAATGCCCGCGCTCCTCCTCAGTCATGCCGCCGTCGCCGGTGGTGGTCGAGGTGCCGACGGTGGACGCGCCGCGCCCGAGCGCTTCCTTGGCGTTGGCGGAGAGCGAGCCGAAGCTCATGCCGGCGATGGTGATCGGGATCTTGAGCTCGATCGGCTTCGAAGCGTAGCGCGCGCCCAGCACGACATTGGTGCCGCAGCGCTCGCGATAGCCCTCCAGCGGATATCGGGAGATCGAGGCGCCGAGGAACAGCAGGTCGTCGAAATGCGGGACCCGGCGCTTGGCCCCGGCGCCGCGGATGTCGTAAATGCCGGTCGCCGCCGCGCGGCGGATCTCCGAGAGCGTGTAGTCGTCGAAGGTCGCCGACTTCCGGGGCGTGGTGTTGGGGGCGCTCATGGTCAGTACACGTTGTCGACGTGGAAGTGGTAGAGGCGCCGGGCCGAGCCGTAGCGCCTGAACTGGCCGAGGTCGACGCCGGTCACGCCTCCCGCCGCGAGCTTTCGCGCCAGCTTGGCCTTGTGGTGATCGGTCATCGGCTTCTCGATGCAGTCGGCGCCGAGGCTGGTGACCTGGCCGCGGACATAGAGGCGGGCCTCGTAGATGGAGTCGCCGAGGCTCTCGCCTGCGTCGCCCATCACCACCAGCGTTCCGGCCTGGGCCATGAAGGCCGACATGTGGCCGACGCTGCCTTTCACCAGGATGTCGACGCCCTTCATCGAGATGCCGCAGCGGGCGGACGCATTGCCGTCGATGATCAGCGTGCCGCCGCAGCCGGTGGCGCCGGCCGACTGGCTGGCGTCGCCCTTCACATGCACGGTGCCCGACATGATGTTCTCGGCGACGCCGGTGCCGGCATTGCCGTTCACGACCACGGTCGCGTGCTTGTTCATGCCGGCACAGTAGTAGCCGACATGGCCGTCGATCTCGATGGTGATCGGGGCGTCGACGCCAACCGCGACCGAGTGGCGCCCGCGCGGATTGGCGATGCGCCAGAGCGTCTCGTTGGTGTCGGGCCGAAGCTGGTGAAGCGCCTGGTTGAGCTGGCGGAGCTGGGTCGAGGCGAGGTCGACAATGTGCGCGCGGTCTGCCGAGGTCAATTCGGCCGCTCCCAGAAATACACGGTCGCCGGCTCCGGCTCCCAGATCCGGGCGTTGGCGATGCCCGGCAGGTCGACGAGCGCCCGGTACTCCGAGCCGAAGGCGACGTAGCGGTCGGTCTCGGCCATCACCGCGGGCTTGCAGGCGATGGGATCGCGCAGCACCCCGAAGCCGGACTCGGTGCCGACGACGAAGGTGTAGGAGCCGTCGAGGTCGGAAAGCGCGTCGGTCAGCGCCTGGCGCAGGCTGGCGCCTTTGTGCATGCGCGCGGTCAGGTAGCCGGCGGCGACCTCGCTGTCGTTGTCGGTGGCGAATTCGAGACCCTCCCTGAGGAGGTCGCGACGGACGGCGTTGTGGTTGGAGAGCGAGCCGTTGTGGACCAGGCACTGGTCGAGGCCGGTGGTGAAGGGGTGCGCGCCATCTGTCGTCACCGCCGACTCCGTCGCCATCCGGGTGTGGCCGATGCCGTGGGTGCCCTGCATGCGTTCCAGGCCGAAGCGAGTCGCAACCAGGTCGGGGCGGCCGACCTCCTTGTAGAGCTCCATGCGCTGGCCGGCGCCGACCACCGCGATCTCCGGTGCCAGCCGCGCCAGCGTCGCCCTGGCCTCGGCCTCCCGGGCGGCAGGAAGAGTGAGGATGCCGTGGGTGTGGCGGCCGGTTGCCGGAACCTGGACGCCGAGCGCCGCCGACAGCCGGCTGGCGAGGGCGACGAAATCGGTGCCCTCGGGCCCGCGGACCGTCAGCTTGGTGGTTCCGGCGGCGCCCTGGCCGAAGACGGCGAAGCCGGCGCTGTCGGGGCCGCGGTCGCAGAGGACGCCGAGCATGGCCGCCATCAGGCCGCCCAACTCCGGTTCCAGCTTCGGATCCTTGAGGAATAGACCGACGATCCCGCACATGTCCCAGCGCTCCCCAGTTGACGCCGGCCCGATGATACGTCGGGCGGGGAAGCGGTCAACTGCCGGAAACGAATTTTCCTGGGAGGAAAATAGATGTCAGGGGAAGGCGACGAAGTGGAAGCGGGCGTCCGGCAGATTGCCCGGGCGAGCCGGAAAGGGTGTCAGGGGGGTGTGCCCCGTGAACGGCATATCCGCGAAGTATTCGAGATAGAGCGGCGTCAGCGCCTGGCCCACGGCGCAGAACGAGGCGAAGACGACCCCGACGACGCCGATGGAGAGAGCGAGCGGATTGGCGGCGGGGACGATGCCGCCGGCGATGATGTTCACCAGGTTCTCGCCGCCGGCGAGCATCGCGAGGGTGGTGCCCGTGGTCCCCCCGACCAGGCATCCCATGCTCTGCTTCACCGAGTCGCTCCAGCCTTCGGAAGCCTTCGGCGCTTCGTCGTCGAGGCTCGGGAATCCAGGGCCGTAGGACTTGGCGTAGAGGACGGCGCGGTCGGCCAGGCCCGAGGCCCGGTTGGCGATGTCGGTCGCCAAAGGCGGCAGAGCCGGGACATAAGCCTGGGCGGCCGTCATTGCCCGATCGAGCATACCGCCGGTGTCTGAGGGCGTCGCTTCGAGGGGCAAGGCAGCCGGGCTCGACCAGGGCGTCCAGGCGTTCACGGACGTGATCAGCCGGTCGCTCCAGCTTTGTGCGACAACAGGTTGCGCCACAACGAGCAAGGCGCACCCCATGGCGGCTGCAACAAGAGCTTTCGACACCCCAACGTCCCCTTCAGCATTCTGCTTCGGACATTCTAGCGGCGACGTTGATGAGCGTCGAGACGTAAGGATGTCTGAAACGTCATCAGCGACTCTGCTTGCCGGCTCTTCGCTCGCTCGCCGCTGCCGGCCCACATCCGGGTCTGTTTGCGTCACGCAGGCCGCAGGTCCGAGGCACGCGCTTCGGTCCCCCGAAGTCGCGCGTCAACCGGCTCCCCGAGGCATCGGCATGTTCCCCCGCTCTCCCGGAGGGGCGCGGCGGAACAACCCAGAGTCACGGATTTCTGTTGCACGGTGGGTAGTTATCGGGATCTATTACGCGGCTGCGTGAGAGCTCGAAGAAGCCGGGCTCAGCAGAGGGGAACGCATGGCTGAGTGGCAGGATTTCCGGCGGGACGGCGAAGAGGATCGGCGCAAATACGCCGAACTCATCAAGCTCCACGCCTACAACTCGAACTTCATCACCCGCGACCAGGAGATGAAAATCCTCGAGGACGGCGTGTCCCGGTTCCGCATCACTTTGGACGAGAGCCGGGGCATTCTTCTGAGCGTCACCGACGCCAACGACATCTCCCTCGAGAACGAGGTGCAGAGGACCGCGAGGCAGATGCTGCAGACCTCGGCCGATCCCAAGAAGCGCATAACCCGGCGCGACTTCGACCAGGTGGTCGCCTACTACAAGTCGCGCACGCGCGGCGCGCTCAGCGACGAGGACGTCCGCAAGCGTGTGAAGGGGTTGGTCGGCGACCTTGAGCTGAAGCCGAAGCGAAGCGGGCTGATCTTGAGAACCCGGCGCTGGTATCGCTCGATCTGAGCGCGGCGATCGACGGTCGACACCGCTAGAAGGAGTGGGGGGCATGCGCAAATCGGCATTGGCGTTGTTGTTGGTGCTGGCGGCGACGCCGGCTCTCGCGCAGACCCGTACGACGGTGCCGCCGGCGCCCCTGGCTGTTCCGGCTCTGCCTGAGTCTCAATCGTCGATGCTCATTGGAAATATGACCGTCCAGGAGGCCGCCGCGCTCGGCGCCGGTCTCGTCGTCGGCGCATTCGCCGGCTCCTCCTTGATCGGCGGATCGTTCGGTGTCGTCGTCGGTGGCGTCGCGGGCGCCCTCGTCGGGGACTGGTGGTACGTCAACTACGCCGACGAAGACGATCACTGACCGCGTCCGGCCACCGCCCGGCACGGTCGTCTCCCCAGGGTTGAGACGAAACGCGCGTGTATAATGACTTCTCTCTGCCGTTCTGGCTCGCGAGCCAGCCGGTCACGCAGTCGGCGGTGGCGCTGATCGGCGCCGGCGTCCTGATCTCGCTGCTCGGCCACTACATCGTCAACCAGTACTTCACGGTCGCCGAGCTCGAGCCGAACAACGTCGTCGGCGGCGTGAAATACTCCTTCATCGCCGAGGTCTACGCCGTGACCGTGGCGCTCTGCCTGGTCGGATCGTGGGAGATCTACCAGAACGCCCGCGATACCGTTCAGCGCGAAGCGGCGACGATGTATTTCCTTCTGCAGTCCGTGCCGGTCTACGGCGAGCCCGGCCAGGAGGGAGCCCGCCAGGCGATGGAGCAAGGCGTCCGCAACTATGCCAAGGCGGTGGTCGAGAAGGACTGGGACAACATGCGTCTCGGCCGGACGGTCGGCAGCTCGGATCCGGAATTCAATCTCCTCGTCCGCGCCTATCTCGACGTCGAGCCGAAGACCGGGGCGCAGCAGGCCCTGCAGCAGAACACCAGCCAATGGATGATGCAGGTGAGCGAACTGCGGGTTAACCGACTGAGCAGCGTGTCGCGGACTCTGACGGGGCTTCTCTGGCTGCTGGTCCTGTCCTCGACCGGCATCGTCTTCGTGTTCCCGTGGTTCTTCGGCAGCCCCAACCAGGTCACCCAGGCCATCATGGGGGCGCTCGCGTCGGTGACGATGACCGGCGTCCTCCTGGTCGCGGTCAAGCTGGCATATCCCTTCGCCGGCGAAGCCCTGGTCACGCCGGGAACCTTCCTGACGCTGATGAACTGACTCTGACGGTGTCCTAGCCCGGTTTATTCACGAGAGACCATGATGTGATGGGCGGCGAGGCAAGGCGATCACGCGGCATGCGTGTTCGTAGCGCCGTTTTCAGCGCGGGTGGGTTTGTCGGGTGGCGGGTTACTGGTTTGCGATTGAGGGGACGGCTGTGTTCGGGGCATCGGCCCCGTCGGTCATGGAGCAGCGGGTCGGAGCGCGCCGGCGAGCAAGCGGATGAGAGCTGCGTCCGGGCAAGCGGCGGCAAAGGCGATGCGCACGCGATGGGCGGTTTCGACGATGCGGGCGCCGAGCTTCAACAAGCGCAGGCGGATGGTTGCGAACTCGGCCTTGGCCAACGCATGTGCGGGCGGGATGGCGTCTCGCACGGTCAGCATCAGCCAGTAGGCGGCGGTGTGGAGCACGAGGCGCATCTGGTTGGCGAGCGGGGATCGGCAGGAGGTGCGGTCGCTCTTGAGCTGGGTCTTGTGCAGCTTGATCAGGTTCTCGGCCTGGCCGCGGGCGCAATAGAGGGTCGCGTAGATCTTCTCCGGGCTCGGGGCGGTCAGGCTGGTGACGACGTAGCGGATGTCGAGGCCCTTGGTCGTGGCCTCGATGCGGGCGACGACGCGGCGCTCGCGTGTCCAGGATTTGGCCCGGTAGGTCGTCTCGGCGTAGCCGCGCACTGCATCGGCGCCGGTCAGCGCACGCTCGACGCGGATGGCGTCGGCCGCATCCTCGACCTTGGCACGGAGCGGACCGTTTCCGGTGAAGCCGAAGAGATAGCCGACGCCGTTCTTCTCGCAACACTCCATCGCCTCGGGCCGGCCGTAATGGCCGTCGCCGCGGATGGTGATGCGGGTTGCCGGCCAGTGTGCCCGAAGACGCCGCACGAGACGGCGCAAATGGCCACGCACCTCTTTGCCGGAAGGCGTCTTGCCCGGCCGCAGGATCACCGCCACGGGCCGGCCCGTCGCCGTGTCGTAGACGTGGATCGGAAGGAAGCAGCGTTCGTCATAGTGCGCATTGAACAGCGAGAGCTGCTGGTGTCCGTGCACCACGTCCACCGTATCGTCGATATCGAGGGTGACCGCCGCGGGTGGCGCGGCGTAGCTGGCGCAGTAGACGTCCACCATCGCGCCCGTGAGGCGGATGATCTCGCGCAGCGTTGGCGCGTTCTCCCACCGCGACATGGTCGGCTGGGAACAGAGATCCGCTCCTGTGTCCGGCAGCCGCCCGCAGGCGAGCTTGAAGGCCGGGTCGCGACGCAGGCTGTCGAGATCGTTGGCATCCTCGTAGCCGCAGGCGATCGCCAGGATGCGGGCCCGCAAGATGCTGGCGAGCGGGTGCATCACGCGCGCGTCGTCGCGCCGATCGGCGATCAGGGCCGCCAGCCTGTCCGCCAGACCGAGACGGCGCTCGGCCTGGGCCAGCACCATCACCCCGCCGTCGGAACTGATGCGCCCGCCGTCGAACGACGCGCTCATCTTCTTGCGCCCGACGCTTGGCAAATCGAAGGAGAGTTCTCTATCGTCGGCCATGGCGGGCGTGGCGCCTCCCTGCTCTCGTGAAGGACCGGCTTAGACAACCAAATCCTAAACGAAATCAGTGAGTTATGCTACGCTCGCCGCATCGACACAGCCCGCGTCACGAATAATCCGGGCTAGTGCCCGGCGGCGTTGCGGCGCCGCTGATAGAGCACCGTCAAGACGGCGAGCGCCCAGAAATTCAGCTTGTGGATCAGCCACAGCGTCGCCTCGGCGACATAGAAGCCGATCATCGAGATGCCGATGGCGAGAATCAGCGTGCCGAGCGCGGCGCGGGCGGCGCCGCCCCGCCAGTAGCGGAAGGCGAGGCCGACGCTGGCGGTGGCAAGCGCTAACCCGCTGACGAAGGGGTAGATCGTCCTCCACTGGTCGTCGGCGATCTGCCGGCCGAACTCGCGGAGGACCTTGATCGGCACCAGGATCCTCTGGATCAGGAAATCCGCCAGGGTAAGATCCCAGGGGCCGCCGACGTCAAATAGCCTGGCCTCGGCATAGGAGCGCGCGGTCGGTCCGCCGAGGACGACGCCGATGGCGATCAGCACGCCGGCGATGACCGCGAGGCGCTGCAGCATCGGCACGTCATGGTAGTCGTGCGGCGCGACGCGGCCGACGATGCCCCAGAGAAAGGCGGTGGCGATCACCGGGATGCCGACCGCCGCCGCCGCCCCGAGAAATGCTACCAGCGCATTCTGGATCACGTCCCACATGGCGGTTGTCTAGCAGGCCCCCGGCAGGCGCGCACGGCCCTCCTTTCGGCGGGCGGCGGCAATCGAACTCTCATGCGACCGTCCCGGCGCCCTGCTAGGGTGCTCCATGCGGAGTGGGCGAGGACGGGGAGACGTCGGCGGAACATGAGCGACAGCTTGAACACCCCGCCGGAACGAGCGGCAGAGCCGGAAGAGACCCGGCTGCGGCAACACGCCGCGACGCCGCGGCGGAGGGTGTTCCTTGCCGGCTGCGCCGTCATCGGCCTCGCCGCCGCAGCCGTCATGGCGCTTCCGCTCGTCGTCTCGCACCCGTCGTCGGACTGGATGATCGAGCCCGCGGCTGCCGCCTCGCCTCCCCTGCAGGAGGCCCAGGCCGCCGACGACACGAGCGGCCTGCTGGCGCGGCAGCGCGCCGTCCTCGCCGCCGAGCGCGAGCGCATGCACCGGCTCGCCGACGAGGCCGTCTCGACCGCGACCAGGATCGAGTTCGGTGCCATGCGCCTGCGGGCTCCTGGCTATGCCAGTTGGGCCTATGGCTGGGTTCAAAGCTATGTCACGTCCTATCAGATCATCGGCCGCGGCTTCGCGGGTGCCTACCGGCATCTGACCTCCGGCGGTTCCGGCAGCACCCTCGATGCGATAACCGCCGAGGCGACCGGTGTCGTGCGCGAACATTTCCGCGACCTCGTCGTCCAGCCGGATCGGACGCAGAAGGCCCTGGATGCGGAATGGAGCCGCGTCGCCGCGCTCCTCGATGACGAGTTCGCACGGATCGACCGCCAGCAGACCGAGTTCCTGGTCGCGCTCAAGGGGCGGCCGCTGCCGGCCGAGGCGTCGCGGCCGTCCCGCGTCCCGGACATCGCCGGCAGCCTTGCGGCCGACGCGCCGGATATCGACACCATCCTGGTGAGGTCGGCGCGACCGATGGCTGCGCGCGCCGGGATCCTGATCATCCGCCTCACCGAGGTGGGCTCGGTCGCGGCCCTGATCGGCTCGCTCGGCATCAGTTTCGGGCCCCTGACCGGCCTCGCCGTCGGCGTGGTCGGCCTCGGCCTCGTCTGGGGAATCGACTACATCATCAACAGCATCGACGCCGCCCTGCATCGCGACGAACTCGAATCGCACGCCGTCGCCTTCGTCGATGCCCTGGAGGCCGAAACGCGGCAGCGGCTGGGGGAGGCGTTCCGGGCCGAGATAGACATGCATTTCTCCGCAATCGACGCCTCGATGAGCCAGCGCATTCTTGACTTGAGACGGGGTGGCTGATGTGATGTCTACTCCCGCTGAAGTGTCGGGAGGGGTGGTCGTGGCAGGTGCGGAAAGCGGTCCCCGGACGCTTCCGCCAGCGAGGCAGAATGGCGACAGGATCAAAGGGCAAGGATCCCCAGGGGGGGAAAGGCCAGGCGGACGACGTGGCGGCGACGCCGCCTCGAAGTCGGCGAAAGGTGCTGCCCTCGTTGAGCACGGCCGACGTTTCCGGCCTCGACGAGAGCGCGCAGGAACGAGTAGCTCCATCACGGGCAAAGCTGGCCGCTTCGGCGGACGCGGATCGCCCCGTAGCTTCGGCATCGGCTGCGCCGGCGTCGTCAACCACAAAGACAATCAAGACCGACAGGAATCCACGAACCATGACGACGCCCGAGACGAAGATCGACCAGCCCGCCAGCGCCAATGACGACCTGCCGAACAAAGTGGCCGCGGCGAAGTCGCTGGCCGGTTCCGCCATCGGGGTTGCCGCTCTCGCCGCGGCGCTCGCGATCGCGGCGGCCATCGTCGGGCCGGTCGGCGACGAGCGCTATCTGCTCCGGCAGGATATCGCGCTGCTCAAGAGCGAAGGACGGGCGCTGACGCTGGCGCTTGCGGTCGAGCAGGCCCGGATGGCGATCCAGCGGTCCTCGGCTCCGTTCGAGCCGGCGGTTGCCGGCATCGCCTCGGTCGCCGGCAACGATGCCGAGGCGCAGCGCCTGGTCGAGATCCTGAAGCCGCTGGCGCGGACGGGCGTGCCGACCCCCCGGCAGCTCAATAACGACTTTGGCAGCCTGGCAGGACCGGCGCTGGTGGCGAGCGCGCTTCCGGGCGAGCCGTCGTGGTTCTCCCAGACCTTCGCACGTGTCGCCGGCTGGACCACCAAGATCAGCTCGCAGCTGCCGATCGAGACCTTCTCGCCCCCGACCCGGGCGGCATTGGAGAAGGCCAATGCGGCCCTTGGGCGCGATGACCTGAAGACGGCCCTGGATTCGGTCAAGGACATCGACTCCTCGGCGCGGGCGATGCTGCAGCCCTGGCTGGTTTCTGCCGCGCGGCGGGCCGCCGCGGAGGATGCGCTGGCGAGGCTGTCGGAGTTGGCGAGCAAGCGCCTCTCCGCCAAGCGGGCCTGAGGCGAGGGCGCGCGGGGGAGCGGAGATGCGGCGATGACGACCCGCTTCGACTACACCAGCATCCTCGCGCGCCTGCTCTTCAGCGGCTTCCTCATCTTCGCGACCTATAACCCGAGCGGCTATTCTTACGTCCACTGGATCTCGGTAGGGACCTTGGACCAGTGGGAAATCAAGATGCTCGTCGGCATCGTCCTGTTCGGACTGCTGATGTATCTGTTCCAGACGACTGTTTCGGCCATGAAGCCGTCGCGCGTCCTCTATGTCGTGATCGCCTGCGGCTCGGCGAGCCTGGTCCTGGCGCAGGCCGAGCTGATCGATCTCACGCTCTGGGCGACGTGGGTCAATATCGGCCTCGCGACGGCGGTGGTCGTGCTGACTGTCGGCATGTCGATCTCGCATGTGAGCCACAGGCTCGCGGGCGTCGTCCACACCGAGGAGGTGGCGCGCTTCTAGCCGCCTGGATCCCGGGCGCCGTCCGGCCCGACCCTCGCCGCGCAGTCGCGCCCGTTCCCTTCATGATGCGGCACTAGATGACATCGCCTCCGAACTTCGACGGCCCACGCCGAGGACGTGCAGCGGCGAGCGCCGATGTCTTCGTGCTGAGCTGCATCGACTATCGCCTGGCCAACGACGTCACCGCGTATCTGACCCAGCGTGGGCTGGACGAGCGCTATGCCGAGGCGAGGATTGCGGGCGGAGGCCTGGCGGCGGTCGACGCGACCCGGCCGAACTGGGTCAGCACGGTCTGGGAAAACCTGGCCCTCTCG
This sequence comes from Asaia bogorensis, assembly GCA_945897335.1. Taxonomy (GTDB): domain Bacteria; phylum Pseudomonadota; class Alphaproteobacteria; order SHVZ01; family SHVZ01; genus SHVZ01. The sequence continues at coordinate 435 of CAMDFP010000127.1, read as the reverse complement.
CGACAGATCCACGGCGTCCGCCGACTGCTCGTGATCAACCACCGCGACTGCAGCGCCGTCGCGCATCGTTTCGGGCGCGCCGCGGTGGCCGACCCCGATGCCGAGTTCCGCCTGCATGTCCGCATCTGCCAGGAGGTCGCCGACGAGGCGGCGCGCCGGGATCCCTCGCTCGAAGTCGAATGCGGTTTCATGGAGCTCGACGGCCGGGTCCAGCGTATCGTGACCCAGCCCCCGCGTCCCGGCGCGAGGCAGCAGGCGACATCCTCATCCGCCCCGCCGGACCGACGCGCGACCTTCGCCGAGCGCGTCCGCGCCCGGCGAGCCGGGCGTCCGATCGATCGTACTGCCCAGTTCGACCTGCTTCAGCTCGGCGTCACCGAGCACGGGCTGTCGGCCGAGGAGGCCGATGTCGTCCTGCGCTCGGCTGTCGCCGAG
>CAMDFP010000126.1 GCA_945897335.1 Asaia bogorensis | reverse complement strand
GGGATGGTCGAGGTCGAGGCGCCCTGGCCTTAAGGGCCTCTCGTCCGCCGGACGAACGCGTCAGAGCTTGCCGAGGAATGCGGTGAGCTGAGAGAGGCCGAACAGGGCGGCCAGACCTCCGAGCAGGACAACACCCAGCAGGATGATCGCCTTGACCAGGGAGTTCGAGGACTTGGCGGCCGCCTTGTGCGGAGCGTTCTTGTAGTCGGCATCCGCCTTCTTCGCGGACGCGGATGAGCTCTTCGGCTCTTCCTTGGGCGGCGGCGGCTTCTTCTCCGCTCCACCTTTGGCGGAGTCGTAGATGACGATCTCTTTCCCCTTGTTGGTCTTGGGGTCGAAATCGTCCTTGATGACCTTGATCGCCTCGAAGCGCTTCTCGCCATAGAGCTGCTTGGCGGTCTCGATGGCCGGGTCGCGCTGGGGGTATGTCGAGTCGATCTGCCAGACGCCGCCTTTCAGCGTGTGAACTTCGTAATTCGTCGGCATTCGCCCAGATCCCTCGCGCTCAAAGCCGCTCGTTTCCGTGGGAACTTACAGAAACTTGTCGAAAACTCAAGACGAGACGGCCGGTCCTTCGTCCACATCATGAGCGGCTTCGGGCGCGGAGGGAAGCGGGGTCAGGCCCCGTTGGTTCACGCTCCCGGGCGCCAGGCGACGCAGGTCTGCTGCTGCTCGCCGAGGCCGGCGATACCGAGCCGCATTACGTCACCCGCCTTCAGGTAGATCTGGTTCGGCTTCTGGCCCATGCCGACGCCGGGGGGCGTGCCCGTGGTGATGACGTCGCCGGCCCGCAAGGTCATGAACTTGCTGACATAGCTGACGATGGTGCGCACCCCGAAGATCATGGTCTTGGTGCTGCCGTTCTGGAAGCGCTTGCCGTTGACCTCGAGCCACATGTCGAGCGCCTGGGGATCGGCGATCTCGTCGCCGGTGACCAGCCAGGGGCCTAGCGGGCCGAAGGTGTCGCAGCCCTTGCCCTTGTCCCAGGTGCCGGAGCGCTCGATCTGGAATTCACGCTCGGAGACGTCGTTGCAGATGGCGTAGCCCGCGACATAGTCGAGCGCGCTCTCTTCCGAGACGTGCTGGGCGGTCGAGCCGATGATCACTGCGAGCTCGACTTCCCAGTCGCACTTCTTCGAGTCTTTCGGAATCACGACCGGGTCGTTCGGACCGGAGATGGCCGTGTCGGCCTTGATGAAGAGGATCGGCTCCTTCGGGATCGGAGCGCCGGTCTCGGCCGCGTGGTCGGAATAGTTGAGGCCGATGCAAAGAAACTTGCCGATGCGGCCGACGCAAGGCCCGAGCCGCGGCTTGCCGTCGACGACCGGCAGCGACTCGGGATCGAGCGCGCGCAGCCGATCGAGGCCCCGCGGGCTGAGCGCGCTGCCCTTGAGGTCGGCGATCTGGCCGGAAAGGTCACGGATGCGACCCGAACGGTCCAGCATCCCAGGCTTCTCTTGGCCCGGCGGACCATAGCGCAACAGCTTCATCGGCGTTTCCTTCGGAGGGACTAAAGAGGCTGCGGACCTTACCGGCCCGCCGCCAGCACGCGCAAGCCGATCACGCCGCCAGCGGAGCGTGCTCGATGCAGATATGGCGGGCGTCGGCGTCGCTCAGCGGCTCCCGGGTGACGCCGCAGCGATGCGGCCCCCCGGCCTCCTCCCCGGCAGCGTTCCGCTGAAAGAAATGGCAACTGCCGCAGACCCCGAAGCCGGGACGCCCGTGGCGCTGTTGCAGGCTCCAGAGGAGCACCTTGAGATCCGCGGCGAGGCGCACGGCCGCCGTCTCCGGCAGGGCGCGGGCGGCGTCGACCAGATCGCCCAAAGGGTCCTTGGCGAGGACGCCGCGGCCGGCCTCGGTCAGGTCGATATGGACGGACCGGCGGTCCTTGGGATCGTTCGAGCGGACGACCAGCCCCTTCCGTTCCAGCGCGATCACCGTCTGCGAGACGGTGCCCTTGGTCGCGCCCAGAAACGCGGCAAGAGCTCCGGGATGGCGCGAATAGCGATTGGCGCGCGCGAGATATCGGAGCGCTTCCCACTGCGCCGGAACCAGGCCACCGCTCCGCTGCAGCGTGCCGGTCAGGCGGCCGAGACGCTCGATCAGGTCGGCGACACGTGGGGGATGCTCCGACACAAGGTTATAGTTTCGACTCGAAAGTTCATTTGCAAGAGTTCCGGCGCCTAGCGGAGCCTGACGTCGGACTCTGACGGCGCGATGCCGAGGGCCCTGTCGGGTGTCGAGTTCCGGAGGCCTTTCACGAAGAGCCGGATGAGGCCGCGGATGAAGGGGTCGGCGGTTTCGAGCTTGGTGCGGAAGACTTCCTCGCTCACCAGGACCAGAGTGGTCTCCTCGACGGCGGTCGCCGAGGCCGTGCGCGGGCCGCCGTCGATCACCGCCATCTCGCCGAAGATCCCGCCCGGACCGATGCGGATGAAGGGCGTCCGCGTGCCTTTGACGACGCGGTCGAGTTCGACCAACCCGGACCTCACGACGAAGGCGCGGCCGGCTGGGTCGCCTTCACGGAAGATCGCGCTGCCGGCCGAAACCGTCTCGACATCGTAAAGGGGCGTGGCCATAGGCCCATAACATCGCTTCGGGCGGGGGACGGCAAGGGTCGTCCTGAAGGACGGCTATTCCGGCGGATTCCACCACGCCGAAGGATCGGAGTGCTGGCGGATGTGACCGAGAGGCAGGCCCGACCTCCGAAACAGCGTCACCGCGCCTTCGGGCCAGATCTTCAGGCGGCAGACGGCGGCCGACACGCCGGAGGCGCCGTCGCCGAGAAAGGCATCGCACCGTGCGGCGAGATAGGTATCCAGGATGACTTCCACGCCCAGCCGCCGGCCATCGAGCTGGGTCATCCATTCGAGCGACAGCTGGTCGACGGAGTCGAGGCGGGCGACCGCGCGGCTCGTCAGGCGCTCGCCGTAGCGCGTTTTTAGCGCGGCATAGGCCGGCTGGAAGTCGGTGATCATGAAGATGCCGGCGCCGGGATTGGCATCGAGATGACGGTCGATGTGCGGGATGTAGTCCTCGATGCCGACCGTATCCTTGTCGCGCGCTTCCAGCAGCTTGATGCGGCTCGGCGTCCGATAGTGCACGGCCAGCATCGGCCGGTTCCGCAGAAGCTGGCGCTCCAGGCCGTCGAGCGGCGCGGCGAGTTGAGGCTTGAGCTTGATCCGCGTGCGGTAGAACTCGGCGAACAGCGCTTCGTCATCGATGCGGCGCCAGGGATGGCCTTCCGGCAGCCAGGGCAGCACGTCATCGGGCTCGGTGAAATAGTCGCTGACCAGGACGTGCTCGGGGCGATTCAGGAAATAGAGTCCTGACACGCGGCTGCCGTCGCCTGAGTCCTTGTTCACCCGCGGCGTCCGCAGGTTGGAGGGCGTCCATTTCGACGGAAAATAGGTGAGCCCGGCCGCGCCGAGATCGGCGAGCGTCGCCGTCGACACCGGCTCGAAGTAGAGTTCCCAGGCGTTGCCGGCGCCGGGCCGGTAGTAGCGCGACTCCTGGCCCCAGTGGATGACCGGAATCCGCCCCAGGCTCTCGGCGAGCATGAGCTGGATCATGACGTGGTTCATGTCGCCCCAGAGGCCGGCCCCCCAGCCGCGGATCAGCAGGTACCCGGGTGTCGGCTTTGGCATCGGGCGATCGCGTCCGAGGCGGCGAGAGATCTCGGCGAGCCGCGTCTCGATCTGATCGAGAGCCTGGCCGCTTCGCTTGAGTGGCTGCAACAGGCGGTTGGCGGCGCTGAGATCGCCGACCGCCATCGCCCGGTCGGCATCTCCCAGGATCTGCTCGGCCGTCCGCGTCGTCATGCCGGCGGGTTCCACCAGGGCGAAGGATCGCCGTGGCGGCGGTAATGTCCGGGCAGTGCCGCCTGGCCCGGGCGGAACAGCGTCGTCGTTCCCGCCGGCCAATCCTTGAGGCGGGTCACGGCCTGGGAAACGCCGGAGGCGCCGTCTCCGACGAAGGCATCGCAGCGCGCCGCGAGGAAGGTATCCAGGACAACCTCGCGGCCGAGCGTGATGCCGTCGTATTGCTGGTGGATCTCGATCGACTGGTCTTCGACCCGCTCGACCCGCGTCACCTCACGGCAGGCGACCCGGTCGCCGTAGCGCTCGCGGTAATAAAGAACTGCCGGCGCGAAGTCCGTCATCAAATAGATGCCGGCATCCGGCGTGGCGGCGAGGTAGCGATCGATTACCGCATCGAACGACTCCGGCCCCAGGCCCTTCCGGTCGGCGGACTCCATGATCTTCGGCAGGCCCTGGGTTCGGTAATGCATGGCGATGGTCGGCCGTCGCCGGATCTGCGTCGCCTCCTGCCGCGCCAGCTCCTCGACGAGGTCTGGAACCAGGCGCAGGTGACGGCGGTAGAGCCGTCCCAGTTCCGGTTCGGGATCGGCGGCGGCGAGCGGGTGGCCGGGAGCGAACCAGGGGGCGAGGTCGTCGAGCTCGGTGAAAAAGTCGAGGACGACGACGTCTTCGTTCCGTCCCAGGAGGTAGAGCCCGGAGAACTCGCTCCACTCGCCCTGGTCCTTGTTGACGCGGATCTCCCGGAGATTGGTCCGGGTCCATTTCGGCGGAAAGATCGAGAGTCCGTCCCGTTCGATCCCGGCGATGGCGACGGGCGAGACTGGCTCGAAGTAGAGCCGCCATGCGTCATCGACATCGGCCCGCCGATAGCGGCACTCGCGCCCCCAATGGATCACGGGTATGCGGCCGGTCGCCTCGGCCATCGCCAGGCCGTGGATGGTATGCAGGACGTCGGCCCAGAATCCGGCGCCCCAGGCGCGGATCAGGAGGTAGCGGTCACGACCTTCGGGCGCCGGCGCCAGGCGCCGCGCCTCGGCCATGTGGCGGCCGGCATGATCGAAGAAGCCCAACTCGGCGGCGACGATCGCCAGCATCTGGTGGCTGGCGGCGCTGGCGTGGCCGGCGGCATGGAGACGCTGGAGCAACCGGTTCCCGCCGGAGAGATTGCCTTCGTGCAACGCCTTCTGGGCGCGCGCCAAGGTCTCCTGGATCAGCTGGGGCGTATAGGTCATGAGCGTGCGCGGCCGAGGATAGGGGACTTGGCCGCGGCTTGAAACGGAAAGCCGCCGTGGCCATTACTCAGACAGTCTCCTAGACTGCCAACGAACCGATCATGCCCGGAAACTGCCAATTCTCGATGGCCGTCCACATTGCCTCCCTGCTCGCGCTCGCGGGCGGAGAGCCCCAGACGTCGGCTGCGATCGCGCATTCGATCGACACCAATCCGGTGGTCGTCCGCCGAATCGTCGCGGCGCTGGCCCGGGCCGGGCTGGTCACGGCGCGTCGCGGCGCCTCGGGCGGATCGATTCTGGCGCGCTCCGCCCAGCGCATCACGCTGCATGATCTCCGGGCCGCGGTCGAGGCGCCCGAGCCCTTTGCCATCCATGACCATCCGAGCACCTGCTGCCCGGTCGGGCGCAACATCGAGCGCGTGCTCTCCGGCGTGCTCGGACGCGCCGAGGCGGCACTCGAGCGCGAGCTCAAGCGCACGTCGCTGGCCGACGTCGTCGCCGACCTGCAGGCCGGAGCCGCCTAGTCCTTCTTGTGGAAGAGCGCGAGCTGGGCGTAGCCGCCGGCGACGGCCGAAAGCTCGACGCGCCCGGCGCCGGTGGCATCGAGCGACCGGAGATGGGTGACGAGGCCATCGACGGGAACGACGCCGAAGAGCCGGAGCCAGGCGCGGAGCAACAGCTTGAAGGGCGCGGTCCAGCCCTTCTGGTCGCCGAAGTCGACGATGGCGATCGTGCCGCCCGGCCTCAGCGAGGCCAGCGCCCTGGCCAGGGCCCCCCGCCAGTCTGGGATCATCGACAGCGAATACGAGAAGACGATCCGGTCGAAGCGAGCGGCGATGCCGAAATGCACGGCCGGGTCCAGCTGCTCGGCGAGCCCGCGGGCGAGTTGCGCCTTGGTCCGCAGCTTCGCGCGTTCGAGCATCGCGGCCGAGGCATCGAGACCGAAGAGGCGGAGGCTCGGATCGCGGCGGGCGAGGCAGGCGAGGTTGCGGCCGGTGCCGCAGCCAACCTCGCAGACGAGATCGCCTGTGGCGAGTGGCATCGTCGCGATCAGGTGGTCACGTCCGAGCAGGTAAGGTTTGCGGGTGAGATCGTAGAAGCCGATCTGCGGGCGATACATGCGCTCCATGCGTGCGAGCGTGTCGGCCTCGCTCATCGTGCTACTCCGCCCAGTGATAGAGGTGGAAGCCGCCATAGATGGCCGATCGGTCGGCGTCGTGCAGGCGGCAGCTGGCCTCGGCGTCATAGCGCCAGGACTTCCTCAGCTCGGCCGGCAGCATCGCCTCGATCGGCGACGCGGCCGCCGCCGTCCGGAAGATGACGCGGGCGCCCGGTCGCGCCGTCCGCCAGATCTGGCGCCAGAGATCGCGAAGCTGGTCGGGCGTCATCCAGTCCTGCGCATCCAGCAGGACGTAGCGATCGTAGGTGGCGGCGGGCGACTTGGCGAGAAAGGCGGTCATCGATCCGGCATGGGCCTGGACCCGGGACGTCCGCAACTTGATCTTCTCGTAGCGGGCCGGCTCGAGGAACTCCGGCAGCGAGCGCATGCGTGGCACGTCGTAGCCGCGGCCGAAGGCGACTTGGGCGAAGGGATTGTCCCCGATCGGGAAGCCGGTAGCGAGGCGCTCCAGCCGCGAGCGCCAGACGGTAGCGATCGAGCCGTCGGCTTCGCGCGCCAGCGCCTCGTATTGCGCCGGAGGGATGCCGAGGCTGTAGAAGGCGACGGGCAGGCGGCAGATCAGGCGGGCCAGCTTCGTCTCGAACACCGGCGCCATCTCGCGCGCGAAGACCAGCCGCTGCTCCTCGATCGTGGCCGCCTCCAGGATTGCCTCCGGCCGGAACCCGAGCCGATGGCAGAGCCAATGCAGCACACCGATGAAGCGCCCGGTGGCGCCGTGCCGGTGCAGGCCGCGGGCGAAGAGCGAGATCCGCGGGCCGGCGAGTAGACGGCGGCGCTGCCAGAAGCTCCGCGTCGCCTCGTCCAGCTGCGGCGACATGTGGCGGAAGTAGAGGGTCTCGTTCTCGATCTCGTCGGCGGCGCCGAGGAACCGCACGGCGGATTCATGGTCCGGCAGGTGGCGCATGGCGGCGATCTTGAGGCGGGTCAGTGCCAGATGCGCCGGGTTGAGGTCGACCACGTCGATCGAAGCGGGATCGTCGGCAAGATAGGCGAGCGCATTGCAGCCGGCTGACGCGATGGCGACGACCCGGCTCTCGGGCGTGAGCGCGAGCGCCTCGCGGTCGACCCGCGGGTCCTCCCAGATCTGCGTATAGACCAGACGCGCGAACCAGAGCGTGAAGAGTCGCTCGAGCAGTCCGGAAGCGGACGCGAACGGACTGCGATGCACGGCACGCTTGAGCGCGAGCGAAGTCATGTTGGGTCCTTAGGTGGCGGGCGCCAGGTTGGAGAGGAACTGCCGAGCCGCGGATTCCCAGGAATAGGCCAGCGCGTGGCGGCGGCAGAGATCGGGATCGATGGCGAGCGCCTTCCGCGCCGCAACGCCGAGATCCTCGTCGAGGACACCGACGCCGGAGTCGCCGATGACGTCGACCGGGCCGGTCACGGGGAATGCGGCGACCGGCACGCCGGATGCCAGCGCCTCCAGCAGCACCAGGCCGAAGGTGTCGGTGCGGCTCGGAAAGACGAAGACGTCGGCGGCGGCGAAATGAGCTGCCAGCGTGCCGTTGTCGAGGAACCCCAAGAAGCGGACCTTCGGATAGGCTTGACGCAGCTTGTCGAGAGCCGGGCCGCGGCCGATCACGACCTTGGTGCCCGGCAGGTCGAGCGAGAGGAAGGCCTCGATGTTCTTCTCGATGGCGACGCGGCCGGCGTAGAGTGAAATCGGCCGGGGGTCGGTGTAGATGTCCTTCTTTCGAGGCCGGAAGAGCTCGACATCGACCCCGCGCGTCCAGCGCTTGAGGTTGGTGAATCCGCGGGCGGCGAGTGTGCGTTCCAGGCTCGGCGTCGCCACCATCAACGCCGTCGAAGGCGCATGGAAGCGGCGCAGGATCGCGTAGGTCCAGGCCAGCGGCATGCGCATTCGGGCATGGACGTACTCGGGAAACTGCGTGTGATAGGCGGTGGTGAAGCCGACCCTGCGTTCGAGGCAGAGCGCGCGCGCGGCCATGCCCAGGGGACCTTCGGTCGCAATATGGATGGCGTCCGGCCGGAACGCTTCGATCGCGGCGGCGAGGCCGGATCGCGGCCGCCAGGCGAGCCGGATCTCGGGATATGTGGGGCAGGGAAAGGTGCGGAAGCGCTCCGGACCGACGACGTCGACCGCGTGGCCCATGCGCTTCAACTCGTGCACGGTGGCGGCGATGGTACGGACGACACCGTTCACCTGCGGGCGCCAGGCATCGGAGACGATGAGGATGCGCCTTGGGGTCATGCGAAGGAGAGCTGCCTGACCTCGGCCCAGCTCACCACTTCGAGCCGTCCGTCCATGTGCTCGACCAGGGCGGTGCAGCTCTCGACCCAGTCACCGTCGTTGCAATAGGTGACGCCGCCCATGTCGCGGATCTCGGCCTTGTGGATATGGCCGCAGACGACGCCGTCGACGCCGCGCCGCCGCGCCTCGTCGGCGACCGCGTCCTCGAAGCGGCCGATGTACTCGACCGCGTTCTTGACCCGGTGCTTCAGATAGGCGGAGAGCGACCAGTAGGGATAGCCCAGGCGTCGGCGAGCCACGTTGAACCACTGGTTCGCCAGCAGCGTCAGCGCGTAGGCGGAGTCGCCGAGGATGGCGAGCCAGCGGGCGTAACGCACGACCGCATCGAACTGGTCGCCGTGGATGATCAAGAACCGCCGACCGTCGGCCATCTCGTGGATCGCGTCCGCCGACACCTCGATGCCGCCGAAGGGATTCCCGACATATTCGCGGAAGATCTCGTCATGGTTGCCCGGTATGAAGACGACCCGGGTGCCCTTCCTCGCCTTCCTCAGCAGCTTCTGCACGACGTCGTTGTGGGCCTGGATCCAGTACCAGGACCGGCGCATCCGCCAGATGTCGATGATGTCGCCGACCAGATAGAGGGTGTCCGAGTCGGTGTGCTTCAGGAAGTCGAGCAGGAACTCGGCCTTGCAACCGCGCGTGCCCAGATGGATGTCGGAAATCCAGATGGTCCGGTAATGGGTCGGCTGGGGTTCGTCGGTGGGCGGGATCGCGTTCATGGATCGCCGGCTCGCCTGGGGCTTGGAACTATCTCTTGCGAGATCGCAGTAATCATCTACAGGATGTTGTTGGTATCGAACAGTGAATTGTTTATAACAGTGAGCAGATGCTTAACTGTTAAGTATTACTGAAAGATCAATTTTTTGTTTCAACCTGAAGACAACGGGCCGACGCTGGCGATCCTGAACCCGGCGGCCGGTCGACGGGCACGCTTCGCCGAGGCGATGGCGGCCTGGAGGGGGGTTGGCCGGATGATGACGGTGGTCGAGACCAGCCGCCGCGGCGACGCCGAGCGTCTCGCCCGGGAAGCCGCGTCCTCGGGCATCGGCCTCGTGCTCGCCGGCGGTGGCGACGGCACGGTCAACGAGATCGTCAATGGTCTCGCCGGCATCGCCCGCCCGCCGGTGATCGGCGTATTGCCGCTCGGCACCGCGAATGTACTGGCGCGCGAGCTCGGATTGCCGCTCGGCGTCGGAGCCGCGGCGACGGCGCTGGCGAGGGGGCGCCCGCGGACTGTTCACCTCGGCCTCGTCAACGGCCGGCGCTTCGTCATGATGGCCGGCGTCGGCTTCGATGCGCGCGTGGTGGCAGCGGTACGGCCAGAAATGAAAGGCCGCTTCGGCCGTCTCGCCTATGCGGCGACGACCGCCGAACTATGGGTTCGCGGCCAGCCCGCGCGATACACGCTGCAGGTGGGCGGGACTTCCGAGGAGGTGGGCTCGGTCGTCGTCGCCAACGGACGCTTCTACGCCGGCGGATTCATCGCCTGCCCGGATGCCGATCTCTCGCGGCCGGAACTGTCGCTCTGCGTGCTGGGATCGTCGGATCGCGGCCGGTTGCTGGCGACTGCGCTCGCGCTGGGCATCGGCCGGATCGGCTGGGCACCGGGGATTCGGCATCTGGCGGCGCCGTCACTCCACATCGACGGACCTTCGGATGAACCGGTTCAGGCCGACGGCGATATCGTCGGCGGCCTGCCGGCGATGTTCTCGGTCGCGACGGAGACCCTGCAGATGCTGGCGCCGGCCTGAGCTCAGAAGCTCGCCCAGGCGGGCTTCATCGGCGTGAGTCTGGCCTCGCCCGCAGTCAGCGGCTTGCCCTCGGCGAGGGCCTTCTCGACGGCCTCCAGGCGGAGCAGCGCCAAGCCATGGCTGCCATGGCCCGATCGCATTTCGCCGGCTTCCTTGCCGTCGAAGGTGATCTCGGTTCCCGGCGCCGGCATCGGGCCGTCGACCTCGACCGGCATCAGGCGTTTCTTGATCAGGCCGCGATACTTGGTGCGCGCCGTCAGTTCCTGTCCGATATAGCAGCCCTTCTTCCAGTCGATGCCGCCGAGTTCGTCGAAGCCGTTCTCTAGCAGGATCGCCTTGTCGACGATCATGTCGCGGCTGCCGTCGGGAAGGCCTTTGGAGATGCGGAGCGCGTCGTAGTCCTCGGGCTCGGCGCGGACGCAGCCGATCGCGACCAGCGGGTCCTCGCCGAGGCCCGGATGCAGCAGGAAGCGCACCCCCATTTCGGGCAGACGGGGATCGAGATAGGCGATGCCGCCGGCATACTCCATCGCCTGCCCCGGTTCGGTGAGCCTCATCTTCTCGGCGACGGTCGGCCCGAAGGCGGCAAGCGTCCGGTATTCGTTGCTGACGAGTCCGAGCACGACCTTGGAGCGAAGCTTGTAGAGCGAGAGACGCTTCTTCAGGTCCTCGGCGCGGTCGCGCTCGCAGTCGAGCAACAGGAATTCGCCGAGATCGACGATGAAGAAGTCGTGGAGGAACTTGCCCTGCGCAGTCAGGAATGCCGCATAGGACGCACGCCCCGGCGAGACCTTGGCAACGTCGTTTGAGACCAGGCCCTGCAGGAAGGCCTGGCGGTCCTCGCCGGCGACGCTGACGAAGCCCCTGTCTTCGAGAAGGACGTATTTGTCCATGCCGCGCTCCCCTCCGTCTCCGCCTATTCAGGTGGCCCGAACGGCGGCGCTTTGCAAGCGTCGCGTCGTCGCCCTATAAGCCGGCGGATGCCCGGCTCGCTCCTGTTCGTTACCTCGACCCGGCTCGGCGATGCCGTGCTGTCGACGGGTGTTCTCTCCCATTGCCTCGACCGCCTGCCCGGCGTGCGGGTGACCGTCGCCGCGGGCCCGGTCGCAGCACCGATCTTCCGTAACACCCCCGGTCTCGAGCGGCTGCATGTGCTGACCAAGAAGCCGGGCGGTGCGCATTGGCTCGACCTCTGGGCCCGCTCATTCCTCAGGCGATGGCGGCTGGTCGTCGACCTCCGGGGCTCGGCCATCGCCTACCTCGTGCCCACATCCGAGCGGCTGGTCCTCGGCAAGGGCGCGCGCCGCGGACATCGGGTCGAGGAGCTGGGCCGCCTCGTCGGTCTCGGCGAGTCGCCGCCCGCGCCACGGATCTGGCTGGGGCCGGCCGAGCGCGCGACGGCAGCCCGGCTCGTGCCTGACGGGACACCGGTGCTGGCGCTCGGACCTGCGGCGAACTGGCGCGCCAAGACGTGGCGCCCCGTGCGCTTCGCCGAGCTGGCGCATCGGCTGACCGGGTCCGGTCCGCTGGCGGGCGCCCGGATCGCTGTGCTCGGCGCCGAGAGCGAGCGCGAAGCGGTCCAGCCGGTCCTGGAGGCGCTGCCGCCCGACCGGCGGCTGGACCTCGTCGGCCGGGTCGATCCGCTGGAGGCGGCGGCCTGCCTCGCACGCAGCCGCTTGTTCGTCGGCAATGATTCGGGTCTGATGCATGTGGCGGCGGCGATCGGGGTGCCGACCGTCGGACTCTTCGGCCCGAGCCCGGTCGAGCATTACCGCCCCTGGGGTCGGTGGACGGCGGTGGCGCGGACGCCGATGACGCCTGAGGAGCTGATGGCCGATCCGGCCTTCGACCATCGCACCTCCGGCACGCTCATGGACGGGCTGACCGTTGACGAGGCCGAGCGCGTGACACGGGCGCTTCTGGACGCGATCGAGGAAAGAGGGGAATGGCCCATATCGTCATGACCGACGACGGACTCCGCTTCGATGCGCGGAGTCTCGCCCAAGGTCCGCTCGGCGGTGCCGAGACGGCCTTCGCCTCGCTCGCCTTCGCGCTGGCCCGCCGTGGGCATCAGGTCACCGTCCGCAACCGTTGCACCGAGGCGCTGAACGAGGAAGGCGTCGACTGGGCGCCGCTCGAGGCGGGCGTGCCGCAGGCCGCCGACCTCTACATCGCCAACCGCGCCCATGGCCTGCTGCCGATGGTGCCGCGAGCGCGGCGCCGGCTGTTCTGGATCCACAACCCGGCGCGCTACCTGCTCAAATGGCGCTACCTCTCTAAGCTCTTCCGGTTGAAGCCGGTGGTGGTCTTCTCATCGCTCTATCACGCCGACACCTACCCGGCCTGGGCACCGGATGGCGGCCGGGTCGTCATTCCGTTCGGCGTCTCGCGGCCCTTCCTCGAGAGCGAGCCGGCCGACGAGCCGCCGCCGCCCCGGGCTCTCTTCGCCTCCAATCCGATGCGGGGCCTCGACTGGCTCCTGACCCTGTGGGCCCAGAGGATTCATCCGCGCGTGCCGACGGCGGAGCTGCACGTCTTCTCCGGCCCCGCGGTCTATGGCTCCTATGGGGCGGCCAAGGCCAAAGAGATGGAGCCGATCCTGGAATACGCCCGCCAGCTCGCCGATCGCGGCGTCATCCTGCGCGCGCCGGTGTCGAAGTCCGTGCTCGCCGACGAGATGCGGGCGGCCCGCGTGCTGGTCTACCGGGGCGACAAGGAAGAGACCTTCTGCTTTGCCGTGGCCGAGGCGCAGGCGACGGGCATGCCCGCCGTGGTCGGGCCGCATGGCTGCATGTCCGAGCGGGTCCTCGACGGCGAAACCGGCTTCGTCGAGGGCGATGACCGGCTGTTCGCCGACAAGACGATCGCGCTCCTGACCGACGACCATCTCTGGCGGCGGATGAGCCGGCGCGCGATCGAGCGCCAGCGCGGCTGGGGCTGGG
>CAMDFP010000125.1 GCA_945897335.1 Asaia bogorensis | reverse complement strand
ACCCAGGTCGCGACCCTGCACACGCTGAAGGATCCCAAGCTCGGCGGCAACGACGCCTGGACCTTCGGCGGCCGCTACGACTTCCGCCTGAAGCGGATCGACGGCCACTGGCGGATCGAGGCGGTGAAGCTGACCATCACCCGCCAGAGCGGCAACCTCGACCTGATGAAGCACGCCCAAGCCCGCGCCGCGTCCGCCTGATCGTCGATGCGCGTCGCCTTCTATGCGCCGCTGAAGCCGCCCGATCATCCGACGCCGTCCGGCGACCGCCGGATGGCGCGGCTGCTGATGGAGGCGCTGCGGGCGGGCGGGCATGTGCCGGTGCTGGCGTCTCGTTTCCGCAGCCGCGATGCGACCGGTGCACGCGTCCAGGCGATCAAGGCGCGCGGGGCGGCGCTGGCGATACAATGCCTCGCGCGCCTAAAGAAGAACCCGCCCGACGCCTGGCTCACCTATCATCTCTACTACAAGGCACCGGACTGGATCGGGCCGCCTGTGGCGCGGACGCTCGGGATTCCCTATCTGGTCGCCGAGGCCTCATGGGCACCGAAGCGCGCCACCGGACCTTTCGCCGAGGGTCATCGCGCCGTCGGCGACGCGCTCGCCGAGGCCGCGGCCGTGCTCGCGCTGTCGCGCCTCGACATGGAATGCCTCGCCGCGACGACGCAGCGTCTCGTCCACTTCCCCCCGTTTCTCGATGCGCGGCCTTTCGCGGTTGAGCATCGAGCTAACGACGTGCCGCAGCTTCTCGCCGTGGGCATGATGCGCGCGGATGCGAAGCTCGCCTCGTACCGGATCCTCGCCGAAGCGCTGGCGCGGCTGACCGACCGCCGCTGGCGGCTGCGTATCGTCGGCGACGGGCCGGCCCGCGCCGAGGTCGAGGCCGCCTTCGCGCCGCTCGGCGACCGCGTCGTCTTCACCGGCGCCGCCACGCCCGAGGCGCTGCCGGCGATCTATGCCGGCGCCGACCTGCTGGTCTGGCCGGCCGTCGATGAAGCTTTCGGCATGGCTCTCCTCGAAGCCCAGGCGGCCGGAACCCCGGTGGTCGCCGGCGGCTATGGCGGCGTCCCGGAAGTGATCGACGACGGCGCCAGCGGCCTGGTGACGCCCCCCGGCGACGTCGCCGCCTTCACGCAAGCCATCGCCTCGCTTCTCGACGATCCGGCGCGGCTTGCGGCGATGGGCGTCGCGGCGCGTCTCTACATCCGTGCCGTCCATGACCTGCCGGACGCGGCACGGCGTCTCGATGCGATCCTGAGGAGCGCCCGATGATCGCCGTCGCCTTGCTGCGCCATGCGCCGACGACCTGGAACGTCGAGCATCGCCTGCAGGGCCGCACCGACATCCCGATCTCCGACGACGGACGCAGCCTGGCCGCCACCTGGCGCCTGCCGCCGGAGATCGGCGACTTCGAAGCCTGGGCGAGCCCGCTCACCCGCACCCGTGAGACCGCGGCGCTGCTCGGCCTCACGCCCCGGATCGACGAGCGCCTGATCGAATCCAGCTGGGGCGAATGGGAAGGCCAGATGCTGTCGGCACTCAAGCAGCGGCCGGGCTTCGTCGAGGCCGAGGGCCGCGGCCTCGATCTCGCCGCACCCGGCGGCGAGAGCGTGTGCGACGTGCAGGCACGCCTGAAGGAGTGGCTCGCGTCGCTGACCCGGCCGGCGCTCGCCGTCACCCACAACGGCGTGCTGCGCGCCGCCTATGCGCTGGCGACCGGCTGGACCATGGTCGACAAGCCGCCGGTGCGCATGAAGCCGGCGAGCGCGCATCTCTACAACTGGGACGGCCAGACGCTCACCCTCGACCGCCTCAACCTGCCGCTGGTGCCGTGAGCCGCGTCCTCATCCACGTCCAGCACCTGCTCGGCATCGGCCATCTCCGCCGCGCCGCCCTGCTCGCGCGCGGCCTCTCGGCCGCCGGCATGGATGTCGTCGTCGTCTCCGGCGGCATGCCGGTCGCACGCCTCGACATCGGCACCGCGCGCCTGGTGCAGCTGCCGCCGGCGCGCTCGGCCGACGAGACCTTCAAGGTGCTGCTGGACGAGCATGGCCGGCCGATCGACGACGCCTGGCGCGCGCGGCGCCGCGACCGTCTCCTGGCGCTTTACGACGAGACACGGCCCGACGCGCTGGTGATCGAGATGTTTCCCTTCGGCCGCCGCGCGCTGCGCTTCGAGCTGATCCCGCTGCTCGACCGCGCACAAACGGCGACGCCGCGGCCGAAGGTCTTCGGCTCGGTCCGCGACATCCTGATCCACCGGCCGCGCGCCGATCGCGAGGCCGAGTTCCTGGAAACCGTCCGCACCCGCTTCGATCGCATCCTGGTCCATGGCGACCCGCGCCTGCTGCCCCTTGAGGCGAGCTTCCCGCTGGCCCGCGAGATCGCGGACAAGCTCGCCTATACCGGATACCTGGTGGAGGTGCCGGTGGCGCGTGGCAGCGCCGACGGGCCAGGCAAGGACGAGGTGCTGGTTTCGGTCGGCGGCGGCGCCGTCGGCGAGGAGCTGCTGCGCACAGCCCTCGCCGCGCGGCCGCTGACGGTGCTGAGGGAGGCGCCGTGGCGGCTGCTTCTCGGCGCCAACCTGCCGCCGGCGTTGATGGGCAAGTTGAAAGCGGCGGCGCCCGCCGGCGTCGTCGTCGAGGCGGCACGGCCCGACTTCGTCGAGATGCTGAGCCGCTGCCGGCTCTCGATCAGCCAGGCCGGCTACAACACGCTGATGGAGTTGATGGCGGTCGGATCGCGCGGCGTCGTCGTCCCCTTCGCCCGCGGCGCCGAGACCGAGCAGACCCAGCGCGCCGAGCTCCTGGCCTCGCGTGGACTGGTCGACACGGTGGCGGAAGCCGGGCTCACCCCGGCGCGTCTCGCCGAGGCGGTCAATCGCGCCGCGGCGCGGCCGAGGATGGCGCCGGGTGCGATCGATCTCGACGGGCTGGCGAAGTCCGTCGCCATCATTCGAGAGGCGATCGGCTGAACCAAGAGCCCCCTCCCCATCCCTCCCCCCGCTTCGCGGGAGAGGAGACGGCAGACGCTCGTGTCCCCTCTCCCTGCGCAGCAGGGGGAGGGATAGGGAGGGGGCGCCTCGTCGCTATGCCGTCGCCGCGACCATCTCGCCGATGGTGCGGCTCGCGGCCTCAAGCACGCGGTTGTCGGAGCCGGGTTTGTGGAGCGCGATCGCCGTCTGGTAGGTGCGCATCGGAAACTCTTCGGCTGGCGGCAGGTAGCCGAGCGAGCCGTTGGTGATGTTGAGGACGGCGATCTGCGTATCCGGGAAACCTTGGCGGAGCCGGATCTGGAAGTCCGTGTGCATTTCTCCTGGCAAGGCGACGACGAAGGCGTCGCCGAGCTGCCAGATGAGGAACGAGACGTCCATCTCGCGATCGTCGCCGACCGCTTGTCGGCGCAGCATCGCGCGGTTCAGCCGCTCAGCCTGCGTGCGGTCGGTGCAGGCCGCGATCTGCTGCGTGAGCTCATCGCGGCTCGGCATGTCGGCGACCTCGAGGCGGACGGTCACGCGGCGGACCGCGATCGCGCCATTGGTCACTTGCGGCTGCTCGCGCCAGATCGCCAGCGGCGTCGCCGACTGTTCGGCGCCGGCAAAGACCAGGGCCATGCCGGGGTTCAGCATCGAGGTCAGGCCCGCCAGCGTCGCGAATCCCAGCTCGCGGCCGTTCTTGTCGGCGATGGCGGGATCGGCCTCATAGGCCCGGCGCGGCGCCATGTCGCCGGAGGCACCATGCAGGAAGACGCACGGCGCGCCGCCGGTCTCCTTCTCCACCGTCTCGCGCAAGGCGCCGATGTAGTCGGGCGAGACCTTCGTGTTGCCGCCGCCGAGCGAGATCGGATGGCAGGCATAGTTGACCAGCGTGAACAGCACGCGGCCCGACGCATCGGCGGCGCGGCCGATCAGCAGCGCATCGTCGGCCTTGGTGTAGGGATTGAGGCCGCAGAGGCTCCGCCCGTCCTCGGGCGAGGGGAAGTTGCGGTTGAAGGCAAGCTGGCAGCGCCCTGTCGTCCAGGTCAGCGTCGCCGGCACCAGCGCCGCCCGGGCCTCGCCGACCAGGCGGATGCAGGTCTCGGTCACGTGCTGGCGGAACCCGGCGACCAGGTGGCCGCCCGGCTTGTCGGCAAGGTCGAGGCTGATCATCGGCGCCGAATGCGAATGGCTCGGCTGGATGATCAGCCGGTCCTCATCAATGCCGGCCGCTTTCAGCACGGCGAGGCGAATCCCGGTCTCGTCCTCCTTCGATCGCCACCAGCTAAGATCGAGCGTGATCAACACCAGCGGGTTCCTGCCCTCGGCGTCGGCGAAGACCGCGCACGTCATGACCATCGGCCGGTGCACGCCGGACGGCACGTCATGCCTGGCGCTGCCCCAGAGCCGGAAATAGATGCCCGCCGGCGGCGTGATGTCGCCGCGCGCGACGCCGACGCGGCCGCCGAATTCGCAGGAAGGAATGACATGGGCCGCGGTTCGGGAGCTGGGAGCGTCGCCCGCCATGGTTCGTCTCTTTGGTTGGTGCTGAACGTCAACAGCTTAGTGCGGGAGATGCTTTCGGCGAAGCCCCTCCCTCACCGCAAACGCTCCGTATCCCCTCTCCCTGCGCAGCAGGGGGAAGGTCAGGGAGGGGGCATCGTCGCCAGCTGCTTCGGCGTCGGCGCCAATTCCTTCGGCAGGTCCGCGACCTCGCGGATCAGCTTGGCCAGGATCGCGCTCTTGAACTCGGCGAAGGTCTCGACGCCCAGCACGAAGGCGCCGGCACCGCCGATGACGTGATCCTGGTAGTGGACGTCGAGGATGCCGTCGTCGGTCAGGATGGCGAGGCCGTTGATGACGATGCCTTTCAGCACCGCCTCGTCGCGGGCGAAACCGGCCGGACGGCCGGCATTGTTGTGTCCGTCGCCGGAGACGTCGATCACGCGGCGGTCGGTGTCGTAATCGGCGGCCTCGATCAGCCGCACGCTGGCGTCTATGGCGCCCGAGATCGACGTGCTGCGGCCGCCGAAGATGCGGCGCGGCGATGTCTCGATCACGTCGGCGAGCGCGCGCGCGGAGTCGCGGCCGTCGACCAGCGTCCACGGCACCACCTGCGCCTGGGCCGACGCACCCGCCCATTCCAGCAGCGTGACCGCGATCCGCCGCTCGCGCCCGCCGACGATGGCGGCGATCAGGCGCGGATCGCGAAAGGCGGCAGCGTAGCCGTGGCGCTGGAGCAGGAACTCCTCGACATCGATCGAGCCCGAGACGTCGACCGCGAGCACTAGCGCCAGATCGACCTTCTCCCCCGCCCGGGCATCGACGCTGCCGAGCAGAAGGACGAGGACGAAGGCGAGGCGCCGGAGCAATCCGCTATCCGGTCGCCGCCGGTGCGGGCGGGATCTCGGGCACGGGCTCGGCCGCGCGATGGCTGAGAAGCGCCGGCGGCCGGTCGATGCGCTGGATGCGCGGCGGCACCTTCCATTCGAGCGCATCGAACGCGCTGCAATTGCCGCAGGCCGGGCTCCACCCGGTCGCCTGCGCGCCGCAGGCCGAGCACACCCACACCGGATCGGCCTCGGCCGTCTGCATGCGTTCGAGCCAGGCGCGCGCCGCCTCGCCGTCGGAGCGTTCCTCGCGCTCGACCCTCGCCATCAGCCGGATCACGCGCGGCGTCGGCCGCCCGGCGAGATCCTGAAGCTGGCGGCGCGCCTCGCCCCAGAGCTGTGCATCCAGCGCCGCCTCGGCCAGCGCCAGCCGGCTCTCCTGGTGATCGCCGTGGGTCTGGGTCAGGCGCTGCAGCCAGCGCATGCGGTCGAGCGGCGGCGACTCCGTCTTCAATGCCAGCCATGCCCGCGAGATGTCGGGATGAGGCGCCGCATTCCACGCCCGCTCCAACGCCTTGATCGCCTTCCGCTCGGCGCCGGCGACGACATGCAGACGCGCCAGCGCGACCGCGGCCGGCGCGAATCCGGGCGTCAGCTCGATCGCCTCGCCCAGCAGATGCCGGGCCTCGCCGTCATCGGGCGTCTCCTCGGCCAGCGCGGCGAGCAGCGCCGTCCGCGCCCGCCGAGCCTCGTCCTTGCCGATGGCGCCGCGGCCGGCGGCATCCGCCAGCGTCGCCATGGCCGGGCGCCACTTCTTTCCTTCCGCCTGCAGCGCGAAGGTCTGCTTCAACAGCCAGGGCGCGGTCGGCTTCAGCTCCAGCGCACGTTCGGCCAGCCCCAGCGCTTGCGCGCGGTTGCCGTCGCGGAGCGCTTTGGTGAGGAGGCCGCGGAGCCCTAAGAACTCCGTCGCCGGATCGGCGCGCATCGCCTGGAACTGGCGCTCGGCCTCGGCCTCGTCGCCGGAGAGCTGGGCCGCCTGGGCGGAGAGGAGACGGGTGAGCGGCGGCTCGTCGAGCAGCCCGCTGGCCTTACGGGCGAGGCGCTTGGCTTCGGCGGCATCGCCGGCGGCGACGGCGGCGAGCCCGCGTCCGAGGGCCTCATATCCCGCCTCGCGCCGGCGCTCGCGCCGCGCCTCGACATATTCGCCCGGCGCCCGGCGCAGCCAGCGCCAGATCCCACGCAGCACCGCCAGCACCCAGGCGAGCGCCAGGACCACCAGCGCCAGCATCGCCGCCGAGGTCTCCAGCCGCCATCCGAGCCAGTCGATGCGCACCTCGCCCGGCCGCTCGGCGAGCCAGAGCGCGGCGGCGACCAGCAGTGCCAGCTGAATGAGATAGAGAAACGCGCGGCGCATGACTTGGGTTCAGCCGGCGCGGGCGAGGCCGGCGGCCAGCGCCTGGATCGCCCGGTCGAGCGCGCGCTCGGCCGCGAGCCGTGCCTCGGCATCGGCGCGCCAGGAGGCGAGCGCACGGGCGGCCCCTTCCGGAAGACCGTCGAGAGCGGCGACGGCGGCAGCGAGGTCGCCATTGTTCAGCGCCAGCTCGGCACGCGCGAGTCGCCCGTCGAGATCGTCACCAGGCTGCAGCCGGCGGATCGAGACCAGGCCCTTCAGCTTGACGATCGCCTGATCCCAGAGATCGCCGCCGGGCGCAGCCGCACGGGAGGCGGCGGCGGCCGCCGACTGGAATCGCTCGGCCAACACGGTCCGCGTCGGCACGCCGGACTCGGCGCGGAGAGCCAGAATCTTTTCCTCGGCCTCGACCGCGGGCACGCCGGCGAGCAGCGCCAGCTCGGCCTTGTACGGACGCCCGGCATTCAGCGCATCGCCGAGCTTGAGTGCCGCCAGCGCGGCCGCATCGAGCCGGCGGTCGGCGCGGGTCAGGCGCTCGACCTCGGCCAGGCGCCGCTCGGCGTCGGCGACGATGCTGGCAAGCTTCGCCAGGTCGGCGGCCGACCGTTCGATGACCGCGAGCCGCGGTTCCATCTCTGCGGCCGTGACGGCGCGCCGGGCGAGATCGGCCGTCGACTGCTCGATCGCCGCCAGCCGCGGCTCAAGGGCGGCATTGGCCGTCACGCGGCGGGAGAGATCGGCAAGCGTCTGCTCGAGGGCGCCGAGGCGCGTCTCGACCGGACCGAGGTCGGTCGGCGCCGCCGGCGCTCCCTCCGTCGGCCGTACCCTCGCACCTGCGCGCTCGGCCTCGGTTGCAACCCCGTCCAGGCGCTGGCCGAGCGCGGTCGTCGCCGTGTCCAGCTTGTCCAGCCGCTGCGCCAGCTGCAGGAGATAGGCGGAGGTCGCTGGCGCGGCGACAGGCGCCGTCGGTGGCGCGGAGGCGATCGGCGCCGACGCGTTCGGCGTCGGTGTCGGCGCGCGCGAGAAGCCGATAAACACCACGAGCATGGCAATCGCCACCGCCGCGGCGATGGCCAGCAGCAGCACCTGGTTCCGGCGGGGCGTCGGCGGCGGGTCGGCTGAGGGCGTCGTCTCGGTCATCGGATCCTTGTCGCGCATCAGCTCGTCGACGGCGACGAGCAGCGCCGGCTGGGTCGGCGCGGCGGCGACGGCGACCCGCCCGAAGGGCAGCGTCGTCGCCTTGGCGACCGCGTCGCTGAGCGCCACCAGCGTCATCTTGCGCGTCGCCTCCCTGAGGCCGGCGCGCTCGATCACGCTAGCAAAGGCGGCGGCCGTGCGGGGAGAGAAAACCAGGACCCAGTCGATCCGGCCAGCCGCGAGTTCCGCTCGCGCCGGCTCGCTCAGCTCCGGCGTCGGCTCGGCGTCGTAGAGCGGGACCCGCTCGACCTGGTAGCCGGCCTCGGCGAGTCGTCCCGCCAGATCGCCGGCGATGGAGGTTCCAGCGGGGTGCAGCAGCTTGCCCTTGGCCGGATCGAGGCGGATGCGGGCCAGCCGCTCCAGGTCCTGGACATTGCCGCCGGCGCTCTCGACCTCGGCGAAGCCGAGACCGCGCAGCGTCTCGGCGGTGCCGTCGCCGACGGCGAAGGCTGGTAGGTCGCGGACCTGGGAGACCTTGGCGAAGGCGCGAGCGCCGTTGGCCGAGGTGAACAGCAGCGCCTGCACGCCGGCCGTGTCGATGGCGACACCATCCTTCGGCCGGATCGTCAGCAACGGCTCGACCAGGACGGAGACGCCCCGCGACTCCAGCGCCCGGGTGATCTCGGCCGCATCCTCCGCCGGCCGCGTGACCAGCGCGCGGATCACGGCAGCCTCGCCTTCAGCGCGAGGCCGAGGTCGCGGCCGATCGTCTCGGCGTCGGCGGCGGGCCCGCTGCGCTCGGCCCGGTCGACCCGCTGCCCGTCGATGCTGGCGACCAGACCGCGAAGACGCAGGGTGTCACCCGCGATCTCGGCGAGGCCGGCGATCGGCGTGCGGCAGGAGCCGTCGAGAACCTCCAGCATCGCGCGCTCGGCGGCGACCCTGAGCCGGCTCGGCCGGTCGTCGAGCGCGGCAAGCCAGCCGAGAACCCGAGTATCACCGGACCGGCAGGCGATGGCGATGGCGCCCTGGGCGACCGAGGGCAGCATCTCCTCCGGCTCGAGCGCGCCGCCGACCTGGTCCAGCATGCCGAGCCGCTTCAGGCCGGCGACCGCGAGCAAGGTCGCCTTGGCCTCACCTGCCGCGATCTTGCGAAGGCGCGTGTCGACATTGCCGCGAAGCGGCACCACCTCCAAATCGGGTCGCAGAGACTTCGCCTGGGCGGCGCGCCTGAGCGAGGCGGTGCCGAGCGTGGCGCCCTGCGGCAGGTCGGCCAGGCGGGCGGCCCCGATCAGCGCGTCCCGCGGATCCTCGCGCGGCAGCACCGCGCCGATGACGGTGCCGTCGGGCAGCTTCGTCGGCAGGTCCTTCATCGAATGGACCGCGATGTCGATGCGGCCACCCAGCAGAGCCTCGTCGATCTCTTTGGTGAAGAGCCCCTTGCCGCCGATCTCGGAGAGCAGGCGATTCTGCACGGAATCGCCGGTGGTTGTGATGGCCATGATCTCGACCGCGCCGGGCTCGGCCAGCGCCGGATGCGCACGCGCAAGGCGATCCTGGGTCTCGTGAGCCTGGATGAGAGCGAGCTTACTGCCGCGGGTGCCGAGACGGATGAGCGAAGACATGGATCTAGACCTACAAGTCCTTGAGGACGGCGCCAAGTGCGCCCTTCGCCGCGCCGCCCTTCAAATTGTATCCAGGATGACTACATTTATATGTCCCGACACCGGAGCCTTCCATGTCCTCCCTTCCGACCGTCTTCGTCTCCCATGGCTCGCCGATGACCCTGATCGATCCGGGTCCTCAGGGCGCAGCCATCGCCGGGCTCGGCAAGACGCTGGCGAAGCCGAAGGCGATCCTGGTCGCCTCTGCCCATTGGCTCACCAACATCCCGGCGATCAGCAACGCCGAGACGCCGGAGACGATCCACGATTTCTACGGCTTTCCCGACGAGCTCTACCGCCTGAGCTATCCGGCGCCGGGCGCGCCGGACCTCGCGACGCGCGCCGCCGGGCTGCTGCAGGCGGCCGGGATTCCGGCCGGAACCGCGCCTTACGGCCTCGACCACGGCGCCTGGTCGCCGCTGAAGCTGATGTTTCCCGCCGCCGACGTGCCGACGGCCCAGCTCTCGATCCAGCCCGAGCAGGATCCGGCGCACCACTTCCGCGTCGGCCAGGCACTGGCCCCGCTCCGCGACGAGGGCGTGCTGATCATGGGATCTGGCCAGTTCACCCATAATCTCCGCGACATCGACCGCCGCGCCGGCGAGGGCGAGATCGCCGGCTGGGCAAGGGATTTCGTCGACTGGGTCAACGCCCGCATCGCCGAGCGCGACTGGACCGCCCTCCTCGACTACCGGAGACAGGCTCCCAACGCGGCCCGCGCGCATCCGACCGACGAGCATTTCCTGCCGCTGTTCGTGGCGCTGGGTGCCGCGGCGGAGACGGCACAGATCGACCATCTCGACTTCGGCGTCACCGGCGGCACGCTCGCCTGGGACAGCTACCTGATGCATTGACAGGTTTCACGGCGACCGGCTTCGGGTAGGCGGGGCAGTACGAGGGGTCTAGCCTCGGCTGCCAGCCTCCTCGCCTCCGGGACTCCCATGCAGCATGACCTGATGATCGTCGATGGCCACGTCATCGACACCGCCCAGGGCCTGAACGGCCCCGCCGACGTCGCCTTCAAGGACGGCAAGGTCAGCGCCATCGGCCCGAGCCTCGACCGCAAGGCGGCGAAGACCGTGAAGTCGGCCCGGGGATTCACCGTGATCCCCGGCATCGTCGACCTGCACACGCATGTGTATTGGGGCGGGACCTCGCTCGGCATCGACGCCGATCAGCTCGGCCGCGACAGCGGCACGACCACCAGCATCGACGCCGGATCTGCCGGCGCCGGCAATTTTCCCGGCTTCCGCAAGCATGTGATCGAGGCCTCCGAAACCCGGATCCTCGCCTACCTCAACATCTCCTTCGCCGGCATCTTCGGCCTCGGCGCCACGCTCGCCTACGGCGAGGCGCAGATCCCCGAGCTGATGAACATCGAGGAATGCGTGCGGGTCGCCCGCGAGCATCCCGACCTGATCGTCGGGGTCAAGGTCCGCATCGGCTACAACACCTCAGGCTCGCTCGGGATCGGCGCCCTCGACGTCGCCCGCGAGGCGGCTCAGCTTCTGAACCTGCCGATGATGGCCCATGTCGGCCCGCCGCCGCCCCGCTTCGTCGACATCCTTGAGCGCTTGCGCCCCGGCGACGTGCTGACCCATTGCTGCCGGCCGACCCTGAGCCATGCGCTCGACACCAAGGGCCACGTGCTGCCGATCGCCGCCGAAGCGCGGAAGATGGGCGTCATCTTCGACGTCGGCCACGGTGCCGGCGCCTTCAGCTTCGAGACCGCGGCGGCGATGCTGAAGGCAGGCTTCCCGCCCGACGTGATCTCGTCGGACGTGCACATCCGCTCGCGCCAGGGGCCGGCGATCTCGACGCTGCACACCATGTCGAAGATGCTCTGCCTCGGCATGCCGATGCTGGACGTGGTGAAGGCCGCGACCGAGGCGCCGGCGCTCGCCGTCCGCCGCCCGGAGCTGGGCAACCTGAAAGTCGGCGCGCCCGGCGACGCGGTGCTGCTGGAGACCCAGGAGGGCAGCTTCGACTATCTCGACACCGTCGGGGTGACGCTGAAGGGCAAGAAGCGCCTGGCGCTGCGCGGCACCGTGCTCGGCGGCAAGTGGTGGCACGACGGCGAGCCCAAGTCGTAATCCGGCGAAACTGGACGTCGCCTTGGCCGCAGATCAGGGCTTGTGAACCACGATATTGAAGCCCTCATCAGGTCCCGGAGGGACGAAATAGCTGGTGAATAGATCGTAGGTCGCTTCGCTCACTTGGTAGGGATGTTCGCCGTCCGCGTTTCGTCGCTGAAGCCGCTCCTTGCAGATCGCGTCCGGAAAATCCAGGACATGAAGCTCATGAGCGACGCCAGCCTCGGTTATCAGTGTTCGCATCCAGCTACGCCAATTCACGGTGTTTGCAGGGAAATCGAGGACCACCGAAAGGTCGAGCTTCAGAATGTCGACAACGTGCGGCCCCATGGCAGCGCGAAGTCG
Organism: Asaia bogorensis; assembly: GCA_945897335.1. GTDB lineage: Bacteria > Pseudomonadota > Alphaproteobacteria > SHVZ01 > SHVZ01 > SHVZ01. Next base: position 1,253 of record CAMDFP010000125.1, on the reverse strand, counting down.
TGCAGATAGCTGCGCGAAGTCTTCAATCGTCTTGTTCTCATGCGGAAACAGCAACGACATCCAATGATCCATGTCGATCAGCAGGGTCCCGGGACGTTGCGCAAGCCGACGGGCGAGCGTCGACTTCCCGGCGGCAATCTTTCCGCAGACTAGGTGCAGAGTGGTCGCGCGAGATGAGTCCGTGTGCATCTAGATCGGCTTCGTCATGTCGGTGGCGTAGGGCTTGAAACCGAAGCGCTCGTAGGCGCGCTCGGCGACCGTGTTTCCGGTGAGTACGCCGAGCATGATGTGGTCGAGGCCGCGTTCCTTCGTCCGCCGCTCGGCCTCGGCGAGCAAGGCGCGGCCGATACCGCGGCCCCGCATCTCCTCGCGCACGAATAGCTCGGAGATGTAGCCGTAGGGCCTGACCTCCTCGCGGACGCAGGCGCCGTGGCGCTCGAAGGTCAGGAACATGTGCCCGACGACGATGCCGCCGACCTCGGCGACGACGGCGATTCCGTCGGTTTCCCGCACCCGCTTCTCGGCATGGACCAGCGACTCCTCGCCGCCGGCCCGATCGAGCTTGCGGTTGCCGACGAACGGCTCTTCGTAGCGGTTCAGCCCCTGGAACTGCTCGATCAACGCCTCTCGATCCTCGTTGCGGGCCGGGCGGATGACGACGGCTTGGCTCATGAAGCCGCCTTCAGCTGGGCCGCCACCGCCGGCAGCGACTTGATGTCGAAGCCCTTGGCCGCCGCCTCGGCGACCAGCGCCGCCGCATCGGCGCGGCCGTTGACCACCTCGGTCGTCGCCCACAGCAGATAGCAGCGCGTGCCCGAGCGGCAATGCGCGACGATCGGCTTCGGGCTCGCCTTGATCAGGCGGTCGAAGGCGACGAGGTCGGCGGCCGTCATGGTCGACGAGGTGACCGGCAGGTACTCGTAGCGAAGGCCGAGACGCCCCGCCTCGGTGCGCGCCGCCGCCGCCGTCACCGGGACGCCCTCGCTGTCCGGGCGATTGTTGATGACGGTCTTGAAGCCCTGAGCCGCCAGCTGGGCCAGGTCGGCCGTCTCGATCTGCGCGGCAACGGCGAGGCCGGGCGCGATCTCGGTGGTCTTGGTCATCGACGCATCCTTGGCTGTTCGACGAAAGCTCTTAAGGGTCTGTGGCATACGGCGCAACGGCCTCGCTTGCGCTCGCCCCCACCCTAACCCTCCCCTGCTTCGCGGGAGAGGGAATACGAGCGCATCGTGTTCCCTCTCCCGCGAAGCAGG
>CAMDFP010000124.1 GCA_945897335.1 Asaia bogorensis | reverse complement strand
CGGCGACGGCCTCGATCAACGCGGTGCTGGGTAACCTGGGCGCCGACACCCGCACGCTGAACTTCCAGGAGACCTTCATCTCGAAGCTCTCCGACGCGGTCAGCGAGGGTCTCGGTGCGATCGTGGACGCGGATCTGGCCAAGGAATCTTCGCGACTGCAGGCCCTCCAGGTCCAGCAGCAGCTGTCCGTCCAGACCCTTAATATCGCCAACCAGAAGCCGAGCGGCTTGCTCAGCCTGTTCAGGTAACGTACACTTGGGACGTCGGGGTGGCCTGAGTTCGGCCACCCCGACTAACCCTCGGGGCTCATCATGGACTCTGAAGTCTCGGAATCCGAAGACGGCATGGCGCTCAAGATCAATATCAAACCTGGTGAGAAGATCGTCGTTAATGGCGCTGTCATTACGATTGCCGAGGGCGGAAGCGCTCTGATCTTGCAAAATCATGCGGTTTTCCTGCGCGGCAAAGACATCATGCAGCAGGAAGACGCGACGACCCCGGCCCGCAAGATCTACTTTTACCTGATGCTCATGTATCTCGATGCGGAGAGTCAGGAAGCCTATTACGGGACGTTCATGGAGTATATGAACGACCTGATGAAGGCGACGACGCTTCGGGACGTCGCCGATTCGCTGATGATCATCTTCCGGCACGTGCAGCGGGGCGACTTCTACAAGGCGCTCAAGGTCTGCAAGGCTCTCGTCGATTTCGAAGCGGAATTGATGAGGAATCCCCCGCCAGCGGCAGAGCAGGGCGCTGCGGTTCAGGCCCGGTAGGCCTTTCAACCGATGACTGGCTACAGTGCTTACCGTCGCGTTCAGAACGTCAGTGATTCGCCGCGTGCCATCGAACGCCGTCTGATCGGCGAAGTGACCGCCGCCCTCATCGGCGCCAAGGACAATCCGACCGACATCCCCCGCCTGATCGACGCGCTCCTGTGGAACAAGCAGGTGTGGGATCACTTCATGATCGATCTCAACGACGAGGGCAATAAACTGCCCAACGAGCTCAAGAAGAACCTGATCGGGCTTGGGATCTGGGTCAATCGCGAGACCCAGCGCGTCATGGACGGCGACACGGACGCCGCCGCCCTCATCGAGATCAACCAGATCATCATGGACGGGCTGAAATAGCCTAGCCGTCCGCTGGCAGCCTCTCGGGCTGCCGCAACCTTCGCGACTGCCTAGGAAGGACTTGCCCGCCCGGACGAACTTGCCGGGCCGGGTTTCCTCGCGGCATTCACGCCGCCTCTAAAAATCATTGTTTTCCAAATAGTTATGAACTTTCGCATGCGTGGCCCGGCGCTTGCTCCTAGCCCCGGCGCCGGAAGTTCCCGGCGACAGATCTACGGGACTTGCCGCCATGCCGCAGAATTCAATCAATACCAACGTCTCGGCGTTCGTCGCGCTGCAGAACCTCAACACCGTCAACAACCGGTTGGACTCGATCCAGAACCGGGTGTCGACCGGCCTGAAGGTCAACAGCGCGGTCGACGATGCCTCGAACTTCGCGATCGCCCAGGGCACGCGAGGCAACCTGAAGGCCTACGAGGCGGTGAGCCAGGGGCTCGCCAACGCCCGCGGCATCGCGACGGTCTCGCTCGCCGGCGCCACCTCGATCTCGGATCTCCTGGGCGACATCCAGAAGAAGATCACCGAAGGTCAGAACGCCGGCAACTCGACCGAGCAGCAGTCGATCCTGAACTCGGACTTCAACAACCTCGTCGCGCAGATCAATACCTTCATCACCAACGCGACCTACAACGGCCGCAATCTGCTGTCGTTCACCTCGACCTCGCTGAACGTCATCGGCAACGTCGACGGCACCACCATCACCATCCGATCGAACAGCGCCTTCGCGGTGACCTCGACCGCCCTCGGCGCGCAGCAGATCAGCTCGACGGTAGCGGCGACCAAGGCCCTCTCGGTGCTGTTCACGGCGATGGCCTCGATCAACCAGGTGCTGGGCAACCTCGGCGCCGACACCCGCACGCTGAACAACCAGGACGACTTCATCTCGAAGCTGTCCGACGCGACCAAGGAAGGCCTCGGCGCCATCGTCGATGCCGACATGGCCCAGGAATCGGCCAAGCTCCAGGCTCTCCAGGTCCAGCAGCAGCTCTCGGTCCAGACCCTCGGCATCGCCAATCAGCGGCCGCAGGTCCTGCTCAACCTCTTCCGCGGGTAGTCCTGGGGAACCGCCTTTAGCCTCCCGGCTCCTTAGTCCAGATACCGGAGTTTTGCGTCATGAAGTCAGAGACCGCCGTCGCCAACAGCGTTCGTATTCCCGCCCGCGCCGGAGAGAAGTTCGTCGTCAACGGCGCCGTCGTCACCCTCGGCGAGGGTAACGTCGAGATCCAGAACCACGACCTCGTCCTCATGGGGCGTGACGTGATGCTGCCCGAGGATGCCAATACGCCCGCCAAGCGCATCTACTACTGGTTGATGCTGATGTACCTCGACGGCCCCGGCCAGGACGGCTACCGCCTCAGGCTCCTCGACGACATGAACGACCTGTTGAACGCCACCACCCTCATCGACGTCGCCAAGTCGCTCGGGCTGATCGCCCAGCTGATGCAGCACGAGGACTATCCGAGGGCGATGGTCGCGGCGAAGGCGCTGATGGGCTTCGAATCCGAGCTCCTGGCCTTCGATACCGCCGGGGCTGCGTGACGCCATGCGCGGCTACGCCGCCTATCTGAAGGTCCAGAACACCTCCGAGCCGCCGCGAGCCGTCGAGCGCCGGCTGATCGGGGCGGCTACGGCGGCGCTGATCGAGGCCCGGGACAATCCCGCCAAGCTCGCGGTCAAGTTCGACGCCATCCTCTGGAACAAGAAGATCTGGGATTCGCTCGTCTGCGAGATCGTCGAAGATGCGAACCGGCTGCCGGCCGAGCTCAAGGCGACGCTCGTCCGCCTCGGTGCCTGGGTCACCTACGAGACCCAGATGGTGATGGACGGGACCTCGACGCCCGACATGCTGATCGAAGTGAACCAGCAGATCATCGAGGGCCTGGCCTAACCGCCTGGTTTCGCCGGCCCCGCCGTCTCCCAGCGCCGCCTCCTCCTTCCCGGGAGGGGGCGTTTTCGTTTTCCGCCAAAGGCTTGCAGGACGCTTTTTCCTCCCTTGCCGGCAACAACTGCCGGGGATGGCCGTCGCTGCCGGCCGCTCCGACGGACCGCCGGCGCGGTTCGCAATAAAATCATTAAATCACAATGGGTTGCAGCAGCTTCAGTTCTGGCCCGGGGCTTGCTCCTAGAGGCGGCGCGGGGTCTCGGACCCGGCATTGACCGATTGGAGTTCCGCCGTGCCCATCAATTCGATCAATACCAACATCTCGGCACAGGTCGCCCTTCAGTTCCTGAACGGCACCAACCGCGAGATGGACACCGTCCAGAACCGCGTCTCGACCGGTCTCAAGGTCAACGGCGCGGTCGACGACGCCTCGAGCTTTGCCATCGCCCAGGGCCTCCGGGGCGACATCAAGGCCTACAGCGCGGTGTCCCAGGGTCTGGCCAACGGTCGTGGCGTCGCCACCATCGCGCTTTCGGTCGCCACCTCGATCTCCGATCTGATCAACGACGTGAAGAAGAAGATCATCGAGGGCATGAACGCGGCCAACACCTCCGAGCAGCAGAACATCCTGAACGCCGACTTCGTCTCGCTGACCACCCAGATCAACACCTTCATCGCGAACGCCGTCTATAACGGCCGCAACATCCTGTCGGCCGCCTCGACCTCGGTGAACGTGATCGGCAACATCGACGGCACGACGCTGACCATCCGCTCGCAGAGCACCTTCTCGGCCACCTCGGTCAACCTCGGCGCTCAGCAGATCAGCTCGACCGTCGCCGCCTTCAAGGCGCTGTCCGCGCTCGAGCTCGCCCAGTCCTCGATCGCCATCGCGCTCGGCCAGATCGGCGCCGACGTCCGCTCGCTCAACTTCCAGGCCGACTTCATCTCCCAGCTCACCGATTCGACCACGGAAGGCCTCGGCGACATCGTCGACGCCGACATGGCGAAGGAGTCGGCGAGGCTGCAGGCGCTCCAGGTGAAGCAGCAGCTCGGCGTGCAGACGCTGAACATCGCCAATCAGCGGCCGACGATCCTCCAGCAGCTCTTCCGCTAGCCTCGAGCGCCCTCGACAGGGGCGTCGACCGGCCGCACCATGGCGCGGCCGTGACAGCCCTTTCCACAGCCGCTCCCGATGCCTGACTGGTCCGAAGCCGCCGCCGCCGCCGAGGCGCATCAGCGGGCCGGCCGGCATGCCGAGGCGGCGCTCGGATTCCGCGAGGCGGCCCGGCTCGATCCGTTGCGGGCGGAGGGTCATTTTCGTCTGGCCCACGTGCTCATATCGGCCGGCGACGCCGCCGGCGCGCTGCCGGCTCTGCACCGGACGCTGGCGCTGACACCCTCGTTCACCGGCGCCTGGAACAATCTCGGCCTCGCCCTGGCAGGGCGGTCGCGATTGCCGGCGGCCGCCTACGCGCTCAAGCGGGCGATCGCCAGCAACCCGGCGGGCGGGGAGGGGTGGAACAATCTCGGCAACCTCCTGATGCAGGCCGCCGACCCCGAAGGTGCGGTCGCCTGCTATCGCCGCGCGGTCGAGCGCGATCCTTCGGATTCGATCGCGCATGCCAATCTCGTCAACGCGATCCGCCTGCTGGACGGGATCGGGCCAGCGGACGAACTCGCCGAATGCCGGCGCTTCGCTGAGCGCCATGCGGCACTCCCGGCCGTGCCACTGCCGGCGCGGTCGCGAGACCCCGATCGCCGCCTCAGGATCGGCTATGTCGGCGCCGACTCCTTCCGCTTCCACACCGCTGCGATGTCCATCCTGCCTCTGGTCGAGGCCCATGACCGCGACGCGGTCGAGGTCGTGTGCCTCTCCGATACGCCGCCCGGAGCGGAGGACGAGATCACGGCGCGGTTCCGTGCCGCGGCGCGCTTCGTTCCGACCCGCGGCCTCACCGATGAGGCGATGGCCGCGGCCATCGCCGCCGAAGGCATCGACATTGCCGTCGACGTCATCGGCTACCCCCGGGGCTCGCGGCTGCGCGCGCTGGCGCGGCAGCCCGCGCCCGTGCAGGCGAACCTGCTCCTGATGGGCTCGTTCGGGATGGATGCGGTCGGCTGGGCCATCGGCGACGACCTGCTGACGCCGCCAGGCAGCGAGCGTCACTTCTCCGAGACGCTCGTCCGCATCGACCTCGCCTTCGTCTATGCGTCGCTGTTGCCGGTGCCCGAGGTCTCGGTGCTGCCCGCTGCCGGCGGGCGCGGTATCACCTTCGGGAGCCTGAATCAGCCCTCGAAGCTCTCGCCCCGTTGCCTCTCCGCCTGGGCGCGCATCCTCACCCGGGTGCCGGGATCGCGCCTCCTTCTCAAGGGCAAGGCCCTTGGCGATGCGACGATCGCGGGACGAGTCCGGGCCACCTTTGCCGCCCACGGCATCGACACCCGGCGGATCGACCTCAGGGCCTGGACCGTGACCCAGGCCAGCCATCTGGACTCATACCGCAAGATCGACATTGCGCTCGATCCGTTCCCCTATGGCGGTGTCATCACCACCTGCGAGGCCATGTCGATGGGCGTCCCCGTCGTCAGCCTCGAGGGCGAGCGCGTGCTCGGCCGCTACGGCAGCGCATTCCTCAAGACCGTCGGTCTCGGCGATCTCGTGGCCAAGGACGAGGACGCCTATGTCGAGATCGCCGCCGGGCTCGCGCGTGATCGCGAACGGTTGACGGACATCCGCAAGAGCCTTCGCGCGCGGATGGCGGCCTCGCGACTCTGCGACGCCGCCGCCTTCGCCCGCGGCGTCGAGTCGGCCTACCGCCGGATGTGGCGCGAGTGGTGCCTCGCCTCATGACCGGTACGGCGCACGATCCTCTGCCGCTTCGTCGTGTGCTGGTGGAAGAGCCGCAGACGGCGCTCGCCTGGCAACGGCTCGGCCTGACGATCGCCGCCAGCGGCGACGTGTCGTCGGCGCTGATGCCGCTGAAGCGCGCGACGGTCGTTTCGCCACGCCAGATCGGCTTCTGGGAGAGCCTCGGCCTCGCATTTGCCGTCCTCGAGCGCTGGACGGACTCGGCCGCCGCCTATCGCTCTGCTTTCACATTGAACACGGAACGGGGTGATCTCGCGGCGCGCGTCGCCGAGATCCTGGTGAAGGCCGGGCGGACGGAAGACGCGGTGGCTGCGTTCGACCTCGCGATCGGCCTCTCGCCGACGGATCACCGGCTTCGCCACGATCGCGGTGTGCTTCGGGCGACTCTCGGCGATTCCGCCGGCGCCATGGTCGATCTCCGAGCGGCACTCGCGGCTGCGCCCGACTCCGCGCCGCTGCACTACCTGTTCGCTCAATGCGTCATGCGCATGGACGGCTCGCTGGCCTCGGAGGTCCGGTTTGCGCGCGTGTCCGCCATCAACCCGCTGGCGATCGAGGCGCTGATCAACTGCGGTGTGATCGCTCAGGGGCGCTACGATGTCGGCGGCGCCCGGCGTGCTTTCCGCCGTGTGATCGCGATCGCACCCGGCGACGCCACGGCCCATGGCAATCTCGGTGCCCTCGATATGGGCCTCGGCCGCATCCCCGCCGCCATCCGCCGGACGCGACGGGCCATGAGCGTCGCTCCGGATTGGGTGGAGGCGCACTCCAACCTTCTCCTGACGCTCGGATATGTCGACATGGATCCTGCCCTGTACTTTGCCGAGCACCGACGCTGGGAAGCGCGCCATGCGGCTCCGGCCTATGCGTCGATCCGTCCTTTCGTCAACGACCCGGACCCCGACCGGCGGCTCCGTATCGGCTATCTCTCGGCGGATTTCTTCAACCACGCGCTCGGCACCAACATCGCCGGCGCGATCGAGCATCACGACCGCCGCGAGGTCGAGGTCCACTGCTATGCCGAGGTCGGGCTCGCCGATGGCATGACCCGCCACATCCAGGCGATCGCCGATCATTTCGTCGAGACCCAGACGCTCAGCGACGAGGCGCTGGCCGATCGCATCCGTGCCGACGGCATCGACATCCTGGTCGTGGTCGCCGGGCACACCGCCCGCAACCGCCTGATCGCCGCGGCGCGGAAGCCGGCACCGATCCTGGTCAGTTATGCCGACTTCTCGACCACCGGTCTCGAAGTCATGGACTATTGGCTGACCGATCCTATCGTCCATCCGGAGGCCGGCACAGAGGAGCTGTTCACGGAGACGCTCATGCGCATCCCGATGATGGTGCTGCATCGTCCGATCGAGGTGGCGCCTCCGGTATCGAGCCTGCCGGCGCCGTCGCGCGGACACGTCACCTTCGGCTCCTTCAACAATCCGGCGAAGATCGGCGACGAGGTCGTGGCGCTCTGGGCGCGATTGCTGGCCGAGGTGCCCGACGCCCGCCTGATGCTGAAGTACCGCACCGTCTACGAGGTGCCGGATGTGCGCGACCGGCTCGCCCGGCGCTTCGCTGACAGGGGCATCGACCCAGCCCGCATCATATTCGCCGGCGGGGACCTCAACCGCCAGGCGCATCTCGGCCTGGTCGGCGAAGTCGACATCGGGCTCGATCCGTTTCCCTTCAACGGCTGCACCACGACCTTCGAGGCGTTGTGGATGGGCGTGCCGGTGGTGACGCTCGCGGGACGGCGCTTTCTCGGCCGGATGGCGACCAGCTTCCTCATTCATCTCGGCTTGCCTGAGCTGGTCGCCAGCGACGCGGACGCTTATGTGGCGACCGCGGCCGGGCTCGCGTCGGACCTCGACCGGCTGTCGGCGCTGCGCCACAGCCTGCGCCAGCGCATTCTCGCGTCGCCGCTCTGCGACGGCCCCGCCTATACGCGCTCGATCGAGGTCGCGTTCCGGGCCGCCTGGCGTCGCTGGTGCGAGGGGCGGCGGTGACGCGAGCGGCGGAGGCGGCGCGGTTGTTCGCCGAGGGCGTCGAGCGCCACCGCGGCGGCGATCTGCTGGCCGCCGCAGCCCGCTTTCGCGACGCGATCCGCTGCGTGCCGGGGCTGGTTGAGGCCCATGCGAGCCTTGGGGCGACCTTGCTGGCGCTGGGCGAGCCGAAGAGCGCCGCCGCGAGCCTGGAGACTGCCGTGGCGCTGAAGCGGGTCCAGCCGGCAGCGTGGCTGGCACTCGGGTTGGCGCGCGCGGCGCTTGGCGATCCGCGCGCACGCGCCTCCCTCCGTGCTGCCGTCAGCCTCGATCCGTCGCAAGGAGAGGCACACAAGGCCCTCGGCGCGGCCGCGCGCCTGTCGGCGCTCGATCCTGTTGCCGCCGATGGCTGGATCGAGTTGGCATCCACCCTGATCGCGGCCGGCAACCGGCTGGGCGCGTCGCGCGCGGCGAAGCGCGCGATCGCGATCGCGCCGGATCGGGTGGAAGGTCACGGCAATCTCGGCGTGCTCCTCCAGGAGCAGGGAGCCCTCGACCTGGCAGCGCGCATCTATCGCCGCGGGCTCGCCATCGACGATCGCCATGCCGGCCTCTGGAACAATCTCGGCAACGCGGTGACCGACATCGAGGAGATCGTCGCCGTCTATCGGCGGGCGCACGAGCTCGCACCCGGAGATCTCGCCACCCATTCGAACCTGCTCTTCGCGCTCAATTACCTCCCCGGCCTAGGGTCCGAAGCCCTGTTCGCAGCGTACCGGGACTGGGAGCAGCGCCACGCGCGGCCGCTCTATGCCCGGGCGCGGCCGCACGATAACGACCGCGATCCCGACCGGCCGCTCCGCATCGGCTATCTCTCCGCCGATCTCCGCTCCAATCCCATCGCCCACAACGTCATCGGCCTGGTCGAACGGCGCGACCGCGGACAATTCAAGGCGTTCTGCTACGGCGAGGTCTCCCGCCCCGACGAGGTCACCGAGCGCTACCGCGCCGCCTCCGACGGCTATAGTTCCACCGTCGGCCATGACGACGACGCCGTCGCGGCGATGATCCGCGCCGACCGCATCGACATCCTGTTCTGCATGGCGGGCCATACGGCGAACAACCGGCTTCTAGTCTGCGCGCAGAAGCCGGCTCCGGTTCAAATCAGCTACGGAGATCTCTCGACCACGGGCCTCTCCACCATGGACTGGTGGCTGACCGATGCGCATATCCACCCGGAGGACACACAGGAGCGCTTCACCGAGCGCCTGCTGCGCGTACCGCTCCTGGTGCTCCATGAACCTCCTGCGGACGCCCCCGCGGTCGGGCCGTTGCCAGCGGCATCGGCCGGATCGGTCACCTTCGGCTCGTGCAACAATGCCGCCAAGCTCAACGACCGGGTCTTCGCGCTCTGGGCTCGCGTACTCGAGGCGGCGCCGGGCTCCCGCCTGCTGCTCAAATACGTCAACTGGTTCGCCAACTCCTCCGCCCGGGACCGCATCTTGGACGCCTTCGCGCGTCGCGGCGTCGATCCGTCCCGCATCCTCTTCGACGGCGAGCGTGTCGCGCGAGCGCGACACCTCGAAATCCTGAACCGCATCGACATCGCCCTCGACCCGTTCCCGTTCAACGGTTGCACCACGACGTTCGAGGCGCTGTGGATGGGCGTGCCCGTGGTCACGCTGGCGGGCGAGCGCTGGCTCGGGCGGATGGGCATCGGCACGCTGGCGCCGCTCGGCCTCGAGCGGCTCGCGGCGCGGGACGAGGACGCCTATGTCGGCATTGCGCGTGCGCTCGCATCCGACCTTGCGGTGCTCGCGGCGCTGCGTGCAGGGCTCAGGTCGCGGGTCGTCGCTTCGCCGCTGATCGATGCCGAACGCTATGCGCGTTCGGTGGAGGCCGCGTACCGTGCGGCGTGGCACGACTGGTGCCGGTCGTGACGGTCACCGTCGCCGACCTGCTCAAGGCAGGTGTACTCAGCCAGCGTGCCGGGCGCGACGCTGTGGCGGAAGACCTCTATCGCCGGGTCCTCGCCTTCGATCCACGCCAGCCCGATGCGTTGCACCTGATGGGGACGCTCGAGCTCGGTCGCGGCCGGCCGGAGGCGGCCCTCGACCTGTTCGACCAGGCATTGGCCGTGGCGCCGGATCGCGGCGACCTTCATCTGTCGCGAGCGGGAGTGCTGGCGCGGCTGTCCCGTGCCACGGAAGCAGTCGAGGCCTTCGCCGCGACCGCGCGTCTCGCGCCCGAGATCGCCGATGGCCATCACGGGCTCGGCCGAGCCCTCGCCGAGACCGGCGGCGGCGATCCGCTGCCGCATTACCGCCGGGGACTGGCGCTCGCTCCGGACGGAGCGGTCGCGTGGAACGATCTCGGCGTTGCGGTTCAGCAGGCAGCCTCGATGCGTGCCGCGAGCCCCGCCTATGGGCGGTCGGTGGCGATCGATCCGACGGACGAACTGGCGATCCGCAATCTGGCGGGAAGCCTGGCCGCGTCGAACCAGGGCGAGGGGGCGCTCCGCCACTATCGCCAGGTATTGGCGCTCGTGCCGGCGGATGCGGATGCGCTGGCCGGACTCGGCTCTTTGTTCAGCACCTGGGGCGAGCTGCAGGCGGCACGCATCGCCTTCGATCGGGCGGTTGCGATCGAGACGCCGCCGGGAGGTGCGTGGGCGCACCGCCTGTTCTTCCTCAACTACCTGCCGGATTTCAGTTTCGCCGACCATTATCGCGAGAACCGTCGCTGGGGCGAGCGGATCGAGGCCGCCGTCCCGGGGCCGCCGCCGGTCTTCGCCAACGTCCGCGATCCCGATCGCCGCATTCGCGTCGCCTATGTCTCGCCTGATCTGGTCAGCGGCCACAACCAGCTCGCCTGGCTGTTGCCGCTGCTCGCCCATCACGACCGCTCGCAGGTCGAGGTCTTCATCTATGCCGACGTTGCGAGGCCGGATGCGGGCACCGAACAGGTGGCGCGTGCCGCCGATGCCGCCGTCTCGATCCATGGGCTGGGACACGCGGCGCAGGCCGCCCGCGTCCGTGCCGACGGCATCGACATCGCCATAAACCTCTGCGGCTGGCAGCCGGTCGAGCGCGTCGTCTTCGCCCATCGTCTTGCGCCGATCCAGGTCGCCTATTCGAACCATGTCAGCACGACTGGCCTCGCCAGCATCGGCTATCGGCTGACCGACGCGTATCTCGACCCTCCGGGGATCGCCGATCCGTACTACTCCGAGCGCCTGATCCGGCTGGAGACCGGCTATTCGATCTACCTGCCGCCGCCGGAAGCTCCCGAGGTCGCCGATCCGCCCTTCGCCGAGAACGGCTACGTCACGTTCGGCTCGGCCAACCAGGTGCCGAAATTCTCTGGACCCACCATCGCGCTGTGGGCGCGCATCCTCGCGGCGGTGCCATCGAGCCGTCTCATGCTGAAGGCGATTAGCCTCGGCGATCCGTCGACGCGGGCACGGCTTCTCGGCCGCTTTGCCGCCGCGGGCGTCGCTGCCGAGCGCCTGGTCTTCGTCGGCGCCGTCACCGACCCGCGCGGGCACTATCGTGCGGTCGGCGACATGGATCTCGGTCTCGACCCGTTTCCGTTCGTCGGCGGCAAGAGCAGCTGCGATGCGATGTGGATGGGCGTTCCCGTGGTGACGCTGGCCGGCAACTCGATGATGTCGCGGGTCGGTGCCAGCATGGTCAGCCGCGCTGGTTTCCCGGAGCTGGTGGCCGAGGACGAGGAGGCCTATTTCGAACTGGCCGTCGCGCTGGCGCGGGATATGGAACGCCTGGCGCTGCTACGCCGGTCGATGCGCGACCGGCTCAGGAGCTCGGTGCTGCTCGACGGCATCGGGCACACGCGAGAGCTCGAGGCGGCCTACCGCCGGCTCTGGCGGGAGTGGTGTCAGCGAAGCTGAGCGATGACGACGTGGCCCTGGATCGGAGCGCCGCTCTCGGTGCGCACCGCCAGCGCCTCCTCCGCCCTGATCTGCCAGCCGGACGCTTCCATCACCCGGGCGAGGTAGGGGAGGGAATGCGCATAGCGGCCGGTCGGCCTCAGCACGAAGGCGTCGCCGTCCGCATCCTCGACCGAGAACGCAAACCAGGCGCCGGGCGCCGCGCGGGCGGCGGCCTTGGCGAACACGCCGTCGAGGGACCCGACATAGACGAAGACGTCGGCGGCGAAGAACAGGTCGAAGCGTTCGCTCGCCTGATCCAGGAACGGCTCGATCGCCGCGACCGACAGCGCGTCGTAGACACCTCGTGCCTCGGCCTTGGCCACCATTCCCGGCGACAGGTCGACGCCGGCCAGGCGATCGACGAACGGGCGCAGCAAGCCGCCGATAAGCCCGGTGCCGCAGCCGAGATCGGCGGCGGAGGCGAAGCGCGTCGAGGCGCCGGCGGTGCCGCGGAGAACGGCGACGTAGCGTGACGGGTCGTAGCCGAGCGTGGCCGTCAGATGTGTGTCGAAGCGGTCGGCATAGCCGTCGAAGAGGCCGCGGATGAATTCGTCCGGCGCCGTCGCTGGCGTCTCGCCGCTGAGCGCCGCGACCATGTGGCGGGCGGTCGCGTGATCGGGCGCGCGGGCGAGTACCTGGCGATAGGCGAAGATGGCCTCGTCCCGCCGTCCCAGTACCTGCAGTGCATGGCCCATGTTGCTCAGCGCATCGACGCGGCCGGGCTCGGAATCGAGCGCCCCCTGGTAGGCTTTGGCGGCATCCTCCAGCCGGTTCAGCCGCTGCAGCGCGTTGCCGAGATTGTTGAGGGCTTCGGCCCGGCCAGGACGCAATGACAGCGCCCGCTGGAATGCCTCCACCGCCTCTGCCGGGCGGCCGTCCAGAAGGAGGCAGTTGCCGAGGTTGTAGGGGATTTCCGGATCGGACGGTGCTCGTCCTTCGGCCTCGGCGATCAGAGCGGCGCCTTCCCGGTTGCGATCGGTCTGATGGCAGACCAGGCCCAGGAGATGAAGGGCCTGGGCGTGGCCCGGCGTCAGCTTGAGGAAGGCTCGGTAGCAGGTTTCCGCCTCCGAAAAGGCGCCCGCCCGATGATGCCGGGCGGCCTCGTGCAGCATGGCGTCCGGCGGTCCCTTTCGGCCCAGCTTTTCGAGGCGGCGGCGCTCATTTCGGTTCATGAGAGCAATTATACCAGCGGATCAGAGCCCGAGCGTCCTCAAGGCTTTATCGAGGAGGCATCGAAAATTTTCATAGCATTTGATTAAATGCGTTGTCAGGAACTCCACTTCGCGCTATCGTTTCGTTTAGCGCAAAAAGGCGCCCCGGCCGATGTCTAGAAGGAGAGGACCTAAATGGCCATCCAGAACTCGATAAACACAAACGTGGGCGCCTTTGTGGCGCTGCAGAACCTCAACCAGGT
>CAMDFP010000123.1 GCA_945897335.1 Asaia bogorensis | reverse complement strand
CCGTTGGCTTCGGCGGCGCGGGCATAGATCAGAGTCTGGGCCAGGGTCGGCGCGGTGCATCCGGTCATGACCGGGGCTCGTCCCTTGGCCGCGTCGATGGCGAGCCGGGTCAGCCGGCCGCGCTCGTCGGCCGACAGCGTCCAGCTCTCGCCATTGTCGCCGGAGACGCAGATCGCGGTGGCACCATTGCCGATCAGCCAGTCGACGAGCTGCTTGAACGCGTCCTCCATGATCTCGCCGTTCGCCGCGAAGGGCGTGACGATCGCGGGGATGAAGCCGCCGAGCGTGGTCTTGTCCATGAGGGATCTCCTGGGAGGTTGTGCGTCCGGCCGATCAACCTAGAGGCGAAAGGGGAGGGATCATGACGGGCGGCAGGCTGCGCCGTTCGGAAGGGCGCGAGCCATGATGGTAATCATACCATGTTGCGGCGCCAAGCCGGGCCGGCAGGCCTACGAAACACACTTGTTCGTCAGCCGCGAAATGATTGACCGTTCAGCGAGCGAGGGCCTACGCTTCGCTTCTCTCGGTCACCAGTTCCCTGCAGAAAATCAAGCGGCTGCCGAGGCAGCCCGGAGGAGCGACGATGGCGCGCAAGCTTCCGCCGAAAATCCGCATCTCGGCTCCCGTCACCCCATTCAGCGAAAAAGGCGAGTTCCTGGCGGACGCCTATGCCGAAATCATCCGCTGGCACCTGAAGCACGGCACGCGCGGGTTCCTGGTCGCGGCCGACAATGGCGAGCACTGGGCGCTTTCGCCGAAGGAGATCCGCGAGATCAGCGAGATCACCATGCGGGAGTCGAAGGGCAAGCTGCCGGTCTATGTCGGTGCCTGGGCGATCACCGAGCGGGAAGCCGTCGAGCGCGCCAGCGCGGCCGCCGAGGGCGGCGCCTACGGGCTCTGCGTCAAGCCGCAGCACTATGTGCATAGCTGGACGGACGCGACCGAGCAGGACGTGGTCGGGCGCTTCGACGCCGTCTACAAGGCGACCCGGCTGCCGATGATGGTCTACAACTCGCCGAACCGCACCGGCGTCAACATCACCCACGACCTCTTGCGCAAGATCATCGACGCGGTCGACGTCGACTGCCTCAAGGACACCAGCTACGACCCGTCGTTCATCTCCCAGCGCGTGCTGCAGTTCCACGACAAGGTCTCGGTGCTGGTCGGCACCAATGCCTTCTTCTTCAGCAACATGATGCTGGGGGCCGGCGGTTTCATCGGCTCGCAGGCCGACCTGTTCGGCGACCAGGCCGATCGCTTCTACGACTTCGAGACGATGACCCCGGCCGAGCGCCGCGAACTGGTCACCTGCTACAACGAGGTCGCCGAGGCCACCAATCGGCTCGGCACCATTCCGACCTCGTACAAGGCGATGTGGAACATGATGGGCCTGCCCGCAGGCCATCTGCGAGATCCCCTGAAGCCGCTTTCGCCCGAGCAGACGGAGAAGCTGCGTGGGGTTCTCACCAAGTGGGGCATCCTGAAGGGCGACGTGGTGAAGCGGGCGGCGGAATGACGCTGCGTCCCGCCGATCAAGACAGGGTCAAACGGAGGAAACCGACGATGAAGTCGATGATGATGCTCGGCGCCGCTCTCGGCCTGGCCGTGACGGTTTCGGTCAGCGGTCCGGCGCATGCCCAGGGCAAGGCGATCTGGGACAAGATCTCGGAGAGCGGCACGCTCACCTGCGGCGCCATGGCGGCGGTGCCGATGAACTCGTGGAAGGTAGAGGGTCCCAATCGCTACGAAGGCTATTCGGTCGGCTTCTGCCGCGAGTTGGTCAAGGAACTGACCAAGGCGATGGGCAAGCCGATCAAGCTCGACTTCTACGAGACCACCTTCGCCAATGTCGTGCTCGACCTGCAGTCGGGCAAGGCCGACCTGTTTGCCGGCATGAGCGCGACCGAGGAGCGCAAGAAGGCGCTCGACATGACCGGCCCGATGTATGACCTGGCGCACTGTGTCGTGCAGCGGAAGGGGCTCACGGGCCTGAAAAGCTGGGCCGACTACAGCAAGCCCGAGATCAAGATCTCGTCCGCGACCGGTACCAGCGATGAGAAGGCGCTGCAGGAGATGGCGCCGAAGGCGACCAACATGTCGTTCAAGGAAAACGCCCAGGCCATCCTCGCCGTGCAATCGGGCCGGGCCGACGGCTACGTCACCAACGTGTTGTCCTGCCTTCGGATCATGACCGAGAGCCCGGCGGTGTTCGGCGAGATCGTGGTGCCGACGCCGGTCCGTGGCCTGCCGTCGGCGGGCGGTGCCCGGAGGGACGGCGATGGCCGCTTCATCAAGTTCGTCGACGAGTGGGCCGCGCGCTCGCGCGCCAATGGGACGGTGAAGACGATCATGAGCGAAGCCATCGCCAAGAACGGCCTCGACCCGACCAGGCTGCCGGCCGAGTTCAACTTCTAGAAGTCTCGCCGTGTGACGCCGATCGCCTCTGCCTCGCGGCGGAGGCGATCGCGTTTGTGAGGGGGCGATGGGTTATCAGTACGATTTCAGCGTAGTCCTCAAGTCGGCCTGGTTCGAGGCCGTGCTGATGACGCTGACCTACGCGGTGGGCACCATCGTCGGCGGGCTGATCATCGGCGTGGTCTGTGGCGTCGCCCTGTTGTTTCCCTATCGCTGGATCACCATCCCGATCAACATCTATGTCCAGTTCTTCCGTTGCACTCCGCTGTTGATCCAGATCGTCTGGTTCTTCTACGCGCTGCCCATCGTGCTGAACTTCAACCTGCCGGCCTGGGCGGCGGCGGGCCTTGGCCTTACGCTCTACATGGGCGCCTTTTGCTCGGAGATCTTCCGCGCCGGCGTCATGTCGATCGACAAGGGGCAATGGCAGGCGGCGCGTGCGCTCGGCATGACCTACCTGCAGCTGATGCGGCGCATCATCCTGCCGCAGGCGATGCGGCGGATGGTGCCGCCTTTCGTCAACCAGTCGGTGCTGCAGCTGAAGAACACGTCGCTGCTCTACGTCGTTGCCGTCCCCGACATCATGTATGTGAGCTCTCAGATCACCTCGAACACCTATCGCCCGCTCGAGGTCTACACTTTCGCGGCGCTTCTCTATTTCGCGCTCCTCTACCCGCTGACCCAGCTGGCGCGCCGGCTTGAATCCCGTGTCGATCGCTGAAGGCGCCGGCAGATGACCGCCACGAAACCGATGATCCGCATCACCGAGCTGCACAAGCACTACGGCAACTTCCACGCCATCAAGGGTGTGTCGCTCGAAGTGCCGAGGGGCGGCAAGTATTTCATTATCGGACCGTCCGGCTGCGGGAAGTCGACGCTGCTGCGTTGCATAAACCTTCTGGAGGATCCCTCCAGCGGCTCGATCGAGGTCGGCGACGACGTGATGCGCTTCGGGGCTGGCCACCGGATGCCGCCCGGCCGCGTGCTGGCCAAATACCGCTCCCATGTCGGCATGGTGTTCCAGCAGTTCAACCTGTTCCCCCACAAGACGGCGATCGAGAACGTCATGGAGGGGCCGGTGGTGGTGAAGGGCACGAAGCTGCCGGAAGCGCGCGAGCTCGCCCTCGACCTGTTGAGCAAGGTGGGTCTGGCGGAGAAGGCCGACGTCTATCCTTCGCAGCTCTCGGGCGGCCAGGCGCAGCGGGTTGCGATCGCACGTGCGCTCGCCATGCAGCCGAACGTCATGCTGTTCGACGAGGTGACCTCCGCGCTCGATCCCGAGCTGGTGGGGGAGGTGCTGAACGTGATCAAGCGGCTCGCGCTCGACGGCACCACCATGGTGGTAGTGACGCACGAGATGGCATTCGCCCGTGATATCGCCGACACCGTCTGCTTCATGGATGGCGGGGTGATCGGGCAGGAAGGGACGGCGGAGGATATCCTGGTCCGCCCGCAGAACCCGCGCCTCAAGGCCTTCCTAAGCCGCTTCCTCTCCGAGCGGCCGGCGTGACGCTGCCGGCAGGCGTGGAGACCGTCGTCGTCGGGGCAGGGATCATCGGCCTGACCACGGCGCTTCATCTGGCCCGGGCCGGTCGCGAGGTCGTCGTGATCGACAAGGCCGAGCCCTGGCGCGAGGGATCTGCCGTCAACGCCGGCACCTGCGCGCTGCAGAACAAGGCGACGGATCTTCTTCCCGCCTACCGTCACGGCCTCGTCGAGTGGCGGCGGCTGGTGAGCGAGCTCGACGACGACATCGGCTTCATCAATCGGGGCGGCCTGCGCGTCGCCCAGTCCGCAGAGGATATCGCCGCCCTCAGGGCCGGAGCGGCCGAACAAGAGGCACAGGGCGTTCGGCTCGAGTGGCTCGACGGCAACGCGCTTCGTGACCGGGCGCCCTGGCTTTCGCCGACGGTAACCGCCGCAACCTTCTGCGGCGACGACAGTTTCGCGAGCCCATTGCTGACCGGGCAGGCGCTGATCCGCGCGCTGCGCCTCGCCGGCGGTACAGTCGCCGTTGCGGGGCTGACCGGTCAGCGCGCCAGGGATGACGGCTACGAGCTTACGACCACGGCTGGGGTTATCGATTGCCGCAACGTCGTCATCGCGACCGGCGCCTGGACCGACCGCGCTGCGGCCATGTTCGGCATCGACATCCCGGTCCTGCTCCACGTGAACACCCTCAGCGTCACCGAGCGCATCGGGCAGTTCATGGACAACATGGTCGTTACGCACATCGCCGGGAAGTTTACGCTGAAGCAGTTCCCCAACGGGTCGTGCATCCTCGGTGGCGGATTCCAGGGACGCGGCGACAAGGATAGCGGCAAGAAGGAGCTCGACCTCGATCAGCTTCAGGCGAATATCCGCTACCAATGCTCGGTGGTGCCGCAGCTCCGCGAGGCGAACCTGCTCCGCTCCTGGGTCGGCTTCACCGCGATCGCGCATGACAACAAGCCGACGGTGGGGCCGATGCCGGGTCGCCCGGGCCTCTACTTCGCTTTCTCTACCAATGCCGGCTTCTCGATCGGTCCGTTCGTTGGCCGCGCCGTCGCCGGTGCCGTGATGGGACAGCCGATGCCGGATCTTCTTCGAGGCTTCGGTCCCGGTCGGTTCGCCGCATGAGCGAAGATCTACGCCTCGGCGATGCCGGCACCCGCGGTCGCCGGGTCCTGCTCTCCATCGACGGCAAGTCCGTCACCGCCTACGAAGGCGAGACGGTGGCCGGCGTGCTGCTGGCGGTCGGCCATATCCGGTCCCGCACCAGTCCCACCCGCGGCGAGGCGAGGGGCTACTACTGTGGCATGGGCCAGTGCTGGGACTGCGCTCTGGTGATTGACGGCCGTCCGGACCAGCGCGCCTGCATGACGCCCGTCGCTGACGGCATGCGGGTTGAGACTCAGATCGGCTTCGGGCCGGCGAGGCTCGCATGAGCGGCGAAATCCTGGTGATCGGCGCCGGTCCCGCCGGCTTGGCCGCGGCACGCACGGCGGCCGACTATGGCGCGCGGGTGGTGCTGATCGACGACAACCGCCAGCCGGGCGGGCAGTACTACCGTCATCCGGCGAGCGAGGCGCTGCGCGCCGTGCGCGACGACCTGTTCGACGAGGCAGCGCGCGGTGCCGATTTGCTGGCCGCGGCGAAGAGCCCGAATGTTGCGCATTATCCGGGTTCGGTGTTCTACGGCTTCTTCGACCGCGGGATCGCCGCCTTCGCCCATGAGGACCGCATCATCCGGATCACGCCAGGCGCGACCATCGTCGCCACCGGCGCGACTGAACGGCCGGTACCGTTCCCGGGCTGGACGCTTCCTGGCGTCATGGGCGCCGGCGCGGTGCAGAACCTGCTGAAAGGCCAGAGGACGCTCCCTGGACGGCGCATCCTGGTGACCGGCAATGGTCCGCTGACGCTGCTGGCTGCGGTCAATCTGGTGCGCTGCGGCGCCGAGGTGGTGGAGGTGCTGGAGGCGGCGGCCAACCGGCCTCCGATGTCCATGATCCCGCGCCTGCTGCTGGAGCCGGGGATGCTCGCCCGTGGCATCGGCTATCGCGCCATCCTGGCCGGGTATCGCGTGCCCTTCCGGAGTCGCCACGTCATCGTCGAAGCGAAGGGCAGGACGCGCGTCGAGGCGGCAGTGGTGGCCCCCATCGCCGCCGACGGCACGGTGGATCATGCCCGCGCCCGCACGCTGGCTGTCGATACGGTGGTCGCCGGGTTCGGCCTGGTGCCGGCGAGTGAGATCACGCGATCGATCGGCTGCGAGCATGTGCACGACATCGGCAAGGGCGGCTGGATCCCGGTCCGCAACGCCGATCTCGAGACCAGCCGCGAGGGCGTCTTCTCCGCCGGCGAATGCGCCGGTGCGGCCGGCGTCGAGAAGGCGTTGCTGGAGGGCGAGCTGGCTGGACTCGTGGCGGCGATGCGGGCCGGCGCGGCCGCAGGCCCCCGTGCCGAGATCCACCGGGACGCTTTGCGCAGCAGGCTGGCACGCCTGATGGCCTTCCGTGTCGCGATCGAGGCGATCTATCGGCCGCCGGCTTCGCTCTTGTCGCTGATGCGGGACGACACCGTCGTCTGCCGCTGCGAAGAGGTGACGCTGGCCGAGGCGCGGCGCTGGGTTAGGGAAGGGGTGAACGAAGCGAACAGCCTGAAGGCGATCACCCGCATGTCCATGGGCCGCTGCCAGGGGCGCAACTGCGCGTCCACGCTCACGCGGCTGATTGCGGCCGAGTCCGGCATCGACGTTGCCGAGGTACAACCGCCACGGCCGCGCCCGCCGCTGAAGCCGATCGGCGTCGCCGCCTTAGCCGCCGATCCCTAAATCATCGGCGGGGCGCGATGCCCCATTGGACGATCAGGTTTCCGAGCGCCGCTTCGAGTGCGTGGCCGACCGCGAGCAGACGTGCTTCGGAGAAGGGCGGGCCCAGAAGCTGGAAGCCGATCGGCAGTCGTTCGGATGTCTCCCCGGCCGGAAGCACCAACGCCGGGAAGCCCGTCAGGTTGGCGATGCGGTTGCTGGGCGCGAACAAGGCCCGGGCTGGATACGTCCGGCCGTCGACCTCCAGCGTCTCGATCCCATGCGGCGCGGCCGCGGCCGAGTTGCCGGGGAGGGCGATCAGGTCGACCTGCTCGAAGAGGGCGAGCCACTCGCGCTTGAGCGCGGCCTTCTCCGAAAGCGCCTTGGCGTAGTCGACGGCGAGGGTTTTCCGGCCCACCTGGAGTCGCTCGAGTAGATTCCGGCCGTAGAGAGCGTCGTCGAAGCCGTATCCGGCATGAGTGACCGCCATGTCGACACTCATGATCCGGTCCCAGACGGCGGCGACCTCGTCCGGACGCGGAAGCGAGAGGGGGACGAGGGAGAGGCCGAGATCGCGCAGCCGTTCGCGCGCGCCGGCATGCAACGCCAAGGCTTCCCTCTCACCCAGGGCGTAGAGGTCGTTGGTTGGGACGCCGACGCGGAGTCCGCGGAGGTCGCGCCCGAGTGCCGCCAGATAGCGGTCTCGCGGCACCGGCAGCGACCAGGGATCGGCCGGATCGTAGCCGGAGATTGCGTCGAGTGTGGCGGCCGCATCGGCGACCGAACGGGTCAGTGGCCCGATGACGTCGAGCTGCTCGCTGGAAGGGATCACGCCGCGGATCGAGACGAGGCCGTTGGTCGGCTTGAAGCCGACCAGTCCGCAGAGATTGGCGGGGTAGCGGACCGACCCGCCGGTGTCGGTGCCGAGAGAGATGGGGCCGAGGCCTGCGGCCACCGCGGCGCCTGATCCGCTTGAGGAACCGCCGGGGTGGTATCCGATCCGTCGCGGGTTCTGCACCTCGCCGAAGGGACTGTCGGCATCCGGCGCGCCGAGAGCGAATTCCCTTAGGTTCACCTTGCCGAGGATGACGGCCCCGCCGGCGTTCAACCGCTCGGTCACCCCGGCATCCCCGCGATCGCTGGGCGCATCCATCAGGGTCCGAGAGGCGGCCGTGGTGCGGCCCCCCTTCACCCGGATGAGGTCTTTCAGCGACAGCGGCACGCCATGCAGAGGGCCTAAGTCGATGCCGGCACGAAGTTGGATCTCGGCGGCACGCGCGGACGCCAGCGCCCTGTCGGCATAGACCTCGATATACGAGTTCAGATCGGGGTCGACCCGCTCGATACGATCGAGCACGGCCCGGGTCGCCTCGACCGGCGAGAGGTCGCCGGCCCGATAGCGCCGGCCAAGCTCGACCGCCGCCATCGAGCAGAGATCCGCATTGGCGTCGGGCGTCTCAGTTCGGCGGTTCATCGGCGCTCAGCCGCGTGCGTAGGCGCCGTTGTCGCCGCGAAAGCCCGCGGCCACCGCGACCAGCTGCCCTGCCTGATCGGCCAGCGAGGCGGCGGCGGCCGAGCTCTGTTCGACCAGCGCGGCATTCTGCTGCGTCGCCGTGTCTAGGTCGCCGAGCGCCTTGTTGATCTCCGCGATGCTGCGCGACTGTTCGCGGCTGCCGGCGGCGATCTCGGGCGCGATCTCGGCGACCCGGCGCACGATCTCGATGATGCCGGCCAGCGCCTCGCCGGCGCCCCCGGCCAGCTTCACACCCTGGCCGACTTCGCGGGAACTCTCGGCGATCAGGTCGCGGATCTGCTGGGAGGCCTGGCGCGACCGGTCGGCGAGCGCACGGACCTCCTGCGCCACCACCGCGAAGCCCTTGCCCGCTTCGCCGGCCCGTGCCGCCTCGACCGCGGCGTTGAGCGCCAGGAGTTTAGTCTGGAACGAGATCTCCTCCATCACCTGGATGATCGCGGCGATGCGCGCAGAGGAGGTTTCGATCCCCGACATCGCCTGGACGACGCTGGCGACCGCACCGTTGCCGCTCTCGGCGCGGGCGAGCGCATCGGCGGCAAGCGTGCGTGCCTGCTCGGAGTTCTGCGCGTTGGTTGCGACGCTCTCGGAGATCTCGCCCATCGTCGCGACCGTCTGCTGCAGGGCCGAGGCCTGACGCTCGGTCCGCTCGGAAAGGTCGTTGCTGCCTTGCGAGATTTCGCTGGCCGCCGCCCGGATGGCGTCGACCGCCTCCGCGACCTGCACGGCGGTTTCAGAGAGGCGGGTGAGCATGTCCTTTTGCTCGTCGGCCATCTCGCGGTTGCGGATCGCGTTGTCCTTGAAGACTTGGACCGCGCCGGCCATCGCGCCGATCTCGTCGGCCCGCTCGCTTGCCGGAATCTCGACATCGAGCTTCCCGTCGGCAAGCTGACGCATCGTGGCCGTCATCGCGGCGACCGGCTTCGAGATGCTGCGGCCGATGAGCCAGCCACCCAGCAGGCTGAAGGCGAGGATGACGACGGCGATGGCGATGGCGTAGAGAGTCACGCGGCTGACCTGGTCGCGAAACGAGGTGACGTCGATGATCGCCTCGCTGACTCCGGTGATTCGGCCGCTGAAGTCTCGCAGCGGGGCAGCATATGACGCCAGCACACGGCTTTCGATCTTCTGCGAGGCGACCGAAGGCGTTCCCTTAAGGACCGCGGTCAGGGCATCTGCGGTATGGAACTGCGGCAAGTCGGCAGTCTTGGCGCGCACGCCCCATTTGCCGCCCGGGTCGGACATCAGTATGCGCAGGTCCCCGTCGATGCCGAGCTGAATCGTCTGGAGAGTGCTGTCGCTGAGGCCGAGGCCGATCTGCACCAGTCCGATCATCCGGCCATCACGCATGACCGGCGCGCTGCCCCGCATGGCGATCACGCTGCCGCCTTCGCCGCCTTCGAGGCCGACGGTGGCCTGGCCGGTGCGGAACGATGCTGCAATGGTCGGCACGCCGGTATCGTCATCACCGAAGCGGGGAGGGTTGTGGGCACGGAAGAAGTTGATCCCGGGCGGCGTGTGCAGGTGGAATCTTTCGTAGCCGTAGCGACCCTTCAGTTCCTCGAACACCGGGACGAGCATTCTGGCGGCGAGCGCACGATCGGTTTCGACGATCGACTGGGCGACGATCGGAAGCCCCGACATGGCCGTCGCCAGTTCCAGCGACGTCCGGCTGGCACGGTTGAGTTCGCTGGTGAGCTGATCGGAGGCATGACGGAGTACCCGCAGTTCGTTGTCGGCGATGCTCTGACCGTAGATCAGCACGGTCCCCGACAGCAGCAGGCCCGAAACCACCACCGCCAACGACGTCGTCGTCGCGATGATCCGCGCTTTCAGATTCATTCTATCCCCCGAAATACGCCCCCCTGAGGGCAGAGCGTGCTCCACTCAGGGAAGTATAGGCGTCGGTTCGGCCGCCCGAAATGGTGGGGCTCCGCCCGGCTTTCCAGGAGGCACGGGAGACGAGGGAACCGAATGCCCGGACGCAGGTTTGTTCATGGAAGTCGCCCGCCCGGTGCGCTTGGCCGTCCGCCTCGCTCCCATAGTGGGCTTCAACCTGGGGACGATCATCGAGAAGACGTCTGCCATCCTCAAATCCCTTGCGGACAGCGAGAAGGAGCGCCTTTCGTTCCGTGACGTCATCAAGGCGGCGGGCGCCCGGGCCCATGGCTTCGGGCTGCTGCTGTTCGCGCTCCCGGAGACGATTCCGGTGCCGCTTCCCGGCGTTTCGGCGATCATTGCCGTTCCCCTGATCTTGATCGCGGCCCATCTGATTGCCTTCGGCGAGGGGGCGGGCCTGCCCCAGCGGGTCCTCAAGCAGACGATCCCCACCTCCGTGATCCAGAAGGTCACCAAACTCACGGCGCCGGTCCTGCAGTGGACCGAGAGCTGGTCTCACCCGAGGCTGAAGACGGTGGCACGCAGGCATCGCCTGATCGGGGTGGTCTGCCTTCTTCTTGGACTCGTTCTTCTGGCGCCCATTCCGTTTGGGAACTTCGTCCCCGCCCTTGGCATCGTCGTCATCGCCTTCGGCATGCTGCAGCGGGATGGCGTGGTCATCCTGATCGGGCTGAGCTTCGCGCTGGCGCTTGGAATCGGGCTCTATATTGCGGCCGAATCCCTGGCCGCGATGATCGGCGGCTGAAGTACGGGAGCATGACGATCCGCCCGCCGACAGCCGCACCGAAGAGCCGAACGGCCGCCCTCTGCGGCGCCGTCGCCGTACTGATCGCCGGAGCGGTCACGTTCTCCCTGGTCGAGATCGACCCTCTCTCCCTGCAGATGGCCCGTCACCTCGCGGCCATGAATGTGGCCGCCCCATTGGCGGCGGTGGTGACTTGCTCGTGGTCGGCGGGCCGTGTGATGACGCCGTGCCATGACGTCCCGGCGCGCCATCCCGCCGGCCGCTCTCCGAGCGGCTCGGCAAATGGGCGTTCTGGTTGATCTTCATCGGATTCAACGTCGGCCTGTATGGACGCCGCCTAGTCGATCCCCCGCCACTGCGTTCCCTCGAGCGGCGGCGTCGTCACCTTGTATTCGTCGGTGATCTTCGGCGCCCTCGCGAGCTTCTTCAGGTCGGGCAAGGGACGGCGGAGTTCGGGATCGCCGGCGATCGCCTGCTCGATCGAATGCGCCGCGTGCAGCGTGAACAGATCGGCGGCGGCGGGGCCGGTGATCATCATGCCGAACGGCGTCCCGGTCGGCTCCAATCCCATGGGCAGCGACAGGCTTGGGTTGCCGGTGAGCGAGATCATGTAGGTGAGCGAGAACCAGCGGTAATATGTGGGCAGCTTCTTGCCGTTGATCTCGTTCATGTAGAGCTGGCTCCACTTGAACGGCGGGATCGCCAGCGTCGGCGACAGGATCAGATCGTAGTCCTCGTAGAGGGCCTGGACCGTTCGGTAGATGCGGGTCTGCTCGGCCTGCGCCCAGGCGACGTCGGATGCGGTATAGGCGAGGCCTTCCTCGTAGTTCGCGATCATGTTGGGGCCGAGGAGCGCGCGGTGCTTCGTATAGTTCGCGCGCTGCCCGTTCAGCATGCCGGTCGCGCGCAGCACACCGAAGGCCTCGTGCGCGCGGCCCATGTTCGGGGCGATGCGCTCGCAGGAGCGGAACAGCGACTTCAGCTTGCCGATGCGCTTCTGGAAGGCCTTGGCGATGCGCGTGTCGACCGGGCAGGTGCCCCAGTCCACGGTGTAGCCGACCCTGAGCTTCGCGAGGTCGAGAGCCACCGGATCGAGGAAGGCGTCGCTGTCGATCGGGCGCGACAGCGGATCTAAGGGATCGAAGGCAGCCTGGGCGGAGAGCAGGAGGCAAGTGTCGGCGACGGTGCGGCCCATCGGCCCGTGGGTCGGGATCATGTTCCAGCCCTGGGCGCGCTTGTCGGTCGGCACCAGGCCGGGGGAGGGGCGGAAGCCCACCACGCCGCAGAAGGCGGCGGGAATGCGCAGCGAGCCGCCGCCGTCGGAGCCGGTGCAGATCGGCAGCATGTTGGTCGCCAGCGCCACTGCCGAGCCGCCCGATGAACCGCCGGGCGTGCGTGTCGGGTCGAAGGGATTGGCCGAGGGGCCGTAGACCGGGTTGTTGGAATTGGCGCCGGCGCCGAACTCCGGCACGTTGGTCTTGGCCACGACGATGGCGCCGGCCTCGCGGCAGCGCGCCACCATCGCATCATCCTTCTTCGAGCGGTTGTTGCGGAAGATCGGCGAGCCGAAGCTGTTGATCAGCCCCTCGGCGTCGTCGAGATCCTTCACCCCCAGCGGCAACCCGTGCAGCGCCGGCAGATCGTCGCCGGCCATCACCGCCTTCTCGGCCGCCTTCGCCTCCTTCATCGCACGCGGCCAGATGGTGTCGGTCACCGCCTTCACCGCGTGGTTCACCTGGTCGATGCGGGCGTGGCAGCTCTTCAGGAGCTCGACCGGCGACAATTTCTTGGCGCCGATCAGGCGGCGGGCCTCGACGGCGGAGAGATCGCAGGGCTCGGTCATTTCGTTCTCGTCTCTGGGGGCATTGTCAGGCCGGTCAAGGTAGATCATTTTCGATGCGGATGACGAACCCAGAAGAGTCTTCGCGGCGACCGCCGCTCAAGGTGGCCATCGCCGGCCTCGGCGCGATCGGCGGGGCGCTGGCGCGCCGCCTGGGCGCCGGCGCCATCCCCGGCGTGACCCTGGTCGCCGTCGCGGCCCGCGATCGAGAGAAGGCACGGGCGACGCTGGGTCCATCGCTGGATCAGGTCGAGGTCAGGGGACTTGCAGACCTTGCCGCCATGGCCGACGTCGTGGTCGAGTGCGCGCCGGCGAAGGTGCTGGACGATGTGGTGCGTCCGGTCCTTCTTGCCGGCAAGCGTGTGATGGTCTTAAGCGTCGGCGCGCTTCTCGGCCATCCCGACCTGATCGAGCTGGCGCGGAAGACCGGCGGCCAGATCATCGTTCCTTCGGGTGCTCTGCTCGGGCTCGACGCCGTCTCGGCCGCGGCCGAGGGCAAGATCCATTCCG
>CAMDFP010000122.1 GCA_945897335.1 Asaia bogorensis | reverse complement strand
GATGTGGCGGAGCTCGGCGTCGTAGATGGCGGCGATCGCGCGGCGGCGGGCGTTGTCCGCGGGGAGATGGCGGAGACGGACGCGCAGGATCGCCGCGTGCAGCTCGTCCAGGCGCGTGTTCATGCCGGTGATGGCGCTGATGTAACGGTCGCGCCAGCCATACTCGCGGATCTCGCGGACGCGCTGGGCGAGATCCGCGTCGTCGGTGGCGACGATGCCGCCGTCGCCGAAGGCGCCGAGGTTCTTGGTCGGATAGAGCGACCAGCAGGCGATGCGGCCGAAGGCGCCGACCTGGCGATTGCCCAGCATGGCGCCATGCGCCTGGCTGCAATCCTCGATCACCGGCACCTTGGCGGCATCGCAGAGCTGGACGATGCGGTCGATCGCCGCCGGCTGGCCGTAGAGATGGACCGGGATGACGGCCTTGATGGTGTCGCGCTTCAGCACCTCGGCCAGCTCGTCGACATCCATGGTGTAGCGCTCGGGATCGACGTCGAGCAGCACCGGCACCGCGCCGACCAGCTCGATCGCCGCCACGGTCGCGACCGCCGTGTGCGAAACCGTCACCACCTTGTCGCCGGGACCGATGCCGAGTGCGCGCAGCGCGATCTCGAGAGCATCGGTGCCGTTGGCGACGCCGATGCCGTGGCCGACCCCGACGAAGCGGGCGAACTCGGCCTCAAAGCCCTTCACCTCCTCGCCGAGGATGTACCAGCCGCTGGCCAGCGCCTTGGCGACGGCGGCGTCGATCTCGGCCTTGTGGGCGAGGTAACCCGCCTTGGGATCGGCTTGGGGGATCATCAGAGGTACTTGTCCAGGTTCTGGCGGTAATAGGCGAGGCAGTGGCGGAGGCCCTCCTCCAGCTGCACCTTCGCCTCCCACCCGGTGAGGCCGCGGAAGCGGCTGTCGTCGGCATAGTAGTCGCCGATGTCGATGCGCTTTCGCTCCGCCGGGAACTCGCGGATCACCATCTCGCCGCCGCCATTGGCGGCGATCAGCGCGTCGGCCAGCGTCCTCAGCGAGACCGGCGGGAATCCGCCGATGTTGAGGGCCTGGCCGTCGACCTCCGGCGTCCATGCCGCCCGCAGCAGCGCGTCGACGGCGTCATCGACGAAGGTGAAGTCGCGGAGCTGCTCGCCGCCCCAGACTTCGAAGGGCTTGCCCTCGAGGACGAGGCGGATCCAGACACCGAGGAAGGTCTGGCGCGCATCCTTGATGCGCATGCGCGGCCCATAGGTGTTGGTGAGGCGGAGCGCCGTCGCCTTCAGGCCGTAAACGTTGTTGTAGAGGATGTGGTACCACTCGCCCGCCATCTTGTTGATGCCGTTGACATCGGCGGGACGGAGCAGATGGCGCTCGTCGACCGGCAGATAGTCGGGCTTGCCGTAGAGCTGGCGGGTCGAGGCGAAGACCACCTTCACGCCGGGATTGCGCTTGCGGCAGGCTTCCAGGAGCGTGAGCTGGGCCCGGCAGTTGATCTCGAGATCGGCCAGCGGCTCGTGCATTGAGTCGAGATGGCTGGTCTGGCCGGCGAGGTTGAAGATCACATCCTGGCCGGCGACCAGGTGAGACATCGCGTGCACGTCGCGGATGTCGGAGATGTTGACCGTCAGCCGATCGGCGATGCCGGCGACGTTGTAGGGGTTGCCCCCGTATTCCGGGATCAGGCTGTCGACCAGCGTGACCCGGGCGCCGAAATCAACCAGCCGATGGGCGAGTGTCGAGCCGATGAAGCCGAGACCGCCGGTTACGAGGACGGACTTCCCCTCGAACCACGTCGAGCGTGCAACCATGAAAGGAAGCTTACGGGAGAATTGAGGCGCGGAAACGGCGGCGTGCGTCGGCCTGCACCTGGGCCCGGGCGGTCGCCAGCTTGACGTCGCGCCGGTCGATGACCAGCGACATCAGGGCGTCCAGGCGCTCGACCCGGTAGATCTCGCGGCCGGCGAGCGCGGTGCCGCACTCAGCCTCCGGGGTCTTGATGCCCGCCGGCGCATAGGCGCTCATCGAGATGACGAAGTCCGCCGCCTCGTTGTCCGAGGTCGCCTCGAAATTGGGCGGGAAGTAGTAGCTGGCGGGCGCCTTCGGGCCGCAGATACGGACCTTGAAGCTGCGGGACTCGAACTCGTCGCCATAGTCCTCGCGCAGCTTCTCGACCATGCCGTGGACGGCCTCGGCGTAGGAGTTGCCCCAGTAGTCGAGCTTGAACAGGCCCTCGGCGCCTTCGGTGCCGCCGATCAGGGCGTTGTAATAGACGTACTCGTTCGGGTGCAGCCGGGTCAGCACGGTCGCGTGGTAGGCGCCGTAGAGGGCGAGGCTGGCGAAGGCCGCGGTGCGCCAGGGCTTCGGCTCCAGCCATTCGAGCAGGCGCTGGAAGGCGAAGGCGGCGACGATGCAGATCGGCGGCATAACGAACAGGAAGTGCCGCATGCCGTCGAACAGGCTGACGCGGACGGCGATGGCGTAGACGATCGGGAAGATCGCGGCGAAGCCGAGAAGGAAGAACGGCAGCGCCTCCACCATCCGCTGCAGGCGCTCGCCGCGGGAGGCGACCATGCTGCGGCCGAAACCATGGATCGCAAGCCCGAGCGCGACGGCGAACATCGCCGCCACCAGCTCCGGCGCCTTCAGCAGCAGATGGGTCGGCAGATAGATCCAGGGCAGCTGGTCGGCCTCGTAGTAGCCGCCGGCGAACAGAGTCTTCCACGGATAGGTGTGATGGGAGAACTCGGTCAGCGCCATGTACGGATTGACCAGGGGATTCTGCTGCGCCCAGGGCCAGCCCAGCAGCATCACCGGGTAGAGGACCAGCAGCGCCGGAAGCGCCACGCGCCAGAGGCTGTCGGCGGTGCCGGCCAGGAAGCTGCGGAACGAGCGATCGGCGATCGCCTGCAACAGCACGGCGAGCCCGACGCCAAGCGCCAGGTATCCGAAGACGATGAAGCCGCCGACGCGGACGCCGGTGGCAAGGCCGGCGGCAAGGCCGAACAGCAGCACGTCGCGAAGCGGCGGCCGCGGCATGCCCTGGACGATGCGGACCGCGTAGTAGGTCGCCCATATCATGCCGGCGGCGAAGGGCACGTCCTTCGGATTGTTGAAGGAATGGCCGTAATAGGTCGGCGCCGCGGCGATGAAGAGCAGCGCCCAGAAAGCGACCTTAGGTCCGCCGACGGTGCGGGCGAGCTTCCAGGTGCCGATGAGGCCGATCAGGCCAACGGTGATGTTAAGGGCATGGCGGGTCTCGTAGAGGCCGAGCGGCGAGACCTTGGCGAGAACGGCCGCGAAGGCGTCGAACGCGGCACCGTAGTAGTAGAGGTTCCACCAGGTGAGCGCGCGGAGATCGGTGAAGCCCGAGGCATAGTAGTCGACGACGAGGCTGCCGTAATAGGCATGCACGTCCTCGTCCCAGGTGACGCCGTAGCTGGTGACGGTCGCCGCCCACAGGAGCGCGATCCCCGCCAGGAGCAGCATCGACCACCGATCGGGGTCGAGCGTCCGGAGGGAATGCAAAACCTCCCCGCCCCACGCCGCTAGACGCTTGTTTTCGCCCACCCTGACCCTGCCGCCAATATCGCCTGGATCGAGCCCTGGCGATGGTTTTACCCGCGAAAGGTAAAATGTCAATTAATCCCAGCCAAACGGTGGCCGGATCGTGTCTTTACGGTGACGGGTGCGTAATTCGATGTAACTGGTTAACGGCCGGACGCTCGATCACGCGCGATGCGCCGTCCGGCCACACGATGCTGATGCGGTCGACCTGGCGGAAGGGGCCGAGGCCGAAATGCGCCACCGGCTCCATCTGGCAGAGATAGCCCGAGCCGGCATCGATCGAGCGGAACTGACGCGCGCCGCCGATATCGAGTGCGACCGTGGCCCCCCTTGCCGGCGCACCGAAGCGGGTCAGCGGCATCACCCTGAGGAAATTGGGCTGGGCGTTGGTCGGCCGATAGAGGCCGAGGCGCTGGGCGCCGGACTCGCCACGGGCGATCAGGAGTTCGAGGCAGCCGTCGCCGTCGAAATCGCCGACGGCCGCGCCGGTGCCGAGCCCGCGCGGGTCCTCGGCAGCGCCGAGTGGTACCTGGACCCAGCCGCCGTCCAGCGGTTTGAACATCCGGTTGGGCTGGCCGATGTTGTTGAAGAAGACCTCGATGACCCCGTCATTGTCGAAATCGGCGGCGATCACCGTACGGACGCGCGACGCTGCTGCCATCTCCGGGGGCGCCGCCTCGCGGAAACGGCCAGGCCCGTCGCGGAGGAACAGCCGGTGCGGCCCCTCCCAGTTGCCGTAGACGAGGTCGAGGCGGCCGTCGCCGTCGAGATCGGCCAGCGCCAGGCCCCGCCCATGCTCGCCCGCGTCCACGATGCCGGCCTCCAGCGCGACGTCGCGGAAGGTGCCGTCGCCCTGGTTGGCGAAGAGGAAGTTGGGGCCGTGCTCGTTGACGGCAATGATGTCCATGCGCGGCGTCACCAGCGGTCCGGCGGCGAGCCCGCGACCGCCGGTGGTCACGGCGATCCCCGCCGCCTTGGCGGCGTCGACCAGCCGGCCCTGGGTCAGCTCGTAGAGGCGGAACGGACCGCCATAATTGGCGACGACGAAGCCGTAGCGCCCGGTGCCCAGGCGATCGACCACCGCGACCGAGCGTCCGGCCACCTGGTTCGCCACCGCCTGATGGTCCGGCACCTGGAACAGGTCGAGCCAGTGCTGGTCGAAGCGGGCGAAGAGCCGGTCACCCAGCTCCTTCGGACCGGCGAACGTATCGGCGTTGAGGAAATAGATCTCCTCGTGCCCGTCGCCGTCGATGTCGCCGGCGGCGACCCCGATCGCCTGCCGGCCCGGATCGGCCAAGGCCCGGTCGGTCACGTCCTCGAAGCCCCGGCCGGTCCATTTCAGCACCTGGTTGGGACCGGAATATCCCGCGACCACCGCCTCGAAGGCGCCGTCGCCATCCACGTCGGTCACGGCGATGCCGTAACGAAGCGCCGGAGGATTGTCGAAAAGTTCTGCCGAAGCGTCCTTGAACATGCAGCGGCGAGACTAGCAGAGAATTCCCACGCCGCGGTGCTACGGCACCGCCTGGCCGGCGAATACCCCGGTGCAGCGCTCGTCGTCGACGGCGATCGCGCCGTTGACGATCACATAGGGGATACCGACAGGGAACTGCTTCGGCTCGCGATAGGTCGCCGTATCGTTGACGCTCGCCTCGTCGAAGACGACGAGGTCGGCGAACCAGCCCTTCTCGACGCGGCCGCGATGCGTCAGCCCGAAGCGACGCGCCGGCCGGTCGGTCATGCGGTGGATCATCGCCTCGAGGCTAAGTCCCCCGACCTCGCGGCGGAGCCGGCCGAGAAAGCGCGGGAAGGCGCCGAAGCAGCGTGGATGGGGCATGTTGCCGGCCGGCGTGATGTCGCTGCAGACCATGTAGTCGTCGCGCGCCAGGAGCTCCATGAAGTCGCGGCCGAGCTGCGTCCAGACCGCCTGATCGGCCGGCGGCTCGGCGAGGTATCCCACCTTCAGGTTCTGCTCGAGCAGGACCTCGAGGAGGACGTCTCCCTTGCTGCGGCCGCGCCGGACGGCGAGATCGCGCAGGGTGGTTCCTTCGAGCTCCAGTGCGCTCGGCATGTAGGAGAACACCATGCTGAGCAGCCGCGGCTCTTCCTTGGCGTTGATGATCTCGGCGATCGCCCGCCGTTCGGCGGGATCCCTGAGGCGCTGCAGGATCGATTGCGGCCCGCCTTCCTGTGCGTCGTCGGGGAGATACGAGATCGCGATCGAGCTGCCGGTCGGATAGGGATAGATATCGAAGGTGATGTCGTGCTCGGCCGTGCGCGCGCCCTCGATCGGCGCCATGATCCTTTCGATATGCCCGGCCGTCTCCTCGTTGGTCCGGTAGTGCGCGAAGTGCAGCTTGGCACCGCTGCGCCGTGCCGCTTCCATGCCCTCGCTCACGCCATTCTGGCCGAACGCGCGAGTGGCGACGTGGGGAGCCCGCGGCTCGCACATGTAGACCTTGCCGGTTTCCCGCACGACCTTGCACAGTTCGGCGATCTCATCGGTGTCGCCCCAAGGTCCCGGGTAATAGCGCCCGCCGGTGGTGAAGCCGACCGCTCCCTGCTCGAGCCCGTCGCGGACCAGGCGCTTTGCCACCTCGAGAGGCTCGCCCCGCAACGGCTTGTCGTGGAATCCGAGCGCCTGCAGCCGCACGGTCGCGTGCGGCACGAAGTAGGCCGTATTGACCGAAACCTTCCTGTGATAGTGGCCGCGGAAGGCGGTGACGCTGCTCATGTCGAGATGCTCGGGCGGATCTCCCAGGAGACCGCCGAGCCAGTGGCGATAGGCCTTGAAGTTGTAGCTCGAGAGCGGCGCGTACGACATGCCGTCGATGCCGAGGAACTCGGTGGTGATGCCCTGCCTGATGCCGTTGGCGTGCTGCGGGTCGACCAGCAGCGCACCCTCGGAATGGGTGTGGGTGTCGATGAAGCCCGGCGCCACGGTAAGACCCTTGGCATCGATCACGCGCGCGGCTTCCGCCCGGGACAGATCGCCGATCGCCTCGATCCGTTCGCCCTTGAGGCCGACATCGCCGCGATAGCCGGCGCGGCCGCTGCCGTCGACGATCGTTCCGCCGGCAATAACCACGTCGAACATGAAAAACTCCGTTTCACGGGGCCAGCCGGTCGTTTGACCCGCTGTGAACCGCATCCTAGCGTTCACCTAGTTGCTTCGCCAGTTCGCCCGCCGCGGCCGCGTCGAGAACGGCTTCGAATATGCGACGGTCGAATGGTCCTCATCACCACCAGGGAGCCTTGACTCATGACCGCGCAACGACCGCATATCGCCCTTGCCCTTGCCGCCGCGCTCGGGCTTGCCGCCGGCAGCGCCTCGGCGCAGACGCTCAAGGCCGTCATCAATGGCGACCTCAAAGCGCTCGACCCGATCTGGACCACCGACCAGATCACCGGCACCCACGCCTTCATGATCTACGACCAGCTGTTCTCCGAGGACAGCAATCTCAAGGTCCATCCGCAGATGGCGGACAGCTGGAATGCGAGCGCCGACGGCATGACCTGGCGCATCACGCTGCGTCCCGGCCTCAAATGGCATGATGGCACGCCGGTGACCGCGAAGGATGTGGCGCCGTCGATCAAGCGCTGGGGTTCGCGCATCGCCGCCGGCCAGAGCCTGATGTCGCGCGTCGCCGAGGTGAACGCGATCGACGACAAGACCGTCGAGATCAAGCTCAAGGAAAAGTTCGGCCCGGTGATCGAGCTGCTCGGCGCTTCGGCGCAGCCGCTCTACATCATGCGCGAGAAGGAGGCCACGTCCGACCCCTTCACCGCGGTCACCGAGACCATCGGCTCCGGCCCCTTCATCTTCAACAAGGCGGAGTGGGTTCCTGGCAGCAAGTTCAGCTACGCGAAGAACAAGGACTACGCCCCGCGGTCCGAGAAGCCGGACGGCTATGCCGGCGGCAAGGTCGCCAAGCTCGACCGCGTCGAGTTCAGCTACAACCCTGACCCGGCGACCTCGGTGCAGGCGCTGATCACCGGCGAGTTCGATCTCTACGAATATCCGCCCGTCGACCTGCTGCCGATCCTGCAGAAGAGTCCCGACATCGTCGTCGAGATCGCCAACAAGTTCGGCTTCGGCAACATCCTCCGCCCCAACCACCTGATCGCGCCGACCAACAATCCGAAGATCCGCCAGGCGATGCTCTACGCCACCGACCAGGGCCAGGTACTCGACGCCATGATCGGTAACAAGGACCTGCAGTCGATCTGCTGGGCGGTGTTCGGCTGCCAGACGCCGCTCGATACCAAGTCCGGCGTCGGCGCCTTCGCCAACCCGAGCCCGGCCAACATCGCCAAGGCCAAGGCGCTGATGGCCGAGGCCGGCTACAAAGGCGAGCCGATCGTGGTGATGAACCCGACCACCGATACGCAGATCTCGGCGATGGCGGTGATGTCGGCGAGCCAGCTCAAGGCCGCCGGCTTCAACGTCGACCTGCAGAACATGGACTGGGCGACGCTGGTTCAGCGCCGCGCGGTCAAGGACGACCCGGCCACCAACAAGTCGGGCTGGCACGTCTTCTACACCTGGGGCAGCAACGCGCTCTCGGCCAATCCGATGACCAACAACACCGTGGCCACGCAATGCGACGGCAAGAACTGGTTCGGCTGGCCCTGCGACGAGCAGCTCGAGAAGATCCGCGCCGAGTTCGCCACCGCCACCACGGATGCGCAGCGGACGAACATCGTGGAACGCTTCCAGGCGCGCTTCTACGAGATCGTGCCCTACGTACCGATGGGCCGCTTCCAGCAGAAGATCGCCTATCGCAAGAACGTCTCGGGCGTGCTCGGCGGCGGCAAGCTGCCGTTCTGGAACATCGAGAAGAAGTCCTAAGGCGCTACCACGCCCCTCCCCCGCTTCGTGCGGGGGAGGGGTTCCTTCCCTACCGCTTCGGCCGGGCGCCGACCGGAAGGCTGTCGAACAGCAGCGGCTCTTCGCTGATCTTCGCCCCTTCGATCTGAAGCATCCTCATTTTGGTGTCGACGCCGCCCCGGGCGGAGAACCCTCCGGTCTTGCCTCCGGCGGCGAGCACGCGATGGCAGGGGATGACGATCGGGAACGGGTTGCGGCCGAGCGCGGCTCCGACGTCGCGGGCGAGAGTCTTGTCGCCGAGCCGGACCGCGATCTCGCCATAGGTGAGCGTCGCTCCCGGCGGGATGCCGCGCGCCACCTCGTAGACCCGCCGCTCGAACGCGGGCACGCCTTCCATGTTCAAGGGCACGTCGGCGAGGTCGATCTTCTGCCCCTCGAGCAGCGAGCGGATGCGATCGAGCACGCGCTCGACCTCCGCCGGCGGCGGTCCTTCCATAGCATCGGGATGTCGCCTGAGCAGGCGAGCCCGTGCCTCGGCGTCGCGCGTCTCCGGCAGCTGCAAGCCGACGATGCCGCGCTCGCCCCAGACCACGCCGCAGGCGCCGATCGCCGTGTCGAATAGCGCAAAACCTGTCGCCGTCACGACACCGCCCCTACTTCAAGGCCACATAGAGCTCGGACTCAATGATCCAGGCGTTCCGGACCTTCTTCCACACGACCAGATACTGGCCGGTGCGTGTCGTCTCGCCAGGGGCCGCGCGCCACGACCCGACCCAGGTGCCGGTCTCCGCCGCCCGCGTTCCGGCCTTGTCGATCGTGACGCTTGCCGTCGTCCGGTCATAGGTGACGAAGGCCGGATCCTTGAACTGGGTCTCGAAGACCTGGAGGGCCGCGTCGACGCCGACGACCAGCGTGCCGTCACCCCGGATCAGCTTGACCTCGGGATCGAAGTAGGGCCGGAGCGCCTCGGCCTGGTGTGCTGCGATCAGCTCGTTGGTCCGCCGCCGCCGCTCCCGTATCTCCGCTTCATCCGTCATGGTTTCGGGCCCCGCTCGTTTCACTGTGAATGTTCCGAAGCAACAGGTCACTCTGCCTTGCGCCGACCGAGAGAGGATACGCCATGAAGATCGTGACCGACTTCCCCCATCATGTGCGCGAAATCGAGAACACCTGGATCACGCTCGCCGACGGCTGCCGCCTCGCCGCCCGCATCTGGCTGCCCGAGGATGCCGAAGCCCACCCGGTGCCGGCACTCCTCGAATACCTGCCCTACCGCAAGCGCGACTTCACCGCGGTCGGCAACTCGCAGATGCATCCCTACTTCGCCGGTCACGGCTATGCCGCCGTGCGCGTCGATCGACGCGGGTCGGGCGACTCCGACGGGCTCATGTTTGACGAGTACATCGCCCAAGAACTCTCGGATGGCGCGGAGGTGATCGCCTGGCTCGCGAAGCAGCCCTGGTGCAGTGGCAATGTCGGCATGTTCGGCAGCTCCTGGGGGGGCTTCAACGCCTTGCAGGTTGCGGCGCTCCGGCCTCCGGCGCTGAAGGCGATCATCACCAACTGCTCGACCGACGACCGCTACGCCGACGACATGCACTACATGGGCGGCTGCCTCCTCAACGACAATCTGATGTGGGGCTCGACCGCGTTCAGCTTCATGGCGCGGCCGCCGGATCCGGCGCTGGTCGGCGAACGCTGGCGCGAGATGTGGATGCAGCGCCTCGAGAACTCGGAGTCGCTGGTGGCAACCTGGATGCAGCATCCCACACGGGACGCCTATTGGAAGCATGCCTCGGTCTGCGAAGACTTTTCCAAGATCCAGTGCGCGGTCTTCGCCACCGGCGGCTGGGCCGACGGCTACTCGAACGCCATCCCTCGCCTGCTCAAAGGATTGAAAGCGCCGCGGAAGGGCCTCATCGGCCCCTGGGCGCATCGCTGGGCCCAGCAGGGCGTGCCCGGCCCCGCCATCGGCTTCCTGCAGGAAGCCGTTCGCTGGTGGGATCATTGGCTGAAGGGCAAGGACACCGGCATCATGGCCGAGCCCATGCTGCGCGCCTGGATGCAGGAGTCGGTGCCG
This sequence comes from Asaia bogorensis, assembly GCA_945897335.1. GTDB lineage: Bacteria > Pseudomonadota > Alphaproteobacteria > SHVZ01 > SHVZ01 > SHVZ01. The sequence continues at coordinate 2,801 of CAMDFP010000122.1, read as the reverse complement.
CCGAAGACCTTCTATGCCGAGCGTCCCGGCCGCTGGGTCGGCGAAGCGTCGTGGCCGAGCCCGAAGATCGGACAGCGCCGCTGGCACCTCAACGCCTTCAGGCTCGGCGACCATGCCGAAGCGGAGCAGGCGCTGACCCACGCCTCACCGCTCACCATCGGTGAAGCTGCCGGCGAATGGTGCCCCTATGGCTACCAGGCGGAGATGCCCGGCGATCAGCGTGAGGACGACGGCAACTCGCTCTGCTTCGACTCCGATGTGCTGAGCGAGCGCATCGAGTTCCTAGGCGCGCCGGTTCTGGAACTGGATCTTGCCGCCGACCGCCCGGTGGCGCAGATCGCCGTGCGCCTCAACGACATCGCGCCGGACGGCGCCTCGACCCGCATCACGTACGGCGTGCTCAACCTCACCCACCGCGACAGCCACGAGCACCCGGAGGCGCTGGTCCCGGGCAAGCGCTACCGCGTGCGCGTCCAGCTCAACGACGCGGGCTACGCCATCCCGCCCGGCCATCGCCTGCGCATCTCCATCTCCACCGCCTATTGGCCGCTGGTGTGGCCGGCGCCTGAGCCGGTGACGCTGACGCTCTTCACCAGCGCCAGCACGCTCGATCTTCCGGTACGGACGCCGCGGGACGAGGACGCGAAGCTGCACGCCTTCGCACCACCCGAGGCGTCCGCCGCCCAGGCCCGCACCGAGCGCCGTCCCTATGCCCGGAGCCGGCGGCATTCGCGCGACCTGATCACCGGCGAGCACGTGGTCGACGCGGTGAAGGATCGCGGCAAGATCCACCTGACCGACATCGACCTCGAATATTCGGGCGGCGGCATGGAGCGATACTCGATCCGCCAGGGCGATCCGCTGTCGGTGAAAGCGCGCTCGCTGTACTCGATCACCCATGGACGCGGCGACTGGCAGGTCGCGATCGAGACCGACACCACGGTCACCGCAACCAAGGAGGCGTTTCTGGTCACCGCCAAGCTGGAGGCCTTCGAGGCGGGCGTGCGCGTCTTTTCCCGCACCTGGGATACGACGATCAGGCGCGAACTGGCGTAGGCGAGTGCGCCTCGGGCTCCCTCCCCCGCGTACGACGCGGGAGAGGGTTCCGAAGGTAGAGCGTTCACACCATCGTCGCGGTGAATTCCGGACCGGCGGCGAGCGCGTCGGCGAGGCGTTTCAGGCCTTCCTGGTAGCGGGCCCGGCTGACCGGGCCGCAGAGGGCAAGGCGGATCGCGTCCGGTTCCTTGATCCCGATGCAGAAGCTCTCGGTGTGGCTGAGCGAAAGGCCTCGGCGGCGGCCGGCTTCGACCAGTTCGGCCGGGTGCCAGGGCTTCGGCAGCTGGATCCAGGTGTGCATGGCGTGCGGCTCGATCCGGAACTTGAGCCCGGCCAGTGCCTGGCGGAGAAGCTGGCTGCGCTCGGAGACCTCGCGGCGCTGCCAGTCGACCAGCGCCTGGATGGTGCCGGATGCGATCCATTGGGCGCCGATCTCGACCATTAGAGGCGGGGTGAAGATGGTAGTGGCGCTCACACCTTGGGCGACGCGGCCGACCTGGCCTTGCGGTGCCAGCACGAAGCCGACGCGGAGCCCCGGCGCCGACACCTTGGAGAGGCTGGTGATGTAGAAGGTGCGCTCCGGCGCGAATGTCGCGACCGGCGGCGGCGGCTCGTCGATCAGGGGCCCGTAGACCTCGTCCTCGATGATGGCGATCTCGTGCGCGCGCGCGATCTCGGCGATCCGTCGTCGGCGCGCGATCGGCAGGATCGAGACGGTCGGGTTCTGCGCCGTCGGCGTGCAGATCAGCGCCTTCGGCTTGTGCTCGCGGCAGGCGCGCTCGAAATCCTCGGGGATCAGCCCGTCGTCGTCGAGGGCGACCGGCTGCAGCTTCAGATCGAGATAACGGGCGACGCTGCGGACGCCGGGCCAGGACAGCTCCTCGGCCAGGATGGTGTCGCCGGGCTTGGCGATGGCGTGCAGCACGACGAAGAGCGAATGCTTGCCGCCGGAGGTGACGACGACGCGCTCGGCCGACGCCTCGACCCCGCCCTTGGTGATCCAGGCGGCTCCGGCGGCCCGGTGCGAGGGCAGCCCGGCGTTGGGTTGATAGCGCAGCATGTTCTCGAGCTCGGGCGACCGCGCCAGGCGCGCCAGGCTCTCGGCCAGGTAGCCCGCATGCGGTGCTTCCACCGTCGGCCGGTTCATGTCGAAATCGATCGGCCCCTGGTCTTCCTGTTCCGGCGCCGGCACGCGCTTGGGCTGCACCGCGCCACGGACGAAGGTGCCGCGGCCGACCTCGCCCGAGAGATAGCCCCGCCGGCTCGCCTCGCGATACGCCCGGCTGACGGTCGGAACGGTGACACCGATGCGCTGCGCCAGGTCGCGGTGGGTGGGCAACCGGTCCCCAGGGCGCAGCTCGCCACGGGCAATGGCCTCGCCCAACGCAAGGGCAATCGCCAAATACCGCGGGCCCGGACGGACATCCAGATCGGTTGTCCAATTTGTCATAGTACATACATACAACAGCACGCGATCATTGTCGAGACAGAGCTGATTCAGCAGCTTGTCAGCTTGCAATGCAGCATGCATTGAGATATTTCAACTACACTTAAAGACGCCAATTAAACTGTAGGCGATGGAGAATTGTATGCTCACAAACTCAAAGGGCGGCCTCAAGGCCTCGACCCAGTCCCTCCCCTCCCTCCCGAGCCCGGCCGGCGTGCTGGTCCGCTTCGCCGCCGTCATCACCGCCTGGGAACGTCGCGCGCGCGAGCGCCGCACGCTGGCAGAGATGCCCGAGCAT
>CAMDFP010000121.1 GCA_945897335.1 Asaia bogorensis | reverse complement strand
CAATCTCGGCGGCGCCGGCGTGATCGGGGGCCGCGCCAAGATCAACGGTAGCGGACAGTCGGCAGCCGACGTCCTCGACAGCGCCGATGGCCGCGTGACCCTGGCCATGACCGAGGGCGAGATCAGCGCGCTCCTCACCGAGCTCGCCGGCCTCGATCTGCTCGAGGCGCTGGGATTCTCGATCTCAGGCAAGGACAAGACCTTCCCGGTCCGGTGCATGGTGGTGGATGGCGAGCTGCAGAAGGGCGTGCTCAAAACCAACACCTTCGTCGTCGACACGACCGACACCAATATCGGCGGCGTAGGCTCGCTGAACTTTCGCGACGAAACCCTGAACCTCCGTCTCGAAGCGCATCCGAAGGACGTCAGCCTGCTGGCCTTCCGATCCCCCGTGCATGTCCGCGGCACGCTGAAGAAACCGACCGTCGGCATCGATGCTGGGACGACCGCCGCTCGCGGCGCCGCCATGATCGCGCTCGGCGTGCTGCTGACGCCGCTCGCAGCCCTGATCCCGACCATCGAGCTCGGACTCGGACAGGACAGCGACTGTGCGGGACTGATCGCCCAGGCGCAGGCCGTTCAGAAGAATCCGCGGAAGGGCCCTGTCATCGATAAGACCGTGCCTCCCCAGACCAGCGCCGTCCCCGACGCGAGCCCGCTCCCGCGCGCAAACCGGGACGTCCAGGGCGGCGGCCGCGACTGACGCGCTACTCCGCTGCCGGCGCCGTATCCAGATAGTCTGTCGGCCCGGGCGCCCGGAAACCGCCCGACTGCATCCGCCAGAGCCGCGCATAGGCCCCCCCCGCGGCCAGCAGCTCGGAATGGGTTCCCTGCTCGACGACGCGGCCGTGGTCGAGGACGATCAGGCGGTCCATGCGCGCGATGGTCGAGAGCCGGTGCGCGATGGCGATGACGGTGCGCCCCTTCATCAGGTCGTCGAGCTGCTCCTGGATCGCCGCCTCGACCTCGGAGTCGAGCGCCGAGGTCGCCTCGTCCAGCACCAGGATCGGCGCGTTCTTCAGGATCACGCGGGCAAGGGCGATGCGCTGGCGCTGGCCTCCGGAAAGCTTCACGCCCCGCTCGCCGACATGCGCTTCGAAGCCGCGGCGACCGTTCCAGTCCTCCAGCGTCTCGATGAACTCGAGCGCATGCGCGCGCCTGGCCGCATCGCGGATCTCGTCCTCGGAGGCGCTCGGTCGGCCGTAGCGGATGTTGTCGCGGATCGAGCGGTGCAGCAGCGAGGTGTCCTGCGTCACCATCGAGATGTGGCCGCGAAGGCTCTCCTGGGTTACTCGCGCGATGTCCTGCCCGTCGATCACGATGCGGCCGCCCTCGACGTCGTGAAAGCGCAGCAGCAGGTTGACCAGCGTCGACTTGCCGGCGCCGGAATGGCCGATCAGGCCGACTCGCTCGCCGGGCGCTATGGTGAGCTCGATGCCGTGGAGCACGCCGCGGGAGGTGCCGTAGCCGAAGGAGACGTCCTCGAACTGCACCTCGCCGCGCGTGACCTCGAGCGTCGTCGCATCGGGGCGGTCCGGCATCTGGCGCTGGACTGCGATCGACTTCATCCCGTCCTGGACCGTGCCGACATTCTCGAAGATCGAGGTGACGTTCTGCGCCACCCAGCCGGCGATGTTGGCGATCTGCCAGGTGAGCGGCAGCGCCATGGCGACGGCGCCGACCGAGATGCGGCCGTCGACCCAGAGCCAGACCGCAACGCCGCCGGTGCCGACCACCATCGAGGCGTTCAAGGTCGACAGCGCGAGGCCGAACAGCGTGATCAGCCGGACCTGGCGGCGGAACGCATCAGTGTGTTCGTCGACGGCCTGGCGGACGAAGGCATCTTCGTCACGCGAGCGCGCGAACAGCTTGACTGTGACGATGTTGGTGTAGCTGTCGACCACCCGGCCGGTGAGCGCCGAGCGGTATTCCGAGGTTTCCCGCGACCGGTCGCGCAAGCGCGGTACGAACGTGCGGAGCATGACCGCATATCCGGCGAACCACAGCAGGATCGGCACCGCCAGCTTGGGATCGCTCGAGGCGAGCAGCACGACCGCGCTCGTGCCGTAGACCAGGATGTACCAGACCGCGTTGGTGGCGGCGACGACGCTCTCCCGGAGCGACGGGCCGGTCTGGATGATACGGTTGGCGATGCGGCCGGCGAAGTCGTTCTGGAAGAACGACCAGCTCTGCCTGACCACGTGCCAGTGGTTCTGCCAGCGGATCAGGTTGCTCAAGCCCGGCGTAATCGCCTGGTTGGTGATGAGGTTCTGCAGGCAGAGCGCGGCCGGGCGGAGCAGGAGCATCACCAGCGCCATGCCGAGGAGCTGGGGGCCCGCCTCGGCCATGAGGTCGCCAGGCGCATGCGTGGAGACCAGCGTCACCACCCGGCCGATGAACACGGGGATCAGGCTGTCGAGCACCGCAACCAGGAAGCCGGCGCAAAACAGCGCCGCGAGCAGGCCGCGGGCCTGGCGGGCATAGTGCCAATAGAACGCCAGCAAGCCCGCCGGCGGCGCGCTCTCGGGCGACCGCGCCGTCGGAAGCAGCAAGCTCTCGAAAAAGCGGAACAGACGCATCGATCTCTGGCCTGGCTCCCGAGGCGAGACCCACCGGCAGGGAGCGTGAAAAATCGCGACGAACCGCCGGCCGCAGGCGCGGCCCGTCTCCGTCGGCGTAGGTTGGGTATTGGCCCTTGGATAGCCCGAGTCGGGGGCGTCGGGCAAATCCCCTGCGGCGCGGACACGATCACCGTTCACCGGTGTCGCAAAAAGGTCACGGTGATGGCTGGGGCCGCGCGGGTGCGCTAGCCTCGACGTCATGATCCGCGAGGACGGCGCGACGTGACCGGGGAGCCGACAACCAAGGTGGTCCATCGTGGCCTGATCACGGTCGCGGTGATGACCGCGACAATCATGCACGCGATCGACACGACGATCCCCAACGTGGCGCTGCCGCACATGCAAGGCAGCCTGCTCGCGACCCAGGAGCAGATCGCCTGGGTGCTGACCAGCTACATCGTCGCCGCCGCGATCATGACCCCGCCGACCGGGGCATTGGCGGTCCGGCTCGGCCGCCGTCGCCTCTTCCTCATCGCCATCCTCGGCTTCACCGTTGCCTCGGCACTCTGCGGCATCGCCGGCAGCCTGACCGAGATGCTGATCTACCGCACGCTCCAGGGCGCTTTCGGCGCCGGCCTGGTACCGCTGTCGCAGGCGACCCTGCTCGACACCTATCCGCGCGAGCGTCACGGCGAGGCAATGGCGCTCTGGGGCATGGGCTTCGTCGCCGCCCCGATCTTCGGGCCGACGGTCGGCGGCTACCTTACCGAGTTCTACAACTGGCGCTGGATCTTCTACATCAACGTCCCGGTCGGCATTCTGGCGGCGCTCGGGGTCTGGTACGCGCTGCCGGAAACCAAGACCGACCGCGAAGCCGGTTTCGACTGGACCGGCTTCGCCTTCATCGCGCTCGGCATCGGCGCCCTCCAGATCATGCTCGACCGCGGCCATCACCTCGACTGGTTTGCGTCCAGCGAGATCGTGACCATGTCGGTGATCTCGGCCCTCGCCTTCTACCTGTTCTTTGTCCACAGCCTGACCACCGACAGGCCGCTGATCGCCTTCGCCGTCTTCCGCGACCGCAACTTCGTCTCCGGCCTGATCATCAGCTTTCTCATCGCCGTCGTCGTGCTGGCGATGCTGGCCCTCCTCTCCCACCTGTTGCAGGACGTGCTCTCGTATCCGGCGATCGACGCCGGGCACATCATGGGGCCGCGGGGCCTCGGCACGTTCTGCGCCATGCTCATCTCCGGCCGCCTGGTCAGCCGGATCGACCCCCGCTATCTGGTATTCTTCGGCGTATCGCTCACCTCATGGGCGTTCTGGCTGATGGCCGGATTCACCCTGAACGTCGGAGCGTGGGACCTGATCTGGACCGGCTTCATCCAGGGCTTCGGCATGGGCTGCATCTACGTGCCGCTCAGTACCTTCTCGTTCTCGACGCTGCCGGCGGAGCACCGCACCACCGGCGCCAGCCTGTTCAGCCTGGTCCGGAACATCGGCGCCAGCGCCGGCATCGCCATCCTCGAGGCGCTTCTGGCGCGGAACAGCCAGGCCTACCGCGCCACCATGGTCGAAGGCATCACGCCCTACGATCCGCGCTTTCGCGAGCCCAGCGTCGCGGCGCCCTGGGACCTGCAGACGATGGAAGGGTTGCTCAGCCTCAGCGGCGAGGTCGACCGCCAGGCGAAGATGCTGGCCTACCTCACCGACTTCCAGTGGATGATGGGCATCACGCTTCTCATCTTGCCGATGCTGCTGATCGGACGGCGCCGGCGGCACTGAGCCACCGGCGCCGGTCTCGTCCGATCAGCCCTTCTTCTCGATGTTCCAGAGCACGAGGCGCACCGTGTCTAGGACGCCCGAGAGGGTCTTCCGGTAGGCGACCGGCGAATAGAACTGGCCGACCGGGATGTAGGGAACCACCTCGTAGAAGCGCGCCTGGAGACGCTCGATCACCTTCTTCTGCTCGTCGGCGGTCGCCGCCATCGGGAACTCGAGGCGGATCTTCTCCAGCGTCTCGTCGCAGGGCCAGCCGAACCAGTTGGAGCCGTCGCAGGGGCTCGGCACCGCGGCGTTGGTCAACGGGCTCCCCTGCGCGAGGCCGCCGCCCCAGGTGTGGAAGATGTGCCAGCCGCGCGGGTTCTTCTCGGGATCGTCCTTCAGCGCGCGCCGGGCGCTCTGGGTGCCCCAGTCGACGGTCTGCAGGTCGACGTTGATCCCTGCTTCCTTCAGCTTCTGAGAGGTGACGATGGCCTGGGTGTGGGCGAGATGCGCCTCGGCCGGATCGAGGACGACGATGCGCTCGCCCTTGTAGCCGCCCTCCTTCAGCAGCTCCTTTGCCTTGGCGAGGTTCGCCTCCTTGCTTCCGGTGGCCCAGGGGCCGACGCCGACCGTCGTCTCGAACGGCGTGCCGCAGACGAACACCGACCAGCAGGGCTTCTCGTATTCGCGGTTGCCGATCATCGAGCCCAGATAGTCGCGCTGGTCGCCGACGAGGTAGAGCAGCGCCTGGCGGATCTTCGGATTGTTCATCGGCGGGGCAAGGTGATTGATCCGGAAGATGCCCTGGGTGCCGATGCGGTCGATGACGCGGACCTCGATGTTGGCGTCCCGCTTCATCAGCGGCAGGAGGTCGGTGGTCGGGATCTCGATGGCGTCGACCTCGGCGCGGATCAGCGCCTGGGCGGCGATGTTGGCATCGGGGATCACCATCCATTCGACGCGGTCTACCTTGGCGACCTTGCCGCCGCCGAAGCCGTCGGCGGGCTCGGGCCTGGGCTTGTAGGCCGGGTTCTTCTTGTAGACGACCTTCGCCCCCAGCACCCATTCTTCCTTCGCCATGATGAAGGGGCCGGAGCCGGTCGGATCGGTAATCTGCTGGTCAGCCGCCAGCATCGCTTCTTTCTCGCGGGTGATGAACAGCGGGTTCTCAGGATTGCCCAGCATCGCCAGCACCGGGCCGAACGGCTTCGAGAGCCGGATCTCGAAGGTCGCGGCACCGGTCGCGACGACCTCCTTGGTGAAGGACATCAGCGTCTTGCCGGTCGGAATCCGATCGCCCCAGCGCTTGATGGTGGCGACGACGTCCTTGGCCGTGACCGGCGAGCCGTCGTGGAAGCTGAGGCCGTCGCGGAGCTTGAAGCTCCAGGTGAGGCCGTCGGCGCTCCGCTGGTGGCTGTCGACCATCTGCGGCACGTAGTCGAGCTTGCTGTTCGGTGCGAACAGCACGTCATAGACCATGTAGCCGTGGTTGGATGTGATGTTGTTGGTGGTCCAGACGGTGTCGAGGATCTTGAGGTCCGCCTGCGGCACGATGCGGAGCGTGCTCTGGGCCTGGGCCTCTCCGGCCGTGAGGCCGAAGGCGAGAATGCCCAGACTTCCGAGCAGCCGACGCCAATGGAAATTCTGCATGATGCTCTCCTTGTTCGCGTGGCCCGAAGGGCCTCGTCGTTAAGGAGCCGTTCAGATCGGCTCTCTTGGCATCAGCCTAGCCAGCCGGCACCAGGGTGACAACCCCGGTCGAAGAACACCCCGCCGCCGCAGCGTGCATCGTCCGGCAGATACTCTATGATGGGTCATGTCCTGGAAGGCCGTCCTATCGTCAGTCGTCGGCGCGGCAATGATGGCCGCCGCCTTGGCGAGCGCTCCGGTACATGCCCAGCCGTTGGTGCTGGAGCCGGAGGCATATGACGGCGGCATCCTCGATGCGGTCAGCCGGAAGCTTTTCGTCGTCAATCAGTATATCGGCTCCGGCCTGTCCGCGGCCGGCCACTGGCTTTCGGGCTCGGCGGACGTCGCGGGCGACGCGCAGGTTCTGCCTCCGTCACCGCTCAGCCGGGGCATAGGCAACGTCGCCTCCAACATCGTCAACGAGCCGGTCACCGCCATGGTTGGGCTCGCGATCGGCGAGTTCGAGACGAGCTGGCACGCGACCAAGCGCTTCGCCGTCAACTCGACGGCGGGCCTGCTCGGCTGGTACGACGTCGCGGGCTCGAACTGGGACCTGCCCCGCCGGCACGAGGACGTCGGGCTGCTGCTTTGCCGGGCCGGCTTCGGCGAAGGCGGCTACATCGTGCTGCCGCTGGTCGGTCCGCGGTCGCTCCGCGACGGTGCCGCCGACATCGTCGTCACCAACGCCGTCCTGTGGTCGATCATCGGCGCCACCGCCGGCACCGGGCTTTCGTTCCAGACAATCCTCATCGCCGAAGCCATCGAGGTCGTGGCCGACATCATGGCGACACGCCAGATGGACTCGCATGCGGCCGACCTGACTCTCGACGACTATGACCGGGTGCGCGCCGCCTATCTGTCGCAGCGCCGCGAACGTTGCGACGTGGACCGGGATTAGAAGCCACCAGCCGTATCAGTTTCGAGGAGGGCGTCCATGGCCGGTTTCAAGGTCTTCTCCGCCACGGTGATGCACGAGTCTCACAGCTTCTGCCGGCTGCCGGCGGATCTGGAGCGCTTCAAGACGACCGGCGGCTACGAGCGGGACGATGAGATCCCGAAGGCCTATCGCGGTACCCGGAGCGAGTGGGGAGCCATCTTCGACCTCGCCGACAAGCACGGCTGGACCGTGATCCACCCGCTGGTCGCCAACACCTCGCCCTCGGGCCCGGTGACCAAGGAGGCCTACGAACACTTCAGCGAAGTGATCCTGGCGTCACTGAAGAAGGCGCTGCCCGTCGACGGGTTGCTGCTGCCTCTGCACGGGGCCATGGTGGCCGAGCATCTGGAAGACGCCGAGGGCGAGCTGCTGCGGCGCATCCGCGGCGTGATCGGGCCGAAGGTGCCGATCGCGGTCACCCTCGATCTCCACGCCAATATCGGGCCGGACCTCGCGAAACACGCCGACATCGTCTCGACCTACCGCACGACGCCTCATGTCGACATGTACGAGACCGCGATCCGCGCCGGCGAGCTGCTGCAGCGGGCAATGAAAGGCGAGATCCGCCCGCATGTCGCCTACGCTCAGCGGCCGATGTTCAACGGTCTCGACCAGGGCCGTACCATTTCCGGCAAGGGGCCGATGGTCGATATCCTGGACAAGGCAAGGACGATCCTGGCGAAGGACAAGGACATCCTCGACATCGGCATCAATGCCGGCTTCGACTGGGCCGACAAGAAGCATGTCGGACCGACCGTGCTGGTGACCGGCAACAACGCGACCCCGCGGGCGCAACAGGTCGCCGACGAGCTGATGGACTTCGCCTGGGAGACCCGAAAGACCAAGACCATCGAGCTCCGGCCGATCGAGGACGTCATCCGCATCGCCAAGGAGCCGGCGTCGGGCAAGGGTCCGCTGCTGATCGGCGACTACACCGACTGCCCGGGCGGCGCCGGCATGGGCGACGGCACCACGCTCTTGAAGGCGATGATCGAGGCGGACCTCCAGGACGTCGCCGTAGGCGCCATCGCCGATGCGGAGTCGGCGGAGACAGCTCGGAGGGCCGGCGTCGGCGCCACCGTCACTCTCGACCTCGGCGGCAAGCACGATCCCCGCTTCGGCGGCACGCCGCTCCGCATCACCGGCAAGGTGCTGGCACTCTCGGACGGCGTTGCCACGCGCAAGGGGCCGTTCGCCACCGGCACGGTCACCTCGTTCGGGCCCAGCGCCCTGGTCCAGGTCGGAGGCATCAAGGTCATCGTCGCCAGCCACCGCGTGCAGATCGACGACCGCGAGCAGTTCCGCCTCTTCGGCATCGAGCCAGAGACCACCAACATCCTCGCCTGCAAGGCGATGAACCACTTCCGCGCCGATTTCGAGAAGATCGGCCGCCGCCTCGTCTATGTCGACTCCGGCGGCATCACCTCGTTCAACTGGTCGCAGTACCCCTACAAGAACGTCCGCCGGCCGATCTGGCCGCTGGATCCGCTTTAGGGTTGCTGGGGAATATCCTTCCATCCGGCGCGGCTGCGGACGGCGTCGATCACCTCCTGGTGGCGCCACCCGTCGGCGATCGAGAGATAGGGTTCGTGCGGCTTGCCCTCGATGTCGAGGACGAACTCGCGAGCGAGCGCGTTCCACGAGCGCTGCACGATGTCCCAGCCCCTGGGCCAGTTCGAGCGCGACTGCGAAGGCGGCAGCCAGGACTCGATCTCGGCCGTGAGCGGCACTTCCTTGAAGGCGGTGTCCCCTTCCCGCCAGAGATGCACGGCACCCTGGCAATAGGACTCGTCGACATGGATGGTCCCACCCGAGCCGTAGAAGGCGACATAGTCCTGGTGCTTGCCTTTCCTCAGGCAGGAGTGACGAAAAGTAGCGCTGACGGCTCTCAGCGGATCGCTGCCGGGCGAACCGATGCGATCCAGCACCGTGTAGGACCAGTCGCTGTCGACCTCGGCCCAGCCGGCCGCCTCCGCCGCCTCGGGCGAGACCTCGCTCTTGTGCCAGTCGCGGAAGTCGTGCGGCATCGGCACCTTGGGTGCGCGCTTGAGATCGTTCCGGGTCTCGCCGGCGATCGAGAGGCTGACGCCGCTGCACACCGACTCGGCGATCGCGAGCTTGTGGGTGAAGTTGTTGTTGAGACGGCCGCCGCCGAGCTTCAGCTGATGCGGCCAGCCATGCGGCAGCCGCGACGGCCAGCGGTAATGCGAGACGAACTCCGCCTCGTAGAGCGTGCCGATGGCGCCGGAGCGGATCAGATTGCGGGCCAGCAGCGCCGAGGGTTGATAGCAGGAGGTGGCCGCATAGGCCGATTTGACCCCGGCCTTGCGGGTCGCCACCGCGAGGCGCCGCGCATCGGCCGATGTGGGAGCCAGCGGCTTGTCGATCAGAATGTGACAGCCCTGCGCCAGCGCCGTCTCCACCATCTCGACATGGGTGTCGCCGGGCGTGGCGACGGCGACGATGTCGGGCTTGAGCTCTGCCAGCGTCTTCCGCCAGTCGGTGCTGGCGACGCGGATGCCGAGGCCGTCGGCGACCTTGCGCACCACCGCCTCGGTGCGGCTGGCGATCGCCGCCACCTCGACGCCCGCCTGCTGAAGCGCGATCGAATGCCCCTCGCCCGCCGAACCCGCACCCAGAACCATCGCCGTCAGAGACATTGAGTCCCTCCCCTGTTCCGCACCAGGGGAACCGGCACTGCCATCCGGGTCAACGGCGAAGCGATTTTCGCGGTCCATCCCCGTCGATCCGCGCTAGTCTCCGGCCACGTCACGAAACAGGGGAATGCGTCCATGCCGTTCGATTTCAAGGGCAAGAAGATCATAGTCTGCGGCGGCAGCCGCGGCATCGGGCGGTCGATCGCGCTCGGATTCGCCGAGGCCGGCGCCGGCGTGTCGATCTGCGCCCGCAATGCGGAGACGCTGGAGATGACCCGGGCCGAGATCGCCAAGTTCGGCCACAAGGCGCATGCCGGCAGCTGCGATCTCGCGAAGGAAGCGGATATCTCCAGATACATCGCCGACGCGATCAAGACGCTGGGCGGACTCGACGTGCTGATCAACAACGCCAGCGGCTTCGGCGCGGGCGACGACGAGAAGAGCTGGGAACTCAGCATCGACGTCGATGTCCTGGCGACGATCCGCGCCTCGCGAGAGTCGATGGCGGCCCTGACCGCATCGAAAGGCAACATTATCAACATCGCCTCGGGCTCGGGCCTTCGCCCCTCGGTCCGGACGCCGGCTTACGGCGCCGCCAAGGCCGCGGTGATCCACTACACCCGCACCCAGGCGGCGGCGCTGGCCAAGACCGGCGTCCGGGTCAATTGCGTTGCTCCCGGTTCGATCGAATTCCCGGGCGGCGTCTGGGCCGAGCGCAAGGCCAACGAACCGGCGCTCTACGCCGCGACGCTCGCCAATTGCCCGATGGGCCGCATGGGCGAACCGGAAGAGGTCGCCAACGTGGTGATGTTCCTGGCCTCGCCGATGGCGAGCTGGGTTACCGCCCAGATCGTCGCTGTGAACGGTGGCCAGGGACTCTAGTCGGCAAGCACCGGCCGCTCGCCCTGCACCTGGGTTCGGTGCAGGAGGCGGCGGCTGCCGTCATAGTCGTTGACGGCGTAGTGCATGGTGCAGCGGTTATCCCAGACCGCGAGCGAACCTGGCTGCCAGCGGAACCGGCAGGCGAATTCCGGCCTGAGGCAATGCTGGTGGAGATAGTCCAGCAGCGGCCGGCTCTCGGCCTCGCTCATGTCCTCGAAGCGCCCGGTGTAGATCGAATTGATGAACAGCGCCTTCCGTCCGCTCTCCGGATGCAGGCGCACGACCGGGTGCGCCACCTCGCGGTCGGCCTCGGGGTTGTTGCGCTCAATCCCGATCGACCGGCTGGTTCGGAGATCCTTGGGAATCCCGGCCATGCCGTAGGGGCGGCCGTTATGCATGGAGCGAAGCCCGCGCAGAAGCCGCTTCATCCCGTCCGACAGCGCCTCGTACGCCTCGTACATGTTGATCCAGAGCGTATCGCCGCCGTGCCCCGGAACCTCCAGCGCATAGAGGATCGAGGCCATCGGCGGTTCTTCGAGGAAGCTGAAGTCCGAGTGCCAGGCATTGCCGAAGGTGCTGATCTTCCTCTCATCGGCTTCCTTCAGGACCGCGATGATATCCGGATATCCGTCCATCGGGCGCACATAGGGGACGCGCTGGAGCGGGCCGTAGAGCCGGCTGAAGGCGATCTGCTGCTCGGGCGTAAGGGTCTGCTCGCGGAAGAACAGCACGAGGTGATCGACGAGCGCCTGGCGAAGGTCTGCGGCGACCGAATTGCTGAGGGGCTTGGCCAGGTCGACGCCGCGGACCTCGGCCCCCAGCCCGCCGGTCAGCTTTTCGATCACGATCGTCTGACATCCCATCGACGCCTCCGGCCCCCTATTTAGCCCCTCGGTCCGACCGGTACCACTACTTGCCCGTGAAGCGAGCATTTCGCGACTTCGCGAGCGGTGGTTGCACGTCGCCGTTTCGCTGCCGATCCTCGGGCTGTCCATAACCACATCCTAGGGAGACGGCTATGACACGCTTTGCACATCTGATCCGCCATGGGCTCGCCGGCGCGGCGGCGCTGATCGCGACGAGCGGAATGGCGGCGGCGCAGACCGTCAAGTTCGTACCTCACGCCGACCTGAAGATCGTCGACACCACCTGGACCAACGCCCTGATCACCAGCCATCACGGCAACATGGTCTACGACACGCTGTTCGCCTACGACTCGAAGATGAACGCGAAGCCTCAGATGGTGGAGAGCTTCAACAAGAGCGCCGACGGGCTCGTCTGGACCTTCACGCTGCGCAAGGGCATGACCTTCCACGACGGATCGCCGGTGACGGCGAGGGACGCCGTCGCCTCGCTGAACCGCTGGTCGAAGCGGCGGGTCGAGGGCACGGCGATGATGGAACGTGCGGCGTCTCTGGTCGCGAAGGACGACCTCACCTTCGTACTCACGCTGAAGGAGCCGTTCGCGCCGGTCCTCCAGACCCTGTCGAATCCGATCCTCGCGACCTTCGTGCTGCGCGAGAAGGACGCCTCAGGCGACGCCTTCCAGCAGCAGACCTTCGACCAGATCATCGGCTCCGGCCCCTTCACCTTCGTCAAGGAGGAGTGGGTTCCCGGCGCCAAGGTCGTCTACAAGAAATACGCCGGCTATAACTCCCGCGCCGAACCCTCGGATGCGCTGACCGGCGGCAAGGTGGTGAAGGTCGATCGCGTCGAATGGACCTATCTGCCTGACTCGGCGACGGCGGCGCAGGCCCTGATCCGCGGCGAGGTCGACATCGTCGAGCAGCCGCAGGCCGATCTTGTGCCGATGCTGAAGAAGGACAAGAACATCACCGTCGCGGTGATGGACGACATGGGCTGGCAGGGCGTGGCCCGGCCGAACGCGCTGCATCCGCCCTTCAACAACCCGAAGGCTCGCCAGGCCCTCGCGCTTCTCGTCGACCAGACCACGTACCTGACCGCGACGGTCGGCGAGGACTATCGCAAGCCCTGCGCTGCGATCCTCTTCTGCGGCGGACCTTACGAGACCCTGGTCGGGGCCGAGCCGTTCCGCCAGCGCAATGTCGAGAAGGCGAAGCAGCTCTTCGCGGAGGCCGGCTACAAGGGCGATCCGGTGGTGCTGATGGGCCCGACGGATATCGCTGCGCTAAATGCCAACGCGATCATCACGGCTCAGAACCTGAAGGATGCCGGGGTCAACGTCGACCTCCAGATGATGGACTGGGGCACGCTCTCGACCCGCCAGCAGAAGAAGGACAAGCCGGGCGACGGCTCGCCCGGCTGGAACATGTACTTCACTTCCGCCCCCGGCACGATGTGGCACACCCCTCTCACCAACTTCGCCCTCGCCACCCCCTGCGACGGCAAGAACTGGAACGGCTGGACCTGCGACGAGGAGATGGAGAGGATCCGCCTCAGCTTCCTCACCGCCGCAACGCCGGAAGCGCAGAAGCAGGTTGCCGAGCGCCTGCAGGCCCGCTTCTACGAGGTGATGCCCTTCGTCTCCCTCGGCCAGTACGTGACGCCGAAGGCGTGGCGGAACAACATCAGCGGCGTGGTCAACTCGCGCGAGATCGTGATGTGGGGGCTCGAGAAGAAATAGCCCTCAAGCCATCCGCGGCCGCTCGTCGCCCGACGGCGGCCGCCTCTTCCTTGCGACATGGCTATGGCGAGGCGCCGGTTCGGGCCGGCCGAACTGGCGCCTCAGCTCAGCCTTGGCCTGCCTCAGGGTGCGCACGCGTTCGGCCGTCAGGCTCCTGCCGGCGCGGTTGACGTAGAAGCTCAGCATGGCGATGGCGGACCGATACGGGTCGGTCTTCCGTTCCGTGCTCTCCTCCGCCGATCGCTTGAGCGAGGCCGCGATCCGCCGCGGGCTCTTCCAGGTGAAGAGTCCCTTCTTCAGATCGAGGGCGTGGCTGTGCTCGGTCACATCCGCCGA
>CAMDFP010000120.1 GCA_945897335.1 Asaia bogorensis | reverse complement strand
AGGATCACCGGGCCGAGACCGGCTGCCAGGATGGCGAGCGCCGGCGCCGCGACCTCCGCCAGCCTCTCGTCTCGGGCGAGGTCATAGGCGAAGATCGCAAGCGTATCGAAGTTGAAGGGCCGGAGGATCAGGGTCGCCGGCAGTTCCTTGATGACGTCGACGAAGACCAGAAGGGCCGCGGCGAGCAGGCTCGGTCGCA
This sequence comes from Asaia bogorensis, assembly GCA_945897335.1. GTDB lineage: Bacteria > Pseudomonadota > Alphaproteobacteria > SHVZ01 > SHVZ01 > SHVZ01. Next base: position 13,255 of record CAMDFP010000120.1, on the reverse strand, counting down.
GCAGCGGCAGGTGGATGGCGGCCAGAATCTCGATGGGGCGGCGGCCGAGCACGCGTCCGGCGTCGTCCATGCTGCGCCCGACCTTGGCGAGGCTGGCTTCGGCGGCGTTGAACGAGATGGCGAGGAAGCGGACGAGATAGGCGAAGGTGACAGCGACGATGGTGCCCGACAGGATCAGCCCGGTGGAGACGCCGAGGCCGGCCCGGGCCCAGGCGTCGATCGTCCGGTCGATGGCGGCAAACGGCAGCATCACGCCGACGGCGATGACCGCACCCGGCACCGCATAGCCGACGCTGGCCAGCCGCACGAAGCCGCGGACGAGCGGCGTCGGCCGAAGCCGCACGCCATAGGCGAGGACCAGCGAGAGCACGACGGCAAGAACGGCGGCGACCAAGCCGAGAGTGACGCTGTGGAAGGTCAATTGGAGAAAGCGGAAATTGAATCCCAGAGCCTCGGAGCGGATCGCCCACCAGACCAGCACGCCGACCGGAACCAGGAACCCGAGCAGGACCGGAAGCGCGCAGGCGGCGACGGCCAGGCCGGCAGGCGTGCCGCGAAGGCACAGGCTCGGAAGCTGACGGTAGCGCCCGGTGGTCTGATGGTAGCGGGCGTCTCCGCGCGACCAGCGCTCCAGCAGAAGCAGGACAACGACGAAGAGCAGCAGGACGGCCGCAAGCTGAGCCGCAGCCGCGGGCTCGCCGAGGCCGAACCATGTCCGGAAGATGCCGGTGGTGAAGGTGCTGACGGCGAAGTGCTGAACCGTCCCGAGGTCGTTCAGCGTCTCCATCAGCGCCAGCGAGACGCCGGCGACGAGCGCCGGCCGGGCCAGCGGCAGCCCGACACGGAAGAAGCGCCGCCATGGTCCGGCGCCGAGCGTCCGGCCGGCTTCGAGCACGCAGACCGACTGTTCGGTGAAGGCGGCGCGTGCCAGCAGATAGACATAAGGGTAGAGGACCAGCGTCAGCACCGCGATGGCACCGCCGAGCGAGCGGATTTCGGGAAACCAGTAGTCGTGGCGGCCCCAGCCGAACGCGGCGCGCAGGCCCGACTGCACCGGCCCGGCGAAGTCCATCAGGTTGCCATAGGTATAGGCGATGACGTAGCCCGGCACGGCCATTGGCAGGAGCATCGCCCACTGGAAGAGATCGCGCCCGGGGAAGCGGTAGAGCGTGACCAGCCAGGCTGTACCGGCGCCGATCACCAGCGTCCCCGCCCCGACACCGGCCATCAGCCAGAGCGTGTTGGAGATGTAGAGGGGCAGCACGGTGGAGGCCATGTGCAGCCAGATATCGCCGGTCGGAACCGCGAGATAGGAGAGAACCACGACGATTGGAACGGCGATCACGCCGGCGATCGCCGCGGTCGCGAGCGTCCAGCGGTCGACGAGCGGGCGGCGGATCGCGGCGGGTGAAGGCTGGGCGTGGTCGGTCAAGCGGGCTCGGCGCGGTTGTCGCCGGCCATTCTGTTGGTTCGAATTCTCATGCGCAAATGGCGCCGCCGGGTCGCGGCGGGGCGAACTGTCGCAGTCGGGGCACGCTACCGGCGATCGAGGAACGCCATGACCAGGTCGATCCAGAACGCATCGACCTCGCCGAACATCTCGTGCCCGCCGCCGTTCGACAGCAGCTTCTCGTCGCTGTCGAGCTCGGTCGCCTTGGAGAGGGCGAACTGGCAGCTCTCGGCCTGGGTGTCGGTCTTCTCCCATAAATGCAGGAGGCGGCCGGTCATCTGGTCGGCGAACTGGCTTGCGAAGCGGCGGTAGCGCTCGTCGAGGCCACAGCCGGCGAGGACGACATAGGAGAGTTCCGGGTCGCGTAGCAGCGCCGAGGCGATCAGCGCCGCGGTCCCGCCCTGATCATAGCCCATGAGCGCGATGCGAGGCGACGCCACGCCGGCATCGCGCAGCTTGCGGATCTGCCCGCTTGCCTTCCGGGCGAGGTCGAAGGGATCGGGATTGGGCTTCCTGCGCTCGGTGACTACCTCGAAGCCGCGATTGGCGAAGGCAGTGGCCACGAGCTCGCCCGGTGCCGGCCCCTGGATGAAGATCAGGTAGCGGGCCTTGGGATCGATCTGGCTGGGAATATCGTCCCGAACCTGCCCGGCATGAGTGCCGGTCGCAAGCGCGAGCATCGTCGCGAGACCCAGGAGAAGCGCCGCCACCCTGCTCTTCCCCGCTCGCATCGTCTATCCCCCGGAAGACGGTTTCGGTGGCGACGGCGGGGCGTCGCCGCCCTTCTCGTCTTCCTCGTCCTCTTCCTCGTCCTCTTCCTCGTCTTCCTCTTCGTCGTCTTCCTGTTCGTCGTCCTCGTCGTCCGTATCGTCTTCGTTCTCGTCGTCGTCTTCCGCGTCTTCGTCGGCCTCGGTGCCATCGGTCTCGGGCTCGGCGCCGGATGCGTCCTCGGTCACGGCGTCCGCTTCGGCGGCGGGTGCCGTTGTCTCCGGTGCGTCGTCCTCGAGCTGCGTTCGTCTCCGCTCCTCGCGGTCGCGCGCATCGTCCTCGTCCCGCTCCCTCTCGGCGATGGCCTCGACGGCCTCGGCCTCCTCCTGGCGCATCGCCATGGTGGCGATGCCCGGCCGGTGATCGAGAAGGCCGGCAGCGCGGAGCTCCTCGAGATTCGGCAGATCCTCGATCCGGTCGATGCCGAAATGCTGCAGGAAATCCTCGGTGGTGACCCAGGTGACCGGTCGCCCGGGCGCCTGGCGGCGGCCCTTTGGCTTGATCCAGCCGGCTTCCATCAGCATATCGAGCGTGCCCTTGCTCAGGGCGACGCCGCGCACCTGCTCGACCTCGGCGCGGGTGATCGGCTGGTGATAGGCGATGATCGCCAGCGTCTCGATCGCGGCACGCGAGAGTTTCCTCTGCACCGTCTGCTCCGGGCGCAGCGCCGCCGCCAGGTCAGGCGCGGTGCGGATCGCCCACTTGCCCGAGACCTTCATCAGCGCGACGCCGCGACCGTCGTAGAGCGCCTCGATCTCGGCCAGGATCGCCGCCAGGTCCGTGCCCTCGGGAAGGCGCGCCGACAGGTCCTCCTCGGCAACCGGATGGGCGGAGGCGAACAGCACGGCTTCGATCAGGCGGACGGCGGGGGACGACTCGGTCATCGGCAACTCATGACGGCTTGGCGGCCCTGAGGAAGATCGGGCCGAAGGGTTCGGTCTGCTTGATCTCGATCCGACCGGTCTTGGCCATCTCGAGGCTGGCGATCAGCGTGGCCGCGATCGCCGAGCGGGTGACGATGCCGGGCTTGAGGGACTCGGGCAGGAAGATGTTGATGCTCTGCCAGTCGACCATGTGGCCGAGCAGGGCTTCCAGGCGCTTGATCGCGTCCTCGACCGCGTGAAGCTCGGTCGGTGCGATATGCAGCACATGCGTCTCTTCGCGCGACTTGTGCTCGCCATAGGCGGAGAGCAGGTCGTAGAGGGTGACGTCGAACACGGTCTTGGTCTTGACGCGGACGTCGATGGTCTCGCCGCGGGGGAAGGTGTCGACGCCCAGCCGCGGGCGCGCCATCAGCTTGACCGCCATCTGCTGCATCGCTTCCAGCCGCAGAAGCTGGAATGCGAGCGCCTCGGCCATCGCCTCGCCGGAGGGCTCGTCGTCCTCGGCCGGCTCGGGCAGCAGCAGGCGCGACTTGAGGTAGGCGAGCCAGGCCGCCATCACCAGGTAGTCGGCCGCCAGCTCCAGGCGCACGCGCCGGGCCGCCTGGACGAAAACCAAGTATTGCTCGACCAGGGCCAGGATCGAGATCTTCTTGAGGTCGACCTTCTGCTCGCGCGCGAGCGCCAGAAGGACGTCGATCGGGCCTTCGTAGCCGTCGACATCGACGACCAGCCGTTCGCCGTCCGGGACGGCGTCCTGCTGTTCTTCGAAGGTTTCGGCGGCAGTGCTCATTCTAGACCGGCAAGGGAGGCGATCGCGTCCAACAGATACTCGACCGGCCCCCCGATCAGCCAGGGTGAAATCGAGAGGTCGATGCCGATCTGGTTGCCGATCATCGGCAGCAGAACCAGCGCCCCCAGCACGATCAGGATGCCGACGCGCTCGAGTTTCGCCACCTGCCAGGCCAGCGGCCGCGGCAGCAGTCCGACCAGGACCCGACCGCCGTCCAACGGCGGGATCGGCAGCATGTTGAAGACCGCCAGCACGACGTTGAGGACGGCAGCATTCTTGAGGTTGTCCTCGGCCCACATCGCCCAATCGTCGGGCAAGCCGCCGACGAGGTGAAGACCGAGTGCTGCGAAGATGGCCAGCACGATGTTCATCGCCGGCCCGGCCGCCGCCACCAGGATCATGCCGAGCCGCGCCGGGTTCAGCCGGTAGAAGTTCACCGGCACCGGCTTGGCATAGCCGAACAGGAACGGCGAGCGCACCAGCAGGAGCAGGCCCGGCAGGATGATGGTGCCGAAGGGATCGACATGGCGGAGCGGGTTCAGGCTCATCCGGCCCTTCCGCTTGGCGGTGTCGTCGCCGAACACGTAGGCGGCGAAGCCGTGAGCTGCCTCATGCAGCGTGATCGCGATCAGCGCCGGCAGGATCCAGACCGAGGCCTTGTAGAGGCCGTCCCAGAGCGCATCCATGGATCGCCCTTTTTAGGCCGCGGCCAGCAGCTGATCGACGCGGGCAGCGAGCGCGCTGAAATCGATAGGCTGAGGCGGACGCCGGCGGCGTTCGCCCTCGGCAACCCGGGTAAGCGCGGCCTCGGTCAACGGCGGCGCGACGGCGGCCACCTCGACCATCTCGGCCATGTTCCCGGTGCAGTGCAGGACCACGTCGCAGCCGGCGGCGAGCGAAGCCCGCGACCGTTCGCCAAGCCGGCCGGGAAGCGCGCCCATGCCGATGTCGTCGGTGAACAGGAGGCCCTTGAAGCCGATATGGCCGCGGATCACCCGGTCGATGACCACCGGCGAGAGCGTCGCCGGCCGCTCGTCGATCGCCGTATAGACGACATGGCAGGTCATGCCCCAGGGCAGCGTCGCCAGAGCCCGGAACGGCTTGAAGTCGGTCGCTTCCAGCGTCGCCAGATCGGTGTCGACCACCGGCAGCTTCTCATGGCTGTCGACGAGCGAGCGGCCGTGGCCGGGCATGTGCTTCATCACCGGCAGAACGCCGCCGTCCAGCAGGCCCTCGGCGGTCGCGCGCCCGAGATCGGTGACGGTCTTCGGATCGCCGCCGAAAGCGCGGTCGCCGATGACGTCGTGGGCGCCGTCGAGGGCGAGATCGAGCACCGGCAGGCAGTTGACGGTGACACCGGCCTCGGCGAGCTCTGCAGCGATCAGCCGGGCGTTCAGGCGCGTCGCCTCGGTCGCTTCCTGGAGATCGCGGTTGGCCAGCCGGGCAAAGCGCCCGGCGGCCGGCGCCTTCCGCCAATGCGGTGGCTTGAACCGGGTGACCCGTCCGCCTTCCTGGTCGATCATGACCGGGGCACCCGGCCGTCCGACTGCATCCCGCATGGCATCGACCAGGGTGCGGACCTGTTCAGGCGTCTCGCAGTTCCGCTTGAAGACGATGAATCCGAGCGGGTTGGCTCGCGCCAGGAAGTCGCGCTCGGCTGCGGTCAGAACCGTTCCCGAGACGCCGTAGATGGCTGCCGTCGGCCGGCTACGGTCGGACAACGAGGCAGTCCCGCTTCTTGGACTTGAGGTCGTCGCAGAGCGCCCGCGCCCCCGGCTCGTTCAGCGGCCCGGCCTGGAGCCGGTACCAGACGCCCTTGTCGCCTAGATCGACCCGGACGGTGGTGGGGCCGAGCGGCTGTAACTCGGCGTGAGCCCGCTTCAGACGGTCCCATTGGGCGTTCGCCTGATCGGCCGCCGGAAATGACCCCAGCTGGACCCGCCAATCGCCGCTGCCGCTGCTGACCCGGGGCGCGGCCGGAGGCGGAGCCGGCGTCGGCGGCCGAGCCGCGATCTGCGGCGGGGGGGGCGGCGCCGGCGGTGTCGGTACCACAGGAGGCGGGACCGGTGGCGCAGACGCCGAAGACGCCGGGGGAACAGGTGGAGGCGCAGGAGGAGCGATCAGACTGCCGGCCGTTGTCGGCGCCGGAGGGGCCGGCACGGCGGTAGGCGGCGTCGGCGGAACCATTGGCGCCGGCGCAGCCATCTGCGGGACGGGCTGGGGCGGCGGTGGCGCCGGCGCGGCCGGCGGGGGCGCCAGCGTCACCGAGGCGGCCGGCGGCGGCGCGGTTCGGGTGGTCTGCGGCAACGGCGCCTCGGCGGGCGGCAACAGACGCTCGGCCTGCTGCCCGGGGCGGGCGGCCTGCTGCATGCTGTTCAACACCAGCTTGTCCTGATGCGGCACGACCATACCGCCCGGCTGCTCGGGCTTGAGCCGGGTCGGCTCGCCATCGGCCTTGAGGATCGGCGCCACCGCATCGGCCGAGCGCTGGCCCTGGCTGTAGGCGTACCAGAGGACCCCGCCGAATCCGCCGATCGCGAACAGCGCGATCATCGCGGCGAGCAGGCGTCCCCGCCGCTTTGGCGGCTCGGCCTCTTCGAGGTCGAATTCCGCCTCCTCCTCTTCGTCGTCGCGGTTGCGGTACCGATCGCTCATGCACGCATCTCCTCGACCGGTTCGACGCCGAAGATGGCAAGCCCGGACGCGATCACTGTCGCCACCGCCTGCACCAGAGCGAGGCGGGCCCGGGTCGTCTCGTCCTCGCCGGCGATGATGAAACGGAGCGTGGCGTCATCCTTGCCCTTGTTCCAGAGCTGGTGGAACTCGGCCGCGAGGTCGTAGAGGTAGAAGGCCAGACGGTGCGGTTCGTGCGCTTCCGCCGCGCCCTCCACGACACGCGGCCAATTCGCCAGCGTCCTGATGAGACCAATCTCGGCCGAGTCGGTCAAGCGGTCCAGTTTTCCTTGGGCTAGAGCGTCGGGTGTCAGCAGATTCTTAGGAATCGATTCGCCGGCGAGCCGCATCACCGACCGCGACCGGGCATGGGCGTACTGCACGTAGAAGACCGGATTGTCCCGGCTCTGCTCGGTCACTTTTTGGAAATCGAAGTCGATGGTCTGGTCATTCCTGCGGGTCAGCATGATGAAGCGGACCACGTCCTTGCCGACCCGCTCGACGACGTCGCGGAGCGTGACGAAGGTCCCCGCGCGCTTGGACATCTTCACCGGCTGGCCGGCTTCGGTCAGGTTCACCAGCTGGCAGATCTTGCAGTCGAGCGAGGCCTTCCCGTCGGACAGCGCCTTCACCGCCGCGGCCATCCGCTTGACGTAGCCGCCATGGTCGGCGCCCAGCACGTCGATCAGCTCGGTCGAACCGCGCTTTAGCTTGTCGTAGTGGTAAGCGATGTCGCTGGCGAAATAGGTCCAGCTGCCGTCGGACTTCTTCAGCGGCCGGTCGACGTCGTCGCCGAACTGGGTCGCCCTGAACAAGGTCTGCGGGCGCGGCTCCCAGTCCTCGGGCGCCTTTCCCTTGGGCGGCTCGAGGACGCCGACATAGATCAGCCCCTTGTCTTCCAGCGTTTTCAGCACCTGCTCGACCGCGCCAGCGCGGACCAGTGCGCGCTCGCTGGAGAACACCTCCTGGCGGACGCCGAGCGCGGCCAGGTCCTCCCGGATCATCGCCATCATGTGGTCGATGGCGAAGTCGCGGACCGGCGGCAGCCAGTCCTCTTCGGCCTGACCCCGCCACTTGCCGGCGTCTCGGGCCTTCAGGGCCTCGCCGGTCTCTTTCAGGTACTCGCCGGGATAGAGGCCGGACGGGATCTCGATCGACTCGCCATGGGCCTCAAGGTAGCGAAGATAGGCCGAGCGTGCGAGCTGGTCGACCTGGGCGCCGGCATCGTTGATGTAATATTCGCGGGTGACGTCGAATCCGGTCTTCTGCATCAGGGCGGCCAGCGCATCCCCGAATACCGCACCTCGGGCATGACCGATATGCATGGGGCCGGTGGGATTGGCGGAAACGTATTCGACGTTCACCTTGCGGCCGGCACCTGCCTTGGAATCGCCATAGGCGACGCCGGCCTCCAGCAATGCCTTCAGTTGCAGGTGCCAGAACGCCGGCGAGAGCGTCAGGTTGAGGAATCCGGGGCCTGCCACCTCGGCATTGATGACGTCGGAGTTGCCGGAGAGCCGCTCCTTTAGCGCCTCCGCCAACTGACGGGGGTTCTTTCCGGCCGGCTTGGCCAGTACCATCGCGGCGTTGGTGGCGATGTCGCCGTGCTTGGGATCCCGGGTGGGCTCGACCATCACGCGCGACATATCCAGTCCGGATGGCAATTCGATCGCCTGAAGTTCTTTCAGAACGACGTCACGGAAATAGTTGTAAAGATTCATTTTTAATCGTTCGATTCTTCACAAGACGAAGGTGCGCGGCAAAGGCGTAACGGTCTGTCATGCCGGCGATGTAGTCGGCGACGACCCGGGCCCGGCCCGGCTCGTCCAGGCCCCGCGTCGCCTCCGTCCACTCTGCCGGAAGCCGGCCGGGCTCGGCGAGGAACAGATGGAAGAGATCCTTCACCACGGCATGGGCGTCTTCACGCGCGAGCCGCACCCGGTCGTGCCGGTACATACGCTCATGAAGAAACGCCTTCAACTGCGTGTCATATCCGCGCATCTCGGCGGAGAAGGCGATCACCGGCCGCCCGAGGCGGCGAAGCTCGTCGGCGGAGCCCGGTCGGGCCTCGGCCAGCAGCCGCCGGCTCTCGGCCAGCACGTCGGCGACCATCCGGCCGATCATCTGGCGGACCAGTTCGCCATGCAGGCGGACGGTGTCCAATCCGGGATATTCGGTCCGGATGCCCGCCAGCACGCCCCCGATCATGCCGACATGCTCGATCTCCTCCAGCCGGAAGAGCCCGGCGCGAAGGCCGTCGTCGATGTCGTGGTTGTTGTAGGCGATGTCGTCGGAGAGCGAGGCGACCTGGGCCTCGGCCGAAGGATAGCTGTCGAGCCAGAGATCGACGTCATAGGCGGCGATGGTGGGAGGCACCGGCTTCATATCCGTCCCGCCGGTCAGCGGGCCGTTGTGCTTCACCGTGCCTTCGAGGGCCTCCCAGGTCAGGTTGAGCCCGTCGAAGGCGGCGTAGCGCCTCTCCAGGCGGGTCAGGATGCGGAAGGTCTGGTCGTTGTGGTCGAACCCGCCATAGGGCGCCATCGCCGCATCCAGCACGTCCTCTCCGGCATGGCCGAAGCAGGTGTGGCCGAGGTCGTGCGCCAGCGCCAAAGCCTCCGCCAGATCCTCGTCCAGGCCAAGAGATCGCGCGATCGAGCGCGCGATCTGGGCGACCTCGAGCGAGTGGGTCAGTCGGGTGCGGAAATGGTCGCCCTCGTGCTCGATGAACACCTGGGTCTTGTGCTTGAGCCGGCGGAAGGCGACGGAGTGGATGATGCGGTCGCGGTCGCGCTGGAATTCGCTGCGCTCGGCCGGCGGCGGCTCAGGATACCGGCGGCCGCGGGAGGCCTCGGCGTGGCAGGCGTAAGGCGCAAGCGGCATGGCGGCGGACCCTACAAGCCGTGGGGACTTGGGCAAAGCAGCAAATTGACTTCTGCCCCACATCGCTTACATGGTGAGTGTGTCATTTGAGGGGCCCAGACCATGGCCGATACGTCCGTCGCCGAGAGCCGTAATTTCACCGTCAGCGACAATGCCGCCAGGCGCATCGCGTCGTTGATGCAGCAGGAGAACGCCGGACCGGGCACGCGGCTCCGCCTCGCTGTCTCCGGCGGCGGCTGCTCGGGCTTCCAGTACGGCTTCAGCTTCGACGACCAGACCACCGGCGACGACCGCCTGTTCCGGAACGGCGAGGTCGAGGTGGTGATCGACGAGACCTCGCTCGACCTGCTGGCCGGCTCCGAGCTCGACTGGGTCGAGGACATGGTGGGGTCGTCGTTCCAGGTGAAGAACCCGAACGCTTCGTCCGGCTGCGGCTGCGGAAAGTCCTTCTCGGTCTGACGGCCGGCCGGGGCTCCAGCTCGGCGATCAAGAAGGAGCCTGAATGCCCACCCAGAAGTCGAAGGCCAGAAGCTTTCGGTCGCTGCACGTCCCGGGATCTCCCCTCGTCCTCTTCAATGCCTGGGATGCCGGATCGGCGAAGGCGGTCGCAGCAGCCGGAGCCAAGGCGATCGCCACGGGAAGCTGGTCCGTCGCGAAGGCGAACGGCTTCGACGACGGCGAGGACCTTCCGCTCGACCTGGCCCTCGCCAACCTGACCCGCATCGCCAAGGCGACGGATCTCCCCGTCACCATAGATCTCGAAAAGGGATACGGCGCGACGCCGGCAGCGGTCGGAAAGACCATCCGGCGTTCGATCGTGGCCGGCGCCGTCGGCTGCAACATCGAAGACAGCCATCCGGGAACCGGGAAGCTGCGAGCGGCAGCAGACCAGGCACGCCGGATCGCTGCGGCCCGGAAGGCCGCCGACGCGGCCAGCATCGCCTACTTCATCAACGCCCGCACCGATGTCTTCTTCCAGAAGCCGCCGGAGAAGCATGACGCTGCGATGGTCGCCGACGCTCTCGAGCGCGCGCGGGCCTACGCCGATGCCGGCGCCGACGGTCTGTTCGTGCCCGGCCTGATCGACGCCAAGTTGATGGCGCGGATCGCCGAGGCCTCGCCGCTGCCGGTCAACATCATGGTCAGCGGCGGCACGCCGCCGCTTCGCGCTCTCGCCAGGGCCGGCATCGCCCGGGTCAGTCATGGCCCCCGCCCCTATCTCCTGGCGATGAAGGCGCTCGAAGACGCAGCACGCAATGCCCAGGCGTGATGTAGTCCCTGTGAGGTAGCCTCTGGGCCATGAAGACCGCCACCTGGATCGTCAACTCGGTCAAGGCGCGCTCCTCGCATCTGATCCGCCGGCTCGGCACGTTCAAGCCGGACATCGTCATGCTGCAGGAGATCAAGTGCCAGACCGAGGACTTTCCCGTCCTCGACATCAAGGCGCTGGGCTACGAGGGCGTCGCCGTCGGCCAGAAGGCCTATAATGGCGTCGCCCTGCTCTCGCCTCGGCCGACTACCAAGGTCATCACGCGGCACGCGGCTCCGCCTCGCCGTCTCCGGCGGCGGCGGCTCGGGCGTCCAATACGGCTTCAGCTTCGATGATCAGACTGCCGGCGACGACCGCTTGGTCAAGATCGCCGGCGGCGCCCTCGCCGGACAGACGACCTCGTCGCCGACCAGTCTGAAAGCGCGCTATGCAGCTATGCGCTGAGCATCCCCTGGTGGGACCAGAAGCGAGGGAAACCTTATTCGAACGACCGTTCCGGGTTCATCCGATCTCGACAAGGCGATCGTGCCGCCGAGCTGGCGCACGAAGATGGCCACGTAATCGGCGCCACGTTTCTCCGGAACCTTGGTCAAGTCCTGATCCTTCATACCCACGCCGTTATCGGCAACGACCAGCTCGATTTGATTGCCGACCTTTTCCAAGCTCAGGGTGACGTGCCCTGTCCCGTGCGGGAACGCATGCTTGACGGCGTTCGTCGCAAGCTCATTGACCAGAAGACCGAAGGGTACGGCACGATCGGAGTCGATCTCCAACGGCTCGGCCTTGACCTCTATTTCGATGCCCGACTTGTTTCCAATGAGGCTCGCCGACAGCGCCGCGGCGATTTCCCGCAGATAGGCGTCCAAGGCGACAGTACGGCCACCGCTGGATTGAGATATCAGGCCGTAGAGCTGGGCGATCGCTCCGATGCGTGCCTGCATGGCTTCATAGCCTTGAACGCACGAAGGTGCCGTCCATTTGACTTCGTAGGCGATCAGGCCGACGACGATCTGAAGGTTGTTCTTGATCCGGTGAGAGATCTCGTTCGTCAAAATCAGGGCGTCGCGCTCGCGCTGCTTGCGGTCGGTGATGTCCTCGAAGACGAGGAGCATCCGGTGGGCATGGTTCCCAGGCTGTGAAATTTTCCGAGCGTTCAGGCTGAAGACTCGGCGGCCGAGTCCGGGAAACTCATCCTCGATCTCAAAGTTTTCGATCGGCTTGTTTTCCGGGAGCACCTTCTCCATCAGATGGCGAAGCGCCGGCACGTCCCATTGGTGCTGGCCTAGCTCGGAAAGGCGCCGACCGTTCGCCGCCGCCTCGGTAATCCCGAATATAGTCAAGAAGGCCTTGCTCGCCGTCACGATCGTCATGTTGTTTTCGAGCACGACCAGGGGATCGCGGATCGTATCGACGATACTCTGCGTCAGTTCCCGGTTGCGCTTGCTCTCCACCTCGGCGGCTTTCTTGAAACGACGTAGCATCACCGCATCGAGGGCCGTATCAATGGCCCTCTTCAGAAGCGGCAGAAACTCGCCGTGTACGTCCTTGGCGATGTAGTCGGTCGCACCGGCCTTCAGGGCAGCCACGGCTACTCGGCCTTCCTGCATCGCGGTCACATAGATCACCGGCGGCGGCTCCGCCAAGTTGCGAATGCTCGCCAAGGTCTCCAGCCCGTCCTGGTTCGGCATGTAGTGGTCGAGGGCGATGACATCGATGCCGCCCTGTGCGATCCGCGCCAGGCCGCTTGCACCGTCGACCGCGATCTCGACAACGTAACCCTGGCGTTCCAAGTCCTTCTGCACGAGCCGGCACAGGCCGGGATCGTCGTCGATATAGAGAATGCGAGCAAGGGGTGCGGACACTAGCTCGCCTCTGGGATTTGCATGACGAACATGAACAACCCGAACTGCCGGATCGCATTGGCGAATTTCTCATAGTCGACCGGCTTGGTGATATAGACGTTGCAGCCGAGGTCGTAGCAGCGACGGATTTCGGACATATTGTCGGTCGTTGTCAGCACCACCACGGGCGACACTCTGAGATGCTCGTTCTCTTTGAGGCGTTTCAAGATATCTATGCCGGACATATCCGGTAAGTTGAGGTCCAGCAGGATCAGCAGAGGGCGGCCTTTGTTGACGAGACCGGAGCCGTCAGGACCGAACAGAAACGCCATCGCGCTGGCCCCGTCCGCAAGCGGCACGATCTTGTTATGGACGCCCGCTCGTCGGAGGTTTTTCTCGATGAGGCGAGAGTGGCCTTCATCGTCTTCGACCATCGCGATCATGACCGGCTGGGTCATGCCGCCACATCAGTCACTGGCAGATGCCAGCTCTTGGGCAAGGTCACTTTGAATACCGTGCCGTAGTCAGGCTCGCTCTCGACGTTGATCGAACCCCCGAGGCGCCGCACGAGCGCGCGCGCATGAGCGAGGCCGATGCCGTCGCCCGGCCGGTCCTGAATGCCCGATCGCCGGAACAGATCGAAGATTCGCTCACGATCCTTCGGATCGATGCCGCGGCCGTTGTCGCTGACCTCGTAGG
>CAMDFP010000119.1 GCA_945897335.1 Asaia bogorensis | reverse complement strand
AAGGCGCCGAGGTCGCGCTGATCGACCGCGATGGCGACGCCGCAGCGGCCGCCGCGAAGAAGCTCGGCGGCATCGGCATCGGCTGCGACGTGACCAAGCCCGCGGACGTGCGGGCCGCCTTCGACAAGGTGGCCGCCACCTTCGGTGGCGTCGACATCCTGGTCTCCAACGCCGGCGCCGCCTGGCAGGGCCGGATCGGCGAGGTCGACGACGCGACGCTGCGTGCCAGCTTCGAGCTCAACTTCTTCTCGCACCAGAGCGTGGCGCAGAACGCCGTCCGCCTCATGAAGACGCAAGGCCAGGGCGGCTGCCTCTTGTTCAACGTCTCCAAGCAGGCGGTGAACCCCGGCCCCGACTTCGGCCCCTACGGCCTGCCCAAGGCCTCGACCCTGTTCCTGGTCCGCCAGTATGCGGTCGACTACGGCAAGGACGGCATCCGCGCCAATGCGGTGAACGCCGACCGCGTGCGCACCGGTCTGCTCACCGACGACATGGTGAAAAGCCGCTCCAAGGCCCGCGGCCTCACCGAGAAGGACTACATGTCCGGCAATCTCCTGGGCCGCGAAGTGAAGGCCCAGGACGTTGCCCAGGCCTTCGTCGCTCTCGCCTCCGCCGAGAAGACCACCGCCGCCGTGCTCACCGTCGACGGCGGCAACATCGCGGCGGCGCTGCGCTGATCGCGTCCCCTCTCCCCGCAAAGCAGGGGGAGGGGTAGGACTTAGCGGCGCACGGTTTTCTTCCGCGCCGTCGTCTTGCGTCGGGTGGTCGTCTTCTTTGCAGTCGACGGCTTCTTTCGGCGCATGGCTGGCGAACTCTCGCGCTGGCCCTTCGCGCCGACATGCGACTTGCCTTCGGCTTCCTGCTGGGCGGTCTTGCCGCGGGCCTCCTTGCTCTTGGTCTTGGCGAGGCTGCGGCGGTTCTCCGCCTTGCTCCTGTACTTCGAGACGCCGGCCTCGCTGAGCGCGATGGCGATCGCCTGATTCCGACTCTTCACCTTCCCGCCCTTGCCGCCGGGACCGCTCTTCAGCTCGCCATGCTTGAACTCGTGCATGACACGGCCTTCGGTCATTCTCCGTCCGAGGGATCCTTTAGGCATGGCCAACTCCCTAGATTCACTCGGGACGGAACCACGAGGCAGCCGTCTCGGTTCCCTCCGCGAGCGAGGCCGCAGTTGCCGAAGGCTCGCGAATCGGCGAGAAGTCGAGGCCATGCACATCGACGATGCGACGGTCGAAGCCTACCGCCGGGACGGCGCGGTGCCGTTGCGCCAGGTCTTCGCCCCCGAATGGATCGAGCTGCTGACGGCCGGCGTCGAGGAGAACCTCGCCAGCCCCGGCCCCTATGCCAAGCGCTACACGCCCGACGGCAAGCCCGGCCTCTTCTTCGGCGACTACTGCAACTGGCGCCGGATCGCACCTTACGAGCGCTTCTTTCGCGACTCTCCGGCTGCCGACCTCGCCGCCCGCCTGATGGGGTCGGGGAAAGTGAACCTCTTCCATGAGCACGTGCTGGTGAAGGAGCCGGGGACGCTGGAGCCAACGCCCTGGCATCACGACCAGCCCTACTACTTCGTCGACGGCGAGCAGATCGTGAGCCTCTGGATACCGCTCGATCCGGTGCCGCGGCAGACCTGCGTCGAGTACGTCGCCGGATCGCATCGCTGGGGCAAATGGTACACGCCGAAGCGCTTCGTCGACTCAGCCGAGCATGCCAACGCCACCGGCGAGGAACCGGTGCCGGACATCAACGCCTGCCGCGGCGACTACGAACTGCTGGCGTGGGACCTCGAGCCCGGCGACTGCATCGCCTTCCACGCCCTGACGTTGCACGGCGCGCCCGGCAATCCGCTGCCCATCCGCCGGCGCGCTTTCGCCGCCCGCTTCACTGGCGACGATGCCCGCTACGTGCTGCGCGACGGCTTCATGTCGCCGCCGCCCCAGCCGGGCGCGCCCGAGCCGGGCGGGCCGATGGACAGCGACGCCTTCCCCGTGATCCGGCAGGCCTGATGGATCTCTGGACCCTCGTCGTCGCCGCCGTGCTCGGCCTGGTCGAAGGCCTGACCGAGTTCATTCCGGTCTCCTCGACCGGGCACCTGATCCTGCTGGTCGACCTGCTGGGATTCCAGGGACCGCCCGGCAAGGTGTTCGAGGTGGTGATCCAGCTGGGCGCCATCCTTGCGGTCTGCGTCGTCTACTTCACCCGGCTCTGGCGCGTGCTGATCGGCTTAGGCTCCGATCCAGGCGCCCGGCGCTTCGCCGCCGCCGTGATCCTGGCCTTCCTGCCGGCGGCGATCATCGGCGTCTTCGCGCACAGCTTCATCAAGTCGGTGCTGTTCTCCCCCTGGGTGGTCTCGGCGAGTCTGATCCTGGGCGGCCTCGCCATCATCGCCATCGAGTCGAAGTCGCGGCCGGCGACGGTCGCGCGGGTCGAGGATTTCTCGCCCTGGCTCGCGCTCAGGATCGGCTTCTTCCAGGTGCTCGCCATGGTGCCGGGCGTCTCGCGTTCCGGTGCGACCATCCTGGGTGCCCTCCTGCTCGGCGTCGAGCGCAAGGCGGCGGCCGAGTTCTCCTTCTTCCTCGCCATCCCGACCATGTTGGGGGCCGCGACCTACGACCTCTACAAGAACCGCCATGACCTGACCTTCGATGGCGGCGCGCTGATCGCCATCGGCTTCGTCATCGCGTTCCTCGCGGCACTCGCCGTCGTCCGCATCGTCGTCGACTTCGTATCACGCCACGGCTTCGCTCCGTTCGGCTGGTACCGCATCGTCATCGGCACGGCCATGCTGATGATCCTGCTGTCGAGGTGACGCCCGGATGACCGGCGGCAAGCGCACCATGTGGACGAGGCGGCCGGCCAAGGGCAACCGCGAGCTCGACGGCCCTGCGCAGTATCTCGCCAAGGCACAGCGCTTTCGCGAGCGGGCCGCCGGGCTTCGCCACGGTCTCGAAAGCTACAAGATCCCGCCGATGCAGCGGGTCGAGATGGAGCGGATGCTGAAGAACCTGGAATCCGCCGCGAAGGAGCTCGAACGGCTGGCGAAGAAGCCGGCTTAGGGAAGCGCCGCGATCTCGCGCACCATCTTGGCGGCGATGGCCCGAGCGAAGTCATCGAACCCCTTGGCGACGATGATGAAGGCCCCCGGCCCGCCGATGACGTGCTGCTCGTAGTAGTCGGCGAGGCCGGGCTCGTAATACGTCGCGATCGGCAGGCCGTTGATGGTGATCTCCGCCGCCAGCACGCGCTCGCGGGCGACGTCCATCGGCTCCCCGACATTGCTTTCGCCGTCGCCCGAGATATCCAGGACCTTGCGGTCGGTCGCCCAGGGCAGCGCCTCGAACTGCCGGATCGCCTCGTCCATGGCGCAGGGGATGCAGGTATCACCCACCAGCTGGCGGCGGTGCTCGCGGATGATGCGCGACGCCTCCCGCGCCGCCGCCTCGCCGTCGATCAGCGTCCAGGGCAGGATGCGGGCCATCCGCCGGCCGTCGCTCCATTCGAAATAGGTGACGGCGATCCGGCGGTTGTCGCCGCTCTTGATCGCGCTCAGTACCGGGGTCGAGACCAGCGCGTCGGCATAGCCGTCCCGCTGCTGCTCGAAGCGCTGCTGGTTGACGCTGCCCGAGGAGTCGACCGCCAGCACCAGGGCGAGGTCGACCGCCTCCGCCGCAGTCGCCGCGCCCGGGCGGAAAGCCGCAAGGAAAAGCACCAGGAGAAGGGTGGCGCGGCGAAACATGGGCGGACGATAACACGCCGCTCGCGCTTCTATGGAGTCGGTGTCAGAGTGGCCCGGACCCGCCTGATGCCAACCGTCTCCATCCCCATCCGCGCCAGCCTCCTGATGCTGGCGGCGGTCTTCATCTCCGCCCTCAGCAACTGCCTGATGCGGTTGATTGCCGACCAGGGGATTCACGCCTTCGAGATCGTGCTGTTCCGGAACGTCTTCGGCCTCATTTCGGTCGCCCTCATCGCGCTGTGGACGGACCGGGCGCTGCCCCGGACACGATGGATGGGGCGGATCGGCCTCTCCTGCATCGTGCATGTCGCCTCGATGCTGACCTTCGTCCTCGGCCTCTCCCTGGTGCCGCTGAACGAATCGGCGGCGCTCACCTTCGCCGGCCCGCTCTTCGTCACCATGGGCGCCGCGCTCTTCCTCGGCGAGACCGTTCGCGCGCGGCGCTGGAGCGCGATTGCCGCCGGCTTCGTCGGCGTCCTCATCATCCTGCGTCCGGGAATCGTGCCGACCGGCTTCGGTGCCGCCATGGTCCTGGTTTCGACCATGCTCGGGGCCGCGGTCACGCTGATGTTCAAGAACTTTACCGCCGGCGAGCGGCCGCTGACCCTGATCTTCTACCAGTGCCTGATCTCCACATTCCTGTCGGCGCCGTTCGCCATCGCCGTGTGGACGACGCCCGATGCCTACGGCTTCGTGATCCTGGTCCTGACCGGGATCCTCGGCACGGGGACCTGGCTCTGCTTCCTTCGCGCCTGCATGCTGGTGGACGCCAGCGCGATCATGCCGCTCGAGTTCGCAAAACTCCCCATCATCGCGGTCCTGGCCTATCTGATGTTCGGCGAGACGCCGGACGAATGGGTGTGGCTGGGGGCGGCGGTGATCTTCGGGTCGAACCTCTACATCGCCCATCGCGAGGCCGCGATCGCGCGGCGCCCCGGAGGCGAGCGATGACCGGCATCGTCCTCTCCGCTCCGATCCGCGCCACCCTGCTGATGCTGGGCGCCACTTCGATTTCCGGTCTGCAGAACTGCCTGATGCGGCTACTCGCGGATCAAGGGATCCACGCGCTCCAGATCACCTTGTTCCGCAACGTCTTCGGCCTCATCTCGGTCGCCGTGATCATGTTCTGGATCGAACGAAGGGTGCCCCGCACGCCGTGGTTCTGGCTGATCGCGCTGTCCTGCATCCTCCACGTCGCCTCGATGGTGACCTTTATCCATGGCCTCGGCCTGCTGCCGCTGAACGAGTCGGCGGCGCTCAGCTTCGCCGCCCCGCTCTTCGTCACCATCGGCGCCGCGCTGTTTCTCGGCGAGACCGTACGGGCCCGGCGCTGGAGCGCGGTCGCCGCCGGCTTCGTCGGCGTCCTGATCATCCTCAGGCCCGGCATGGTGCCGGTCAGCTTCGGCGCGGCGATGATCCTGTTCTCGTGCATGCTGGGCGCAGCGGTCACGCTGATGTTCAAGAACTTCGCCGGCCATGAGCGGCCGACGACCCTGATCTTCTACCAATGCCTGATCGCCTCGGTGCTGTCCGTGCCTGGCGGCGCCTGGGTCTGGGTCACGCCCAGCCTGCCCTCGTTCGCCGCGCTCGCCTCGATCGGGCTGATCGGCACGCTGGGCTGGCTCGCCTTCCTCCGCGCCTGCAAGCTGGTCGACGCCAGCGCCATCCAGCCGATCGAGTTCATGAAGCTGCCGTCGGTCGCCTTCTTCGCCTACATGATGTTCGGCGAGACACCGGACCAGTGGGTATGGCTTGGTGCGGCGGTGATCTTCGGCTCGACCCTCTACATCGCGCACCGCGAGGCGGCCGTCGCCCGCCGGGCAGCCCGCACCGGGGCCGGCCGATGAACGCCTCGGTCGCTGCCACCTTCTACGCGCTGCTCACGATCCTCATCACCGGTCTTCAGAACATCACGATCCGACTGGCCGCCGATCACGGAGCACACTCGTTCCAGATCGTGCTGTTCCGCAATCTCTTCGGCCTTATCTCGGTCGTCGCCATCATCCTGTGGACCGAGCGGACGCTGCCCAGAAGCCGTTTCGCCGGGCTGATCGCGCTCGTCTGCATCATCAACGTCGCCTCGATGTTCTCGGGATACTACGGAATCAGCGTACTGCCGCTGAACGAGTCGGCGGCGTTGGGATTCGCCATGCCGCTGTTCGCCACCGCCGGTGCCGCGCTCTTCCTCGGCGAGACCGTGCGTGCCCGGCGCTGGACCGCGGTCGGGGTTGGATTCGCCGGCGTCCTGATCATTCTCCGGCCCGGCATCATTCCCTTCGACCTCGGTGCAGGCATGGTGTTGCTGGCGGCATTGCTGGGTGCGTTCATCACCCTGATCTTCAAGTATTTCATCGGCGGGGAGCGGGCGACGACCTTGATCCTTTACCAGTCGCTGTTCTCCACGCTCCTTTCGGTCCCTCCCGCTGCCGTCGTCTGGCACGCACCGGAGAACTTCGCCGCATGGATGATGGTGGCGAACGGCATTCTCGGCACGCTGGGCTGGATCACCTTCCTCCGCGCCTGCGCGCTGACGGACGCCAGCGCGCTGATGCCGTTCGAGTTCCTCCGCCTGCCGGTTGTCGCCATCTTCGCCTACCTGCTGTTCAACGAGGTGCCCGACGAGTGGGTCTGGGTCGGCGCCGGCGTCATCTTCTCATCCACTCTCTACATCGCCCATCGCGAGGCTGCCGTCGCGCGCCAGGCCCGCGGGATGGCGCCGTGACCGGCTTGAGCCCGCTGGTCCAGGCGATGATCCTGATGGTGGCCGCCCAGCTCTCGACCGCGTTCCAGAACGTCGCGATCCGGCTCGCCGCCGATGACGGCATCCATCCGTTCGAGATCGCCTGGGTCCGCGGGATCATCGGCTTCGTCATGGTCGCGGCCTGGATCTTCAGCCGCGAGGGTGCCATTCCGCGGCCGAAGGCGATCGGCAAGCTGATCGTCGCCGGCTTCGCGCATGTCGCGGCGATGATGAGCTTCTTCTACGGCGTGGCCCTGATCCCGCTGAACGAGTCGACCGCGCTCAGCTTCGCCGCGCCGCTGTTCGCCACCATCGGCGCCGCGCTGTTTCTCGGCGAGACCGTCCGGGCCCGGCGCTGGGCCGCGGTGCTGATCGGCTTCGTCGGCGTGCTGATCGTGCTTCGGCCCGGCATGGTGCCGTTCGGTCTCGGCGTCGGCCTCGTCCTCTTCTCGACCATCGCCTTCGCCGTGGTGACTTTGCTCTTCCGCGCGCTCAGCCGGACGGATCGCTCGACCACCATCGTCTTCTACCAGAGCCTGTTCTTCTCGGTGGTCACCTTCGTACCCGCGGCGCCGATTCTGGTCGTGCCGTCCGCCTTCGGCTTCGCCATGGTGGTCCTGGTTGCCCTTCTCGGTACCTTCGGCATGATCGCCTACACCCGTGCCTTCGGCATGGCCGAAGCCTCGGCTATCCTGCCGATCGAGTTCGCCCGCCTTCCCTTCATCGCCATCGTTGCCTACCTGGTCTTCGGCGAACGGCCGGACGAGTTCGTCTGGCTAGGCGCGGCCGTGATCTTCGGCTCGACCCTCTACATCGCCCATCGAGAGTCGGTCGCCAACCGGGCCGCCGAGGAGACGCCGTGATCCGCCGAAACCCGCTGATCGTCGCCGTCGTTCTTATGGGGACGGCAGCCGCGCTGACCGCGGCGCAGAACACGCTGATCCGCTTCCTCGGCGACAGCGGCATCCATCCCTTCGAGATCGCCTTCTTCCGCTGCGTTTTCGGCCTCCTTACCGTGGCGCCTCTGGTCCTCTGGCAGGAGCGCGCCTGGCCACGCACCCATGCGACGAAGCTCCTGACGGCTTCCGGCCTGTTCCATTTCACGGCGATGATCTGCTTCTTCACCGGCGTGACCTTGATCCCGCTGAACGAGTCGGCCGCGCTTACCTTCGCCGGCCCGCTCTTCGCCACGGTCGGCGCCGCCCTCTTCCTGGGCGAGACTGTCCGGGCGCGGCGCTGGATCGCGATCATGATCGGTTTCGCCGGCGTGCTGATCGTGCTCAGGCCCGGCGCCGTCCCGGTCAGCCTCGGTGCCGGGCTGGTGCTTTTCGCCAATATTTCCTTCGCCGGCGTCTCGCTCCTGGTGAAAAGGATGTCGGGCACCGAGCGGACGACGACCGTGGTCTTCTACCAGACACTGATCGTCATGCTGCTGACCTTCCCGCTGGCGATATGGCATTGGACGACGCCGACGCTCTTCGATCTGATGTTGGTGGCGACGCTGGGAGCGCTTTGCACCGCCGGCTGGCTCTGCTTCACCCGTGCCTTTGCGCTCGCCGACGCGTCCGCGATCCTGCCGCTGGAGTTCACGCGGCTCCCCTTCGTCGCGGTGCTCGCCTACCTCGTGTTCGGCGAGGTACCCGATAAGTGGGTATGGATCGGCGCCGCCGTGATCTTCGGCTCGACCCTCTACATCGCGCATCGCGAGCACGCGGCCCATCGCCGGGCCCAGGAGCGGACGTGACCGCTTTCAGCCCCATCGTGGTCGCGGTCTTCCTGATGACGGTGTCGGCGACGACGATCGCCCTCGGCAACACGCTGATCCGCTCGATCGGCGATATCGGCATCCACCCCTTCGAGATCGCCTTCTTCCGCTGCGCCTTCGGATTCGCCACGGTGGCGCCGATCGTGCTGTGGCAGGCGCGAGCCTGGCCGAAGATCACGGCGGTGAAGCCGCTGCTCGCCTCCGGCCTTTGCCACTACGCCTCGATGCTTTGCTTCTTCACCGGCGTCACGCTGATGCCGCTGAACGAGTCGGCGGCGCTCAGCTTCGCAACGCCGCTGTTCGCCACCATCGGCGTCGCGCTGTTCCTCGGCGAGACGGTGCGGGCCCGGCGCTGGGCCGCGATCATGGTCGGCTTCGCC
Organism: Asaia bogorensis; assembly: GCA_945897335.1. Lineage (GTDB taxonomy): Bacteria > Pseudomonadota > Alphaproteobacteria > SHVZ01 > SHVZ01 > SHVZ01. The sequence goes on along the minus strand of CAMDFP010000119.1, from coordinate 4,838 downwards.
GGTGTGCTGATCGTGCTCCGGCCCGGCGCCGTGCCGCTCGGCCTCGGTCCGGTGCTGGTGATCCTGTCCACCGTGACCTTCGCCGGGGTCACCGTTCTGGTGAAGATGATGTCGGGCACCGAGCGCACGGCGACGGTGGTGTTCTACCAGAGCCTGATCGTCATGCTGCTGACCCTGCCGCTGGCGCTCTGGCATTGGACGACCCCGTCGCTGCCCGCCTTCCTCGCGATGGCGGCTCTGGGCGCGCTCAGCACATTGGGATGGCTCTGCTTCACCCGCGCCTTCGCGCTGGCCGATGCCTCAGCGATTCTGCCGTTCGAGTTCACGCGCATGCCGTTCATCGCGATCCTCGCCTATGTGGTCCTGGGCGAAGTCCCCGACAAATGGGTCTGGCTGGGCGCTGCGGTGATCTTCGGCTCCACCCTCTACATCGCGCAGCGCGAGCACGCGGCGCACCGCCGGGCTCAGATCCAGCGCCTGACCGACGAGCAGTAGGCGCGATAGGTTTCGCCGAACTTGCCTTCGAGATAGCGCTCCTCGCGACCGATCACGCCGTAGCGCATGACGATGAGAAGAGGCGCCAGCAGGACCAGTGGCCAGACGCTGCCATAGCCGATGCCGAGCCCGAGATAGACCAGCGTGAGCGCCAGGTAGATCGGGTTGCGCGAGAGCCGATAGGGGCCTTCGATCACAAGTGCGGTCGTCGGCATCCAGGTCGGCACGTTGGTCCCGGCTGCCTTGAAGCGTCGGAAGCATGCCACCAGCAGGCCGAGTCCCGCCACGGCCACCAGGACCGCGAGCGGCAGGCGGAGCGCGTGCTCCGGCAACGGCGCCGGGAAGATCCGGTCGAGCCCGATCGCGACGATCAGGCTGCCGAGATAGAGAAACGGCGGCCGGGCGATGACGCCGGCGATGTCGGCCGGGCCGCTCACAGGCGATCCTTGAGAAGCCCGTCGAGGCGGGCTCGCTGGCCGGGATCGAGCACGGCATAGAGCGCCGCCAGCGGCGGGCGCAGCTCGCGCACCACCTTCAGGCCGGCCTCGATGCCGGTCTCCAGGCGTGCCAGCCTGGACGGCACGTCGGCGACCGTCCCGCCGCAGAGCCCGGTCAGGTCGCGCCCGACCCGCTCGACCACCTCGGCGACCCGGGCCCAAGCGGGCTGCTGATCGGGCGTGAGGGCCAGCTGCATCTCGACCAGCGTCATCCCTTCGGCGAGCCGGGTGCTTCCGCCCTGGTGGCACCAGCCGGGGGAACCGGCGTGACGATGCCGGCCCCAGTCGCGCCAGGACGACCCGACGGCGAGCGAGGGGAGAGCGGCGGCAAGGGCAACGGCTGCAACGGCGATCTTGGTTCGGCGAGTCCAGAACATGGCAGCACCTCCGTAGCTGGGAGGAGAATGCATTATGACAACTTAGTTGTCAATTAGATTTGCCGCCGCCTCCCAGCCGCGCCCTGATCCCGGCCAGAAGATCGGCAGCCGCGCCGACCTCCTTTGCATCCAGGCCCCGGCCGATCTGGTCGGCGATCTCCTGGATGCGGGAAGAGACGGTCTTGTAGCGCGCGCGGCCTGCAGGCGTGAGCGACAGGAGCTTGGAGCGTTTGTGCGCGGGATTGTCGACGAAGGCGACCAGGCCGTCGGCAGCCAGCTCATCAGCGAGCTTCTGGATGTGCTGGCGCGAAACCGGCCGGGATCGCGCGATCGCGGGCACGGTCTGCGGCCCGCCCTCGGCCAGGCTCCGCATCAGGCCCCAACTTCCGCCGCCCCCCGCCGTCACCGCGCCTTCCTCGGCGCCGACCGCGCGGAGCTTGTGGAAGGTCTGCAGGACCTCGAGCATCAGGTGGAAGACGGCCTCGCCTTCGGGCGTCGGGCGAGAGGCCATGACCGGGACAGGCTCTAGGCGCTGGCGTCCTCGAGCGCCGTCCCGCCAGCGCCGAGGCGGCGGTCGTAGCCCAGGCTCGCCTCGAAGAGCTGGCGCGTATAGTCGTTCTTGTATCGGCGCTGGACCAGGTCCTCGACCGACAGTTCCTCGTAGATCTGGCCCTGGTTCATCACCGCGAGCCGGTCGCACATGTGCGAGACGACCGCGAGGTCGTGGCTGACCAGGAGGAAGGTCAGGCCGGTGGAGTCGCGGATGTCGGTGAGCAGGTTGAGGATCTCCGCCTGCACCGAAACGTCGAGGGCCGAGGTCGGCTCGTCCAGCAGCATCAGCTTCGGTTCGAGGATGAGCGCGCGTGCGATGGCGACCCGCTGGCGCTGGCCGCCGGAGAGCTGGTGGGGATAGCGGAAGCGAAACGACGGCCCGAGCCCGACCTGGCGCAGCACCCGGTCGATGCGCTCGTCGGCGCGGTCGAGACCGTGAATCTTGATCGGCTCCATCAGCGTGCCGTTGACGGTGAAGCGCGGATGTAGCGAGCCGTAGGGATCCTGGAAGACGATCTGCACCAGCTTGTAGAAAGCGCGCTCGCGGTTCGGCATCAGCTGCTTGCCGTCGATGCGGACGAGCCCGCTCCAGTCCTCGTTGAGGCCGGCGAGTGCGCGCAGGATGGTGGTCTTGCCGCAGCCGGACTCGCCGACCAGGCCGAAGGCCTCGCCGGTGTTGACCTTGAAGCTGACGCCGTCGACCGCGGTGACGGCGGATTTGCCCTTGCCGAAGCGGACGGTGAGGTTCTCGACTTCGATCATCTTTACAGTGCCCAGGCCGGATCGCGGACCAGCGTCGCCAGTTTCTTCTGGCGCTCGCCGATGCGGGGAAGCGAAGCGAGCAGGCCCTGCGTGTATGGATGCGTCGCCTGACGGAGCTCGGAGGCCTTGCACTCCTCGACGATGCGCCCGGCATACATGATCAGCACCCGGTCGCAGAACGTGGCGACCAGGTTGAGATCGTGGCTGATGAACATCAGGCCGAGGCCGCGGCGCGAGACCAGGTCGTCCAGGATCGCCAGCACCTGCATGCGGACGGTGACGTCGAGGGCCGAGGTCGGCTCGTCGGCGATCAGCAGCTTCGGCTCCGGCACCAGCATCATCGCGATCATGATGCGCTGGCCCATGCCGCCCGAGCATTCATGCGGATAGAGATTGTAGACGCGCTGCGGGTTGCGGATGCGAACCGCCTCCAGCATCTCGAGCACGCGCTCTCGCGACTCGGCGTTGCTCAGCCCCGGCGGCAGCGCCTCGGCGATCTGGTCGCCGACCCGCATCACCGGATCCAGCGAGAACTTCGGATCCTGCAGGATCATGCCGATGCGTTTTCCCCGCACCGCCAGCATGTCCTGCTCGGTCGCGTCCGCGAGGTCGACTTCCTCGAACTGCATGCGCTTGGCAGTCACGATACCGTTGCCGGGCGTAAGCTTGAGGATGGCACGCCCCGTGGCCGACTTGCCGGAGCCGGACTCGCCGACGATCCCGACCTTCTCCTTGCCGACGGTGAACGAGATGTCGCGGACGGCCTTCACCATCCGGTGCGGCGTCTTGAAGGTGACGCTGAGGTCCTCGACCTCGAGAAGCGGCTTGATCATTCGTCGCGCGGGTCCAGAACGTCGCGAAGCCCGTCGCCGAACAGGTTGAAAGCGAGGCTGACGACGAGGATGGCGATGCCGGGAGACGCGGCGAGGAACCAGCTGCCCAAGAGGTACTGCCGGCCGGTCGAGAGCATGGCGCCCCATTCCGGCATCGGCGGCTGCGCACCGAGGCCGAGGAAGCCCAGCGCCGCCGCGGTCAGGATGATGCCGGCCATGTTGAGGGTGATGCGGATGATCACCGAGGAGAGGCACATCGGCATCACGTGCTTGACGACGATGCGCCAGGCCGGCGCGCCCTGGGCGCGGATGGCGGCGATATAATCGGACGACCGCACCGTCAGCGTCTCGGCGCGCGCCAGGCGCGCAATCGGCGGCCAGACGGTGAGCGCGATGGCGATGACGGCGTTGCGGATGCCCGGTCCGAGCGCGGCGACGAAGCCCAGCGCCAGGATCAGCGGCGGGAACGAAAGGAAGATGTCGGTGATCCGCATCAGGATGGTGTCGGTCCAGCCGCCGAAATAGCCCGACGTGGTGCCGACGATGAGACCGATCGGCGCGGCGATGACCGCGACCAGAGTGGTGATCTGCAGCGTGATGCGTGAGCCGTAGACGACCCGGCTGAAGATGTCACGGCCGAGTTCGTCGGTGCCGAAGAAGTGCGTCGAGGACGGCGGCAGAAGGCGCGTCTGCAGGTTCTGCTCGTTCATCGGGAAGGGTGCGATCAGCGGCGCGAAGATCGCGATCAGGATCAGCACCAGGAGGATGCTGAAGCCGATCATGGCGAGCGGGTTCTGGGCGAAGCGGCGGCAGCCGAAATAGAGGCGCTGCAGGCTCGCTTGCGTGGGCGAGCGGCTGACCTCGGCGGTGAGGTAGCCGGTGAGCCCGCCCTTTTCGGTTTCGACGGCGGTGGTCATCGGGTGCGGGGATCCAGGATCCTGTAGAGGAGGTCGCAGATTAGGTTGATGGTGATGAAGAGCGTGCCGACGATGAGCACGCAGGCGAGCACGGCGTTCATGTCACCGGCGAGCAGGCCGGAGACCAGATAGCGCCCGAAGCCGGGCCAGGCGAACACCGTCTCCGTCACCACCGCCCCTTCGAGCAGGATGACGTAGGCCAGCGAGATCACGGTGACGAGCTGGACCGCGATGTTGCGGAAGGCATGCTTGCGGATGACCTTCCACTTGGAGAGGCCCTTCACCCGTGCCGCCAGGATGTATTCCTGGGAGAGCTGGGCCAGCATGAAGCTGCGGGTCAGCCGGCTGATGAAGGCCATCGAGGCGAAGCTGAGGATGCTGGCCGGCAGCACGATGTGGGAGAAG
>CAMDFP010000118.1 GCA_945897335.1 Asaia bogorensis | reverse complement strand
TAACACCGTGGATAGCGGCACCCAGGTCTCGTTCGGCGGGGTGCATGGAGCGATGCACAACTCTGCCGGCACGCGCGCAACTCGGCAACGTCCGAGCCCATCGCCGCGACGAAGATGGGTATGAAGATGGGCGGCATTGCCTGATAATGCCCAACCCATTGATTTAACATTGTTTTTCAAGAACAATGGCGGATGGGGTGGGATTCGAACCCACGGTGAGCTTGCACCCACGCCAGTTTTCAAGACTGGTGCCTTAAACCGCTCGGCCACCCATCCGGCGGCCCCTCTCTAGCTTCCGTGCAAGGATACGGCAAGACCGCGGCCGGGTAGTTTCGCCTTGTGCTGCGCTCGCCACCTTCGATAGGCTGATCGGAAAATCGACAGGGGCGGCGAATTCCGCAGCCCTGCAACGGGGAACCAAGGAGGCACCATGCGTCTGTCACGCTACGTATTGCTGGGGACCGTTTCGGCTCTGGCGCTCGCGGCTGCGCCGGCATCGGCGCAACAGTTTTCCTGTGGGAAAACCGGCGGAAACCTGGTCTTCGCCCAGGAGGCGAAGGTCAACAGCCTGGACCAGCACACGTCCTCGACCATCTCGACCCGCAACGTCGCGATGAACATGTTCGAGTCGCTGGTGACCCGCGACGAGAACATGAACCCGATCCCGGAACTGGCCCAGGAGATCATCGAGGCCCCGGACGGCATGATGTACACCTTCAAGCTCCGCCAGGGCGTGAAGTTCCACAACGGCAAGCCGATGACCTCGGACGACGTGATGGCGACGTTCGACCGCTACAAGAAGGTGGGCATCGACCGCGGAATCCTCGACGTCGTCGACAAGTGGGAAGCGCCGGACCCTGCGACCTTCGTCCTCAAGATGAAGCAGGCGCAGCCGACCTTCATCGAGAACCTGAGCTCCTTCTCGGTCCCTGTCGTCATCGTGCCGCGCGAGAACGCCAGCGCCGAGGCGATGCAGCTGAAGCCGGTCGGCACCGGCCCCTGGGAATACGTCGAGTTCGTCGCCGACAGCCATGTGAAGCTGAAGCGCTATGAGGGCTATCAGGCCGACAAGCGCTTCCCCACCACCAACGGCTTCGGCGGCTACAAGGTCGCCTGCGTCGACACCGTCAACCTCCGCATCGTGACCGAAGCCGGCGCCCGCGTCGCCGGCCTCGAGACCGGCGAGTTCCACGGCGTCGAGGACATCCCCGCCAAGGCCCAGGCGCGCCTCAAGGACAACAAGAACATCGTCCTGAAGCCGCTGAAGAACTTCTGGGTCCAGATCGCCACCCCGAACCTGTCGTTCCCGCCGACCGACAATCTCAAGGTCCGCCAGGCGATCCAGGCGGCGATGGACATGGAAGAGCTGATGGAGGCGGCGACCGACGGCGCCTACAACCTCAACATCGGCTTCCAGTATCCGGGCCAGGCCTTCTACACCGAGGCCGGCAAGGAGACCTACAACCAGAAGAACGCGGCGAAGGCCAAGAAGCTGCTGGCCGAGGCCGGATACAAAGGCGAGAAGGTCATCCTTCTCACCAACCAGGACTACTCGAACATGTACACGGCGGCCCTGGTCATGAGCGAGCAGCTCAAGGCCGTCGGCATCAACGCCGAACTCCTGGTCATGGACTGGCCCGCGTCTGTGCAGAAGCAGCAGAACACCACCGACGGCTGGAACTTCTTCTTCACCGGCTACGGCACCAACACCTCGCTCGGCGGCGTTGCGGCGCTGCGCTTCCATGCGCATCCGTTCAACACCTATAAGCCGAAGGACAACAAGCCGGACGAAGAGTTCATGGCGGCGTTCAACGCCCTGACTGGTGGCAAGACCCTGGAAGAGCGCAAGGCTGCCTTCGCCAAGGGCCAGGCCCGCATCCTCGATCAGGTGCTGGCGCTGCCGTTCGGCTCGCTGACCAAGGTGCAGGCGGTGCGCGCCAATGTGGAGGACTTCAAGCCCTTCCGCATCCCGCGCATGTCCAACGTCTGGATCAAGGGCTGATCTGACGTCGTTTCCGGGGAGCGGGCGGCCGGTTCGGCCGCCCGCTTCTCGTATCTGCGCTAGTGCGTGAAGCTTTAAGCCGGGCATCGGCGGATCAACGCCGGGCCCGTGCGTCTGGGGGCATAGAGTACAGGGATGGGCCGCTATATCGTCGCCCGGCTGATCCAGTCGATTCCGGTGCTGATCCTGGTCAGCGTCATGTCCTTCGGCATCATGAAGCTGGTGCCGGGCGATCCGGCGATCCTGATCGGCGGGCCGACGGCGACGCCGGCAGAGCTGGACAACATTCGCGCCAATCTCGGCCTCGACCAGCCGTTCCACATCCAGATGTGGAAGTTCTACGTCGGCCTCGTCCAGGGCGACCTCGGCAACTCGCTGCTGCTCGGCAAGCCCGTCCTCGAGGCCACCATCGAGCGGGTGCCGGTCTCGCTGTCGATCGCGCTCTATTCGATGGTCCTGACGCTGGGCTTCGGCATCGCCTGCGGCGTGATCGCGGCGCTCAACCGCAACGGCTGGATCGACCAGGGGGCCATGATCTTCGCGCTGCTCGGCGTGTCGATCCCGAATTTCTGGCTCGGCCTGATGTTCATCATCCTGTTCTCGGTCCATCTCGGCTGGCTGCCGACCGGCGGCTACGTGCCGTGGCAGGAGAGCATCGGCGGCTGGTTTGCGACCGCGACGATGCCGGCGGTGTCGCTGGCCCTCCTGCAGATCGGCCTGCTCGCCCGGATCACGCGCTCGACCATGCTCGAGGTGCTGAGGCAGGACTACATCCGCACCGCCCGCGCCAAGGGGCTTCCCGAATTCGTCGTCATCGGCAAGCACGCCTTCAAAAACGTGATGATCCCGGTCATCACGGTCATCGGCATCATCTTCAGCGTGCTGCTCTCGGGCTCGCTGGTGATCGAGTCGGTGTTCTCCGTGCCCGGCGTCGGATCGCTGCTCGGATCGGCGGTGCTGAGGCGTGACTACCCGATGATCCAGGGCGGACTTCTCCTGGTCGCCTGGTCGCTGCTGATGCTGAACATCCTGGTCGACGTGCTTTACGCCTATTTCGACCCGCGGGTGCGCTATGACCACGGCCGTTGACGTTGCCGGCCAGGTGGCGCCGAGGAAGCGGGGCTTCCTGCAGCGCTATCCGATGGCGCGCCGGCTGCTCCGCCACAAGGCCTTCGTCGTCGGCGCCGGTCTGTTCCTCCTCATCTCGCTGATCGCGATCTTCGCCGACCTGATCGCACCCAGCGATCCGTCGCGGATGGCGGTCCGCTTCCGCTTCCGGCCGCCCAGCGCCGATCATTGGTTGGGGACCGACAACCTCGGTCGCAGCCAGCTCTCGCGCATCGTCTACGGCGCGCGCCTCTCGCTTGGCATCGGGCTCGCGGTCGTCATCATGAACGCGGTCTTCGGCGTCGCCCTCGGCGCCGCCTCCGGCTACTTCAAACGCCTCGACAACATCCTGATGCGGGTGACCGACGCCTTGATGGCTTTCCCGCCGGTGCTGCTGGCGCTCGGCATCGCCGCCGCGCTCGGACCGTCGAGCTTCACCGCGGCGATCGCGCTGGCCGCCGTCTATATCCCGAGGACCGCGCGCATCGTGCGCGCCTCGGTTCTGGTCGTGCGCGAGATGGAGTTCGTCCAGGCGGCGATGGCGATGGGGGCCGGCAACTTCCGCATCTTGAGGAAGCATGTGCTGCCCAATTGCCTCGCGCCTCTGATCGTCCAGCTTACCTTCGTGTTCGCATTCGCCGTCGTCACCGAGGCGACGCTGAGCTTCCTCGGCTTGGGATCGCCGCCGCCGACCCCGACCTGGGGCAACATGATCGCTGAGGGTCGCCAGTACATCCGCGACGCCGCCTGGATCACTTTGATCCCGGGCATCGCGCTGGCCCTTACCGTGCTCAGCCTCAACCTGCTTGGCGACGGGCTTCGCGACGTGCTCGATCCGCGCCTCAAGATCTCCCAGGACTGAGGATGGGCATGATTTCGACGCCGCCGCTGCTCTCCGTGCGTGGGCTCCGGATCGAGTTTGGTACCGACCAGGGTCCGGCACGGGCGGTCGACGATCTCTCCTTCGACCTCAACGCCGGCGAGGTGCTGGGCATCGTCGGGGAAAGCGGCTCAGGCAAGAGCGTGACCGCGCTCTCGATCATGGGACTGCTGCCGACCCCGCCGGGCCGGGTGACGGCGGGCGAGATTCTGTTCGAGGGCGAGGACCTCCTCCGGAAATCGCGGAACGACATGCGGAAGATCCGCGGCAACGAGATCTCGATGATCTTCCAGGAGCCGATGACCTCGCTGAACCCGGTCTTCACCATCGGCGACCAGCTGACCGAGGCGGTCCGCTGGCACGAGCGGGTCAGCATGGCGACCGCCCGCGACCGTGCCATCGAGATGCTGAGCAAGGTCGGAATTCCGTCGCCCGAGCGGCGGCTGGCCGACTATCCGCACCAGCTTTCAGGCGGCATGCGCCAGCGCGTGATGATCGCCATGGCGCTCTCCTGCAGCCCGAAGCTGCTGCTGGCCGACGAGCCGACGACGGCGCTCGATGTCACCATCCAGGCACAGATCCTCGATCTCCTGCGCGCGTTGCAGGAGGAGTTCCGCATGGCCGTCATCATCATCACCCACAATCTGGGCGTGGTGGCGGAGTTCGCCGACCGCGTGCTGGTGATGTATGCCGGACGTACGGTCGAGCAGGCGAGTGTCGAGGGGGTCTTCGACCGGCCGTCCCATCCCTATACGGAAGGCCTGCTCGCCAGCATCCCCGATCTCGAGGCCGACGTGCTTCGGCTGACCGCCATTCCCGGCACGCTGCCGAACCCCCACGAATTGCCGCCCGGATGCAGGTTTCAGCCGCGCTGCGGCTATGCCCGTGAAGAATGCACGGCCGCTCTGCCGCCTTTGCTTCCCGTGGCGCCGGCTCATTACGCCGCCTGCATCCGACACAGTGGCTATCGGATCGATGGAGTGGCGGCCGCCATGGCCGCCCCGGGGACGAGATGAACGCGCCCCTGCTCGAGGTCCAGGGCCTCACCAAGCATTTCCCGATCTTCGAAGGCTTCATCGTCCCGAAGCAGGTCGGTGCCGTGCGCGCGGTCGAGGACATCTCGTTCTCGATCGGCGCCGGCGAGACTCTTGGCCTGGTCGGTGAGTCCGGCTGCGGCAAGACCACAACCGGCCGCCTGATCCTGCGCCTGATCGAGCCCTCGAAGGGCAAGGTCCTGATCAACGGGCGCGACATTGTCGGCCTCTCGTCGACGGAGATGCGGCCGCTCCGGCGCGAGATGCAGATCATCTTCCAGGATCCGTTCGGCAGCCTCAATCCACGCCTAAGCGTCGAGGAGATCGTCGCCGAGCCGATGCTGATCCATGGCGAGCGCTTCGGGCCTGCGGTGCGGAAGCGGGTAGTCGAGCTGCTGGGCCTGGTCGGACTCGCTTCATTCCACGCCGATCGATTCCCCCATGAATTCTCCGGCGGCCAGCGCCAACGCATCGGCATCGCGCGGGCGCTCGCGCTCAACCCGAAGCTGATCGTGTGCGACGAGCCGGTCTCCGCCCTCGATGTCTCGATCCAGGCGCAGGTGGTCAACCTGCTGCAGGACCTGCAGGCCGAGTTCAAACTGACGTATCTCTTCATCTCCCACGACCTCGGCGTGGTCCGGCACATCTCCGACCGGGTGGCGGTGATGTATCTCGGCAAGATCGTCGAGATCGCGCCCAAGCGTCGGCTCTACGCAGCGCCCAAGCACCCCTATACCCAGGCGCTGCTCTCGGCGATCCCGGTGCCGAAGGCGAGGAGCCGGAAGGAGCGGGTCGTGCTCAAGGGCGACGTGCCCAGCCCGATCAACCCGCCGAGCGGCTGCCGCTTCCACACGCGCTGTCCGATCGCCCAGGACATCTGCCGCAAGGTGGAGCCGCCCCTGGTCGCCGTCGCCGCGGACGGGCACATGACCGCCTGTCACTTCGTTCCCTCGGAAATCGAGCGCACGGTCGCATGACCGGATCCTGCCGTCTTCCCCCTCTCTGAACATTGCTATATGACCGACCCAGGGGTTGGGAAACGCCACACGCGAAGGGGGGCTTGCGTGATCGGTGACGGAGGGCTCGTCCGGTTGCTCGGACTGCTCACGCTGGCGTCTGTTCTGGCCGCCCCGGCTCAAGCCCAGATTCCAGGCCTTCGCCTCGGAGTGCACCCGGGCATGACGCGCGCCGTCCTCGATCTGGCCGAGGAGGCGCCCTACCGCGTTTTCCTCGCCCCCGATGCCCGCGCGCTTGCCGTCGTCGTTCCGAATCAGAGGGAGCATCCACGCCTCTTCAGCGGCCGGGCACCGCGCCGGACCGGGATCGTCCATGCCGTCGCCATCGAGCCGGATACGGCCGACGAGACCGTCGTCATGCTGAAGCTCGCCAAGGCGCCTGCGGCGGTCCGGGCCTTTCCGATGGCTGACGAGGCGGGGAAACCACTCTACCGCGTGGTCGTCGACGTCGCCGACGACGTCGGGCGTGCGGCCGGGACGCCGGGCGGCGGCGCGTGGGCGACGGCCCAGGCCAGTGGCGGCTGGCGCCAGCTCGCCGGCGCCAGCGCGACGACGCTCGTCGACGCAGGGGCCGCGGTCGCCGCGCCAGTGCAGGTGGCGCAGGCGTCACCCAGGCCCGGGCCTCTGCCGACGGACTACGACAGCGCCTTTCAGGCGATGATGGCCAATCCGGCGGATCTCGATCTCACCTTCCGCTTTGCCGAGCTGGCGATGGCGGCGGGCGACCTCGAAGGCGCCGTCTCGGCCTTCGAGCGGCTGCTGATCTTCAATCCGGATCTTCCGCGCATCCGCTTCGAGCTGGGTCTTCTCTACATGCGCCTCGGCTCCTACCAGATCGCCAAGGGCTATTTCGAGGATGCCGCGCGCGCGCCGGGGATGCCCGACGACATCCGCGCCTCGACCCAGGCCAATCTTGCCGAGATCGAGAAGCGGCTTTCCGCTACCACCTTCGGCATGACTGTCCAGTCCGGGATGCGCTGGCAGTCTAATGCCAACGCCGCCAACAGCGCGGGCGTCGTCAAGCTGTTCGGACTGGATGCGACGCTTGACCCGACCTCGCAGAAGCGCTCCGACTGGAACGCCTATGCCCAGGCCAGCCTCGCCTTCGCCTACGACCTCGGGACCCAGGACCAGGACACGCTCGAGACCGGCGTGCAGCTCTACGGCACCCGCCAGCTCCAGGTCTCCTCGCTCGATCTGCAGGTCGCCCAGGTCGATCTCGGGCCGCGTCTGAAGTTCGGCAGCGAGGGCGGCTGGAACATGAGGCCCTATGTCCTCGGCAGCCTGGTGACGCTGGACGATGCGCGCTACTTCGTCAGTTATGGCGGCGGCGTCTCGGTCGACCTGCCTCTGACCGACGCCCTCATGACCGACCTCGACCTCAGGTCGCGCTTTCGCCGTTTCCATGTGTCCGAGTCCCGGAGCACCGTCGCCGGCAAGGATGGCTGGGATCATGGCGCGCGTGCCGGGCTCCGCTATGCGCTGGGAGCCTCGGACCAGATCCGCGCCGGCGGCGCTTTCAGCTACACCAATGCGCGGGCCGAATACGAACGCTCCTCCGAATACTCTCTCGATCTCGGCTACCTCCGGCAGTTCCATGCACCTTTCGGGCTGACCGAGCGCCCGTGGCTCGCCAGCCTCAACGGCAGCCGCACGCTCCGCTACTACGATGGCGTCGACACAACCACCGACCCGTCCACCACGCGCTACGACCGCGAATGGTCGCTGGGGGCGGGGCTCGCCATTCGTCCTTTCGGCAGCTGGTCGATCAATCTGCAGCTCCAGCAGCAATGGGTCAGATCCTCCGTCGCCAATTTCACGTATACCAATACGACCGGCACAATCGGCCTCGGCTATGCGTTCTAAGTGTGAGCCCTGTCACGTTTTTACTGTGAGCCTGGTCACTTCGGCGGCGCTCGGGTTCGACTACTGTCGAATACGGGTTTAGGGAGGTTTTCCATGCTTCGCCGCTCGCTCGTCCTTGCTCTCGTCGTCACGTCGGCTCTCGCCGGCGCTGCATCGGCACAGACGCCCCCGACCAAGATCGGCGTTGCGGCGGCGGTGAACCAGCAGCTCACCGGCACGCCTCCTTCCGCGGCCAGCCGCGTGCTCCAGATCGGCAATGACGTCTTTCATCGCGAGCGGCTGGTGACGGACGCGCGCGGCCAGGCGCAGATGCTGTTCGTCGACGGCTCGGCCTTTACGGTCGGGCCGGATTCAGACCTTCTGCTCGACGAGTTCGTCTACGATCCCGCTTCCGGCACCGGCAAGCTGGCGGCGACCGCGGCGAAGGGGGTCATCCGTTTCGTCGGCGGCAAGCTCAGCAAGAACCAGCCGGTCACCATCTCGACGCCGACGGCGACCATCGGCATCCGCGGCGGCATCGGCATCGTCTCGGTCGATGCGACCAGCGGCGCGACGCGGGCGACCTTCCTCTTCGGTCAGGAGATGACGGTCACCTCGGCGACCGGCGCGGTCGAGCGCGTCGCACGCCCGGGCTTCACCACCACGGTTCAAACCCGCGCCACGGCGCCGACGGCGGCGGTCAAGGCGACCGGCGACCAGATCAAGCAGAACCTCGATCAATTGAACGGACGACCCGGGGTGGCCGGCGGCGCACCCCAGCAGCCGACCGACAACCAGGTCGCGGTCCGCATGCCGCCGCAAGGTGGGCCGCTCGGCCCGCCGCCTCCTGGGGGCCCCAAGCCTCCGGGACCGCAGCAACAGGGGCCGCTCGGTCCGCCACCGCCCAATCGCGACGCAACCCAGCAGAGCCAGCAGAACGCCGCCAACAATGCCGGGCTGCCGGCGGGTTCGGTCGTCGCCTATCGCCTCGATCCGGATCCCGCGCTCGGTTCCGGCCTGCCGACCGTGCGCAGCCAGACGACCGGCGGGGCCGGCGGCTCATCGAGCCCGTTCTATGCGGTCTCCAGCGGCCCGACCGGCACCGTCAAGAGCGTCCAGGTGTCGGTCGCGATCGACGGGCAGGGCACCGGGCAGCGTTCGGTCGTAGTCGTGACCACCGGAGAAGGCGGCGACGGTGCCGGGATGCAGGCGTCGACCCGCGGTACGTCGCGGACCACCGCGGACCGCCACACCACCGGGGTGGCGTCGAGCTCGACCCTGAGCGGCACCGGCGCCGTCACCAGCTTTGCCGCCGGCCGCGTGCCGGACGGGTTCGTGCAGAATGGTAGCGGCCAGGACACGCAGCTTGGCGGCGGCAGCACGCCCTACGGCTATCGGCAGACCGGAACGCGCGTGACCTCGCCGCCCGCGCTCGGCGCGCGTGAGACCGTCATGCTCAACGGCTATGCCTCGGCCTTCGCCGATTCCAGTCGTGCCGACGGGCGGGTCGATCCGTCGACCCCTTTGCTTGCCGGGCAGAATGGGGCGCCGGGAGGGCCGAGCAACGTCCAGATCAGCACCGATGCCGCGACCGGCCGCCTGGCTGCGACCTTCCGCCTGACCTCGGAAGGCGGTTCGAACGGGCCAACCGGCGTGGTGTTAGAGTTCGGGGCCAATCCGGCGCGTGGCACTTATGTCGACCGCACGCGCTTCGCCGCCGTCGAGTCATCGACCGCCGCGCAGATCTCCGACAGCGGGCGCTCTGTCGCGGCTGACTCGACCAGCCTCTACATGGTGTCGAGCGGGCTCGCCTCCGGACTGCCGAACGGCGTCCAGGCCTGCCAGTGCGAGTTCGCGCAATGGGGCTGGTGGGGCGGGGTCGTGACCGCCCAGAGCCGTGAGGGTGCCTCGCAGACCAATCACCTGCATATGGGCAACTGGGTGGCGGGACCGATGGTGTCGGCGGCCGATATGCCGACGACCGGCAGCGCCAGCTACGCCGGGCACGCGGTCGGGACGGTGGTCAACAACACCGCCCGCTATACGGCCGCCGGCAATTTTGCCGCGCAGTTCAACTTCGCTTCCCGCCAGGGCAGCATGACCATCAGCAACTTCGATGGCCTAAGCATGTCGGGGGCGATCTCCTCGCAGAACGGCCGGGACTATGGCGCCACGCTCGACGTCGCCGGGAAGCCCGGCCTCGCCGGAAGGGCCCAGGGGTCGTTCTTCTCTGGCGCCGGCGACCCGGTGCGCGAGACCGGCGGCCAGTTCGCCATCGCCAACACACCGGGAAGCCAGGGTAACTACGCGGCCAACGGCATCTTCGTCGGCAAGAAGCAATAGGCGATGAGGCGGCTGCGCCGGTATGCATCGCTCGCGGTGCCCGGCGCGGTCTTGGCGCTCGTCCTGGCGCTCCGGATCTTCGATCCGGGCGGCGTGCTGGAAGAGGTGCGGCTTCGCGTCTTCGACGGCTATCAGCGTCTGTCTCCGCGTGTCGCCGAAGCGTCGGTCGTTCGCGTCATCGACATCGACGATGAGAGCCTGTCACGCATCGGGCAGTGGCCATGGCCGAGGACCCTGGTCGCCGACCTGGTGACGCGGCTCTCCCAGGCGGGCGCACTCGCGGTGGCGCTCGACATCGTCTTTCCCGAGGCGGATCGCACCTCGCCGGCGGAGGTGACCAAGTTCTGGCCCCAGGCCGAGGGGCTGCGCTCGCTGCTGGCGCAGCTGCCGGACCATGACACCGTGTTCGCCGAGGCCCTGGCAGCCTCGCCGTCGATCACCGGCTTCGCGCTGACCGGCGATGCCAACGACCGCGTCCCCGTCCGCAAGGGCAGCTTCGCCCACGCCGGCATCGATCCAAGGCCGTTCATTCCGGGATTCTCCGGAACGGTGGCGTCGCTTCCGGCGCTCGAAGGGGCGGCACGCGGCAACGGCAGCCTCAACCAGGTGCCGGAGCCCGACGGCATGCTCCGCCGGGTGCCGCTGGTGCTCAGGCTCGGCGACCGCATCTATGGCTCGCTGGTGACGGAGGCGCTCCGGGTCGCGCAGGGCGCCAGCACCACGATCATCCGGGCCTCGGGCGCCCAGGCCACCGCCAGCTTCGGCGCCGAAACCGGGATCGACTCGATCAAGATCGGCGACTTCGTTGTGCCGACCGACGCCAACGGCAAGTTCTGGCTGCACTACGCGCCGATCTCGCGCGAGAGGACGGTCCCGGCCTGGAAGGTCCTGGCAGGCGAGGTCGGCGAAGACACCTTCGACGGAACGATCGTCCTGGTCGGCACCAGCGCAGCGGGGCTTCGCGACCTGAGGCCGAGTCCGCTCGATCCGGCCTTGCCCGGCATCGAGGCGCATGCCCAGGCGATCGAGCAGATCCTCGCCGGCCGGACCTTGGAGCGCCCCGACTGGGCCGACGGCGCCGAGATCCTCTATGTCGCCGCGCTCGGCCTCGCTCTCGTCCTGGCGCTACGGCGCATAGGCGCCCTGTGGTCGGCTGCGGCAGGGGCGGGAGCGGCAGCGCTGGCGGTGGCGGCCTCCTGGCAGGCTTTCCGCAATGTCGGCTTCCTCGTCGATCCGGTGACGCCGGTCGCGGCGACGCTTGCGGTCTATATCGTTGCGACGCTTCTCAGCTACCTCGCCGCAGAACGGGAAAGGCGCGAGGTCCGGACAGCGTTCTCGCAGTATCTCGCCCCGGCGATGGTCGAGCGTCTGGCCGCCGATCCGACCCAGCTCAAGCTCGGCGGCGAGACTCGCGAGATGACCTTCCTCTTCTGCGACGTGCGTGGTTTCACTACGATCTCGGAGGGCTACAAGAGCGATCCGCAGGCGCTGACCCGGCTGATCAACCAGTTCCTCACGCCGATGACCGACGCGATCCTGGCATCCCGCGGCACCATCGATAAGTACATGGGCGACTGCATCATGGCATTCTGGAACGCGCCGCTCGATGACCCGGCGCATCCCGTCAATGCGTGCCGGGCGGCGCTGACGATGCGGGGCGAGCTGGTCGCGTTGAACCGGAGGCTCGCGGTCGAGGACGAGCAGGTCGGGCGCCGGCACATGCCGCTTGCGATCGGCATCGGCCTCAATTCCGGCTCGGTGGTCGTCGGCAATATGGGGTCCGATCAGCGCTTCGATTATTCGGTCCTGGGCGACGCGGTGAACCTCGCCTCGCGGCTGGAAGGCCAGTCGAAAACCTATGGCGTCGACATCGTCGTCGGCGAGACCACCCGGGCGGCAGCGCCCGACTTCGCCTATCTCGAGCTCGACCTGATCGCGGTCAAGGGCAAGGCCGAGGCGGTTCGCATCCACGCCCTTCGCACCGCCGCTCCGGACGAGACGCATGATCGGCTGGCTGCGGTCCAGGACGAGATGCTGGCGGCCTACCGGGCGCAGCGATGGGACGAGGCGGCGGCCCTGATCAATACCGCGCGGGGGCTGGCGCCTGATCTGGCCGTCCTCTGGAACCTCTATGCCGAGCGCATCTCCGGATATCGCCAGGATCCGCCGGGGCCCGACTGGGACGGGGTCTACGTCGCCCGCAGCAAGTAGCTTACCGGATGCTACGGTGGGGGCCGAAGCATCCGTCAGGCCGCGGAGCTAGAGTGCGGCCGCACTGGAGGGGATGGCTCCCATGGCCAGCAATGCCGTGTTCGCCGAGATCGCTGCTCTGGCCGGGGATCCGGCGCGGGCCGGCATGCTTCATTCGCTGATGGACGGACGCGCGTTGACCGCGTCCGAGCTGGCGCGCGCCGGCGGCATCACCCCGCAGACCGCGAGCAGCCATCTGGCCAAGCTGGTTGCTGCCGGGCTGCTCGCGGTCGAGACGCAGGGCCGCCACCGCTACCACCGTCTGGCGTCGCCGGCCGTCGCCCGGATGATGGAAAGCATCATGGAAGTGGCGTCGGATGCGGTGTCGGGGCGGCGCCCGATCGTCGTCGGGCCTCGCGACGCAGCGCTACTCACCGCACGCACCTGCTACGATCATCTCGCCGGCCGCCTCGGCGTGGCGCTTGCGGATGCGCTGGTTGCCGGCGGGCATATGGAACTGGGCAGCGACGCCGGACTGCTGACCGACTCCGGCATGGCGCTGCTGGGGGACATCGGCATGGACGTCGAAGACATCTTCGCCCGGCGCGGCAAGCGCACCGGCCGGCTTCTCTGCCGCCCCTGCCTGGACTGGAGCGAACGGCGCCCGCACCTGGCCGGCGCGGTCGGGGCGGCCCTCTGCGCCCATTGCTTCGCCAAGGGCTGGATCCGCCGCAGCGAAGGCACCCGCGCGGTCGCGATCACGCCGAAGGGACAGCAGGGGTTTCGCGAGGCGTTCGGCGTAACGATAGGCTAAGGCGGTGATGTTCCGCCATGCGGAACAGTGTGTGCGCCGCCTGCGACCCTGGCGATCTGGCACCGGCGAGCCATATGTGCTCCTACATCTGCGGCCGGAAACCGGCCGCCGGAAAAGAGACGATCCCATGAAGAAGATCCTTGGAACCTACACCAGCGCCCGCGGCCATTGGGTCGGCGACGGCTTCCCGGTCCGAACGCTGCTTTCGAGCCATATCCAGGGCGCGCAGATCAGCCCGTTCCTGATGCTCGACTATGCAGGGCCCAAGGACTTCGCGCCTGCGCCGCAGAAGCGCGGTGTCGGAG
>CAMDFP010000117.1 GCA_945897335.1 Asaia bogorensis | reverse complement strand
CCTCGCGGATCGCCGTCTCGAAGATCGTCTCGCCGATGTCCTGAGCCCCGCCGGGAAGCGTCCACTTGCCCTTGATCGCTCCCTTGCGGGAGCGGATCAGCAAGACGTCTTCGCCACGGAAGACGATACCGCCGACAGCCGTCCAGGGGCGGTGAGGGTATTCGCGCGCTTCCGACGTCACATCAGTACATGTGCTGGCCGCCGTTGACCGACAGCGTCGAGCCGGTGATGAAGCCGCCGTCGTCGTCGACCAGGAACAGGACGGTGCGTGCGATCTCGGATGCCTTGCCGAGGCGGCCGACCGGGATGCGCGCCACGATCTTCTCCAGCACGTTCGCCGGCACGGCCCGCACCATCTCGGTGTCGATATAGCCGGGCGCCACGGCGTTCACCGTGATCCCGACGGCCGCCCCTTCCTGGGCAAGCGCCTTGGTGAAGCCGTGGATGCCGGACTTGGCGGCGGCGTAGTTCACCTGGCCGTATTGCCCGGCCTGGCCGTTGATCGAGCCGATGTTGACGATGCGGCCGAACCTGCGTGCGCGCATGCCCTCGATCACCGCCCGGCACATGTTGAAGCAGGAGGAGAGGTTGGTCTGGATGACCGCGTTCCACTGCTCGAAGGTCATCTTGTGCATGGTGCCGTCGCGGGTGATGCCGGCGTTGTTGACCAGCACGTCGACGGGCCCGAGATCGGACTCGACCTGCTTGATGCCGGCCTGGCATTGGGCGAAGTCGCTGACGTCCCATTTGTAGGCCTTGATGCCGGTCTCCTTGGTGAAGGCAGCGGCAACCTCCTCGTTGCCGCCGTAGTTGGCTGCGACCTTGTAGCCTGCGTTCTTGAGCGCGATTGAAATGGCGGCACCGATCCCGCGGGTACCACCGGTGACGACTGCGACCCGAGCCATGAAACCTCCCAGAGCTTTTTTATGATTGGACGCCTTTAGTCAGCGTTCGACGCAGAGCGCGATCCCCATGCCGCCGCCGATGCAGAGCGTGGCGAGGCCCTTCTTGGCATCCCGCTTCTGCATCTCGTAGAGCAGCGTCGTCAGGATGCGGGCGCCCGAAGCGCCGATCGGATGGCCGAGCGCGATGGCGCCGCCATTGACGTTGACCCGGGCATCGTCCCAGCCGAGATCCTTGTTCACCGCGCAGGCCTGGGCGGCGAAGGCCTCGTTGGCCTCGATCAGGTCGAGGTCGCCGACGCTCCAGCCGGCCTTCTCGAGCGCGGCGCGGCTGGCCGGGATGGGGCCGGAGCCCATCACCGCCGGATCGACGCCGCGGGTCGCCCAGGAGGCGATGCGGGCGAGAGGCTTGATCCCGCGCTTGGCGGCGTCGGCCGCCGTCATCAGCACCAGCACGGCGGCGCCGTCGTTGATGCCGGATGCGTTGCCGGCGGTGACCGTGCCGTCCTTGGTGAAGGCGGAGCGCAGCTTCGACAGCGTCTCGGCCGTGGTGCCGAAGCGCGGATGCTCGTCGGTGTCGACCACCTGGTCGCCCTTCCGGGTCTTGATGGTGATCGGCACGATCTCGTCCTTGAAGCGGCCGCCCTTGATCGCGGCCTCAGCCTTGGCCTGCGAGGACGCGGCGAAGGCATCCTGGTGGGCGCGGTCGATCTGCCACTTCTGGGCCACGTTCTCGGCGGTGTTGCCCATGTGGTAGCCGTTGAAGGCGTCCCAGAGCCCGTCCTTGATCATGGTGTCGACCATCTCGGCCGGGCCCATCTTGGTGCCGTTGCGCAGGTGCATGCAGTGCGGCGACAGGCTCATGCTCTCCTGGCCGCCGGCGACGACGACCTTGGTGTCGCCGTTGCGGATCGACTGGAAGCCGAGAGCCACGGCGCGAAGACCGGAGCCGCAGACCTGGTTGATGCCCATCGCGGTGGCGCCGATCGGGATCTTGGCGGCGATCGCCGCCTGGCGCGCCGGGTTCATGCCGGCACCTGCCCCCAGCACCTGGCCCAGCAGCACCTCGTCGACCTCGGCCGCCTCGACCTTGGCGCGGCCGAGCGCCGCGGTGATGACGGCCGCCCCGAGCTCATGGGCCGGAAGAGTGGAAAGACCACCGGAGAAGGCGCCGATGGGCGTACGGGCGGCGGCGGCGATGACGATGTCCTGGGCCATGAGGCTCCTCCGGTCTTGGGGGCCGAGACGGCCCGTCATCTTGAGATTAGGCGTCGACGTGTGGCGTTTCAAACGACTAGGCACTGCCCGCCGGCTCCGTCGCCTTGCGGGCATGAAAATGGCCCGGGGCGGCGCGTCAGCCACCTCGAGCCAGTAACGCCGATCCTGTCAAAAACCGGCCCGTCCGTCAAGGACTAATTTCCGCGAGATACGGATTTTACAGTCATGCCCCCTCTCCCTGCTTCGCAGGGAGAGGGGGAACGCAAGGACCCGCGCGGCATCACTCGGCCGCGTAGCCGGGCGTCGCCAACAGCGGCGGATCTGACACCTCGACCAGATGCCCACGGTCAAAGCCGTTGAAGGCGGTGCGTAGCGAGGCGCCGTAGGCACCGAGCTGGCCGACCTCGATCCAGTCGCCCTCGGCCACGTCGTCGGGCAGCACGAAGCCGCCATCCATGCGGTCGAGGCTGTCGCAGGTGGGACCGAACAGCGTGAACGGGCGCGCCGGCGCCGTGCTCGGCCGGATCAGCCGGACCGGGTAGCGCCAGCCGAGCGCGCCGGCATCCGACAAGCTGCCGTAGACGCCGTCATTGACGTAGAGTGCGCCGTCGCGCCGCGCCTGCACCTGGACGACGACCGACACGCCCTGGGCGACCAGCGCGCGACCGGGCTCCGCCCACAGCTCGCCGGGCGCGATCGCGCCGAGCCGCTCGACCAGCGCCTCGAAGGCGCCGTCGATCTCGGCCATGAAGGCGGCGAGCGCCGGCAGGTCGGCGCCCGGATAGGCCGACGGAAAGCCGCCGCCGACATCCACGACGTCGATCTTCACGCCGGCGGCGACCGCGATGTCGGCGACCAGCGCCATCGCTTCCCGCCAGCGGGCGGGATCGTCGCATTGCGAGCCGACATGGAAGGAGAGGCCAAGCCGCCGCGCATGCCGGCGCGCGCGCCGCACCAGCGCCGGCGCCTCGTCCGGAGCCACGCCGAACTTGCCGGAGAGATCGAGCGCGGCACCGCCCTTCGGCAGCGCGATGCGCACGATCAGCCCGAGGTCCCCAGTCGAACCAACGGGGGGCGAACCGGTCTCGGTGAGGATCTTCTCGAGCTCTTCGGCGCTGTCGAGCGCGAAGTCGCGCACGCCCGCGGCCGCCGCCATGCGGATCGCCGAGCGCGCCTTGACCGGGTGCATGTAGTGGATGCTCGCTTCCGGCAGCACCTGGCGCACGACCGAGATCTCGGCCGGCGAGGCGCAGTCGAAGGCACGCACGCCGCCGCGCCACAGCGCCGACAGCACGCGGGGATCCGGGTTGCACTTGACCGCGTAGAGCGTGCGGCCGGCGAAGGCCTCGACGAAGGAGCGCGCCGCCGCGGCGATCGCCTGCGGGCGCAGGCAATGCATCGGCTCCTCCGGCTTCAGCTCGGCGACCGCGGTATCGACCGAGGGCAGAGCGACGGCGAGGTCGCGCGGAGCGACATTCCGGCGAAGAGGAGAAACGGCGACGCGAAGAGGCAACGAACCCATGGCATGTCCCCCAAGGAACCCGCCACCACGTTCAGAAAACGCGGCGGAGATAGCTGATCAGGATGGAGATGCTTGGCCGATCCGGCTGGCCCGCTCATGCGCGGGCGTCGTCACCTGGGATCGGGTCGGCAGACGGCTAGCGGCCGCCGGTACTAAGCCTGGGCATAAACATCGCCACTACCTCCTTCAAGGCGCCAGCCCACAAGGCTGGCTCTCCGAAAAGGACGCTTGCGTCGTTGCTTGACCCCAGGGCCCAGGGCACGTGCGTTCTGCGTCGGACGCGGGGATTTAAGGCATTTCGCGCGCGATGCAAGACCTTTATGCCCCGCCTGCGAAAAAATCACAAAACTGACGCGGCTGACGAGTCCGCAAGGAGTCGCAATTTCAGCGCGGCCTCAACGCCAGATACTCGTAGACCATCGTCGCTGCGGCGAGCGCCGTGATCTCGGCGTGGTCGTAGGCGGGCGCGACCTCGACCATGTCCATGCCGGCGAAGGCGACGCCCTTGAGATCACGCAGCAGCGCCTGAGCCTGCCAGGTGGCGAGGCCGCCGATCTCCGGCGTGCCGGTGCCCGGCGCGAAGGCCGGGTCGAGCGCGTCGATGTCGAAGGTGAGGTAAGCGGGTGCGGCGCCGACCGCGGCGCGGATGCGGGCGGCGACATCGGCGATGCCCTGCTGGTGCACGTCCTGCGCGGTGACGATGGTGACGCCCTGGTCGAGCGTCCATTGCAGCACCGCGTCCTGCACCGGGGAGCGGATGCCGATCTGGATCATCCGCTTCGGATCGACGAGCCCCTCGTTGATCGCATGGAAGAAGCACGAACCATGGCCATAGGTGAGGCCGAAGCTGTCGGGCCAGGTATCGACATGGGCGTCGAAATGGACGAGGCCGACAGGCCCGATGCGGCGGGCAAGCGCGCGGAGCAGCGGCAGCGCGATCGAGTGGTCGCCGCCGAGAGCGACCAGATGGGGGATCTTCGCCGCTTGTCGCTCGATCAGCGCCAGGCTCGCCGGCACGTCCCCCAGCGCGATCTCGAAATCGCCGATGTCCGAGAGGCCGGCGGCCATGTCGACCCGCAGGGTCGGGTGATCGCCGTCGACCAGCATGCGGCTCGCCCGCCGGATGCTCTCGGGCCCGAAGCGCGCCCCGGGCCGGTTCGTCGTGGCGATGTCGAGCGGGATGCCGGCGATCACCGTCGGCGCGTCAGGTTCGCGCCGGGTCGCTCCGAGGAACCCGCCGGAGACGGCGAAGGTCGGCGTTCCGGCCATGGCCTGCGGGCTCCGCGAAGACCAGGCCCGGGCCGGCGGTCAGCCGCCCTTGCTCTCGGTCTTCGGCTCTTCGTCCGGCTTCGCCGGCTCTTCGGTCTTGGCCGGCGCTTCCATCTTCGGAGGCTCTTCCTTCTTCTCCGCCGCCCGCATCGGCTCGACCAGGTCGTCGAATTTGCGCGACAGGAAGTTCTGCTTGTACTCCGGCAGCTTGTAGGCCCAGCCGCCGAGCTTCTTGTTGAGGGCGACGGCCTCGTCCTTGATCGGCTGCGCGGCCTCGGCCGTGGTCGAGGCTTCGAGGATCGCCCAACTGGCATCGCCCTTCTCGACCAGGCGCGACTTCATGATCAGGCCGTCGGTCGCCAGGAACTCGGCAGCGGCCTTCAGCGTGCCGTCGGCGACGTCCTTCGACGGCTTCACGTCGTCGAGGTTCAGGAAGTCAAAGGCGGACGCGGTCGAGTTCACGGTCGCCGGCGGCTTCAGGTTCCGGTCGGCGGGACGACCCTCGACCTCCCAGACCTCCTGCGGCATGCCGTCATTCGCTGGCGGCTTCCCGTCCTTGCCGAGCGGCGGGTCCTTGCGGTGCATGACCGCCTTGCTGCCGTCGGGATGGGTGAAGGTCAGGGTCTTCCAGCGCTCTTCCTTGAGGCCGGAGATCTCGCGGACCAGCCACTCGGGCGCCGGCGTGCGGATCTCGAAGGTGCCCTCGGCGAGCCAGGAGCGGCTGTCGCCGGGCTTCCGGACATAGACCATGTCCTTGCCGCCGATGGGAGCGTAGCGCTTGCGGCCGACGATCATCGAGGCGATGACCTTGCCGTCCTTGTCCTTGAAGGTCATCTGCGACGACTTGCTCTCGGCGCCGGCCGGGTCCTCGACCTCGATGCGGCTGTAGAGATCGGCCTTGGCGGTCTTCGGCTCGACCGTCTTCAGCTCGGCCATGGTGACGATGTTCTGCTTCACCGTCTCGAACTTGACCGGATAGCCGCCGCGGTCCGGCATGACCCAGCCATCGGCGCCACGCTGCACCGTGACCGTTTCCTTGCCCTTGACCACCTCGATGGATGCCACGTCGTTGACGCGGTCGATCAGGCCGGGGACCACGGTCTCCGACGCGATCGAGCCCAGCGTGGCGGCAGCCCGCTGCCAGGCGGTGAGAGCCGCGGCGGAGGTGACGATCACCGTCGCGCCGAGCAGGATGTAGAATGCCCTAGGCTTCATCGTCGTCTCCTCAGGCCAGGGCCGTAGCGCGCCGGCGGCGACGGGTGATGCGGACGATGCCGAGGCCGATGGCGAGCAGCGCCACCAGGATCGGGATCAGCCCGATGTTGACGATCCGGAGCGTGGCCTCCAGCTGGTCGATGTCCTTGCGGAGATCGTTCTGCACCAGCCTGAGCTCGCGACGGAGCGTCAGGATCTCTTTCCGCGCGTCCTCGATCGCCTTCTGCTGATCGGCCGAGAGGATGGTGGCGCCGCCCGACTGCTCCTTGGTCTGGAGGTCGGAGAGCTTCTTCTCGGTCTCCTTCAGCTTGTCCTGCAGCTCGCGCTCCTTCGAGCGGAAGCGGCGCTCGGCATCGCGCTGGATGTCCTGCACCAGCTCGAAGGGCCGGGACGAGATGCCGCGGCTCCTGAGGCTCATCAGATCGCTGCCGCCAGCCAGGTTCTCGATCGCGTTGACGACGAAGTCGCCGTTGTTGGCCGAGGGCTGGACCACGCGCTGGCCGAAGAACTCCTGGGCCGAGACCCAGAAGCGGTCGTCCAGCATGTCGGTGTCGGCGATGACGATGACGCTGATCGGCCCCTGGCTCTCGGCGACATGCGGCTGCAGGTCGGGCTGCTGGGGCCGTCCCTCGACCTTGGGCGGGCCATCGGGGAAGGCGGTCTTGGCCGGGCCGGTGATCCGGGCCGCCATGGTCAGGATCTCGCTTCCGGCCTTGTAGTCCTTGAGCAGCTGGGCCGGATCGGGCGCGAACTTGATCTTGTCGGTCTCGACTTCCATCGCCCCGGGGCTGGCGGTGATCAGCGGCGCGAAGGTGGTGGTCGCCCCCGCCTTCGGCTTCAGGATGCCGACCGAGGCAGCATTGAGCACCTGCAGCTCGCCGGTGACGGCATCCTGGCGGTTCAGGTTGCCGGCCTTGAAGCCGTTCCAGACGATGTAGTCGGTGACGCGCGGACGCTGCTGGGTTCCGGCGTTGACACGGGTCGCGGTCAGGCGGTCACCGATCACCCGATCCTTGACCAGCTCGACGCCCCAGGCGTCGAACAGCTTCGGCAGGTTGGACGCGGTCGGGCCGGGGATCGCGTTCGGATCGCGACTCGGACGCGCCGCGTCGACCTCGGAATTGGGATCGACGAAGACCAGCAGCTTGCCGCCGCGCAGCACGAACTGGTCGAGGGCGTATTGGCCTTCCTCCGACAGCTCTTTAGGATGCACCAGCATCAGGAGCTGCAGGTCCTTCGGCAGCGACCCGGTGTCGCCGCCGAACTGCCGCACCTGGAAGACCTGGCGCATCTGGTCCATCACCACCCAGGGCTGCGGCATGCGCATGCCCTGCATCGGCATCACGTCGCCGGCGATCGGCAGCTGCGAGATCAGGCCGACCTCGCGCCGCCGTGGATTCGCCAGGTTGAATACGACCTTGGTCAGGTCGTATTCGATGAAGCGCTCGCGCTCGGGCTGGAAGAAGGCGAGGATTTCCTCGTCGTCGGTCGAGTTGGTGCCGGCCAGGCCGAAGAACACCTGCTCGCCGCCCTGCTCCAGCGGCACGCCCTGGAGGCGATAGGCGACGGCACGGTCCTCGACGTCGGAATAGGGCGCGGGATCGTAGAACTCGAGCTTGATCTTGCCCGCCGACCGGCTCGTGTACTCCTCCAGGAGATCGCGCACGCGCTGGTGATAGTTGGCGTAGAGCGGGATGTCGCGGCCGAGCTTCGGCGAGAAGTAGAGCCGGAGCGTGATCGGCTCCTCGATCTTGGACAGGATATCCTTGGTGCCCTCGGACAGCGTGTAGAGCTTGCCCTGGGTGAGATCGACGCGGCCGGCGCGGAGCCAGGCGTTGGAGAGGATGTTGATCGCGAGGAAGAGGACGATGCCGGCAACCAGCGCGGCCCAGGCGTAGGAGCGACGCGCCTGCGCGCTCACGCCCTGAGGCCGCTTGGCGACCGCTTCGCCTTCGCCCGGACGGGAGATGTCGTTCGGCATTTGGGTCAGCCCGCCTTCTTGAGGTCGACGAGGATCACGTTGGCGAACAGGAAGAAGCCGATCACCGAGGCGAAGTAGACCATGTCGCGGGCGTCGATGACGCCGCGCGAGATGGCGTTGAAATGAGTCATGAAGCTCATCTGCGACACGGTGTCGACCACCAGCGTCGGCGCCCATCCGGTGAAGAAGTTCAACACCACGCCGGTGCCGCCGACGGTGAAGATGAAACACACCACCGAGGTGACGACGAAGGCGATGACCTGGTTCTTGGTGAGCGGCGAGATCGCCGATCCGACCGCGAGGAAGCTGCCGGCCATCAGGAAACTGCCGGCATATCCGGCGAGGATCGCGCCGTTGTCCGGATAGCCCAGCACGTTGGCGGTGATCCACATCGGGAAGGTCAGCGCCAGCGCGATGCCGGTGAAGCACCAGGCGGCGAGGAACTTGCCGAGAACCGCGTCCGTCATCGAGATCGGCAGCGTCAGCAGCAGCTCGATCGAGCCCGTCTTCCGCTCTTCCGCCCACAGCCGCATGGTGATAGCCGGGATCAGGAAGAGATAGAGCCACGGGTGGAACTGGAAGAACGGCTGCAGGTCGGCCTGGCCGCGGCCGAAGAAGTTGCCGACGAAGAAGGTGAAGGTGCCGGCCATCGCCAGGAAGATGACGATGAAGATGTAGGCGAGCGGCGTCAGGAAGTAGCTGGTCAGCTCGCGCCGGAAGATCGTGTAGATACCCATGTGACGGAGCCCCTACGCCTGCGTGATGCGACGGAAGACTTCGTCGAGATGGCCGCGCTCGACGCGGATCTCGGCGACCCGCCAGCGGCCGGACCGCATCACCTGCCCGACCTCGCCGATCAGCGAGGCCCCGTCCTTCGGGTAGACGGTGAGGAGTCCGGAATACTTGTTGGCCTCGACCGAGAGCGCGCCGTCGATACGCTCCAGTGCCGACTTCACCGCGTCGGTATCGGCCTCGTCCTCGAGGCGGACGGCGACTGCGTTGTAGTGGCGCGACAGCTGCTCCAGCTCGACCGGCGTCCCGTCGGCGACGACACGGCCGCCGGAGATGACCATGGCGCGGGTGCAGATCGCGTCGACCTCTTCGAGGATGTGGGTCGAGATGATGATCGCCTTGTCGTAGGACATCGCCTTGATCAGGCTGCGGACCTCGTGCTTCTGGTTGGGGTCGAGGCCGTCGGTCGGCTCGTCCAGGATCAGCACCTCGGGATCGTGCAGCAGCGCCTGGGCGAGACCCACCCGGCGCTTGAAGCCCTTCGAGAGCGTGTCGATCGACTGGTACAGCACATCGGAGAGCTGTGTCTTCTCGACCGCATCGGCGATGCGGCGCTTGCGCGTCCCGGCGTCGAGGCCGCGCACGCGGGCGATGAAGTCGAGGAAGGCTGCCGGCGTCATGTCCGGATAGGCCGGCGCGCCTTCGGGCAGATAGCCGATCTTCTTCTTGGCGTCGATCGGGTCGTCCTGGACGTCGTAGCCGCACACGCGCGCCGTGCCCGCGGTCGGCGCGAGGAAGCCCGTGATCATCTTCATCGTGGTCGACTTGCCGGCGCCGTTCGGCCCAAGGAAACCCAGCACCTCGCCGCGCTTCACCGTGAACGAAATATCGTCGACGGCCGTGATCGCGCCGAAACGCTTGGTGAGCCCGTCGATCGCGATCATCTCGGACATGCCACCCTCATGCGTCGCCCCCACCCTTTTGTCTCCCTTGCCATCGAATTTGGGCGCCATTTAGGCAGCCCTCGATCAATTGCAAGAGGGATCCGCTCCGGCGCCCGGCTCGTATGTTAGCCTTGGGGCGGCCGGCGGACGGCGGAGGATAGCATGACAGGCACCGGCTTGGGAATGGGTGCGACGGGCGCCGGGGTCGATTGGGCGCTGGTGATCCGCCGTCTCCGCCTGGGCTCGGGGCTGGTGCTGTTCGCCTATGTTTCGACCCATCTCCTCAACCATGCGGCCGGGCTGGTTTCGCTGGACGCCCTGGAGATGACCCGCCGGGTGTTCGTCTGGGTCTGGCGGCTGCCGCCGCTGACTTTGGCGCTTTATGGGGCGCTTTGGATCCATATCACGCTCGCCTTCGTCGCCCTCTACCGCCGCCGCAGCCTGCGGATGCCGCCCTGGGAGGCGGCCCAGCTGCTGCTCGGCCTCTCGATCCCGCCGCTCCTCTTCATCCACATCCTGGGCACGCGCGGCGCCCATACGTTCTACGGACTCGAGGATCTCTACGCCTATGTCCTGCTCGTCCAGTGGGTGTTTTCTCCTGGCTATGCTCTCCAGCAGGTGGCGGTCCTGCTGGTCGCATGGCTGCACGCCTGCATCGGCCTCCATTTCTGGCTGAGGCTCCGGCCCTGGTATCCGCGGGCGCTGCCTTATCTCTATAGCGCTGCTCTCCTGGTCCCGGTCCTGGCGCTGGTCGGCTTCGGCGTTGCCGGCCGCAACGTGCTGATCCTGTCGAGCGACCCGGCCTGGATGCGGCGCATGGCTCAGGCGATCCGCTTTCCGCCGGCCTCGGCCGCAGCAGAGATCGAGCGCATCGAGTTCGGCCTCAGGATCGGCTTCTTCGCCGTGCTCGCCATGACGCTGGCGGCGAGGAGCGCCCGCGACTGGTTCGCGCGCGGCACCGCGGCGACCCTGACATATCCGGACGGCCGCAGGGTCGGCGTGCAGCCGGGCATGACCGTGCTTGAGGCGAGCCGTTCGGTGGGCATTCCGCATGCGTCGGTCTGCGGCGGGCGCGGGCGCTGCTCGACCTGCCGGGTCAGGCTCGGCCGCGGCGCCGAGACGTTGCCGCCGCCGACGCCGGAGGAGCAGAAGGTGCTCGACCGCGTCGCTGCCCCGCCCAAGGTCCGGCTCGCCTGCCAGATCCGCCCGTCCGCGGACCTGGAGGTCTCGCCGCTGCTGCCGCCGACCGCGTCGCCGAAGGAAGCGCTCAGGCGCCCCAACTACGTCGCCGGCGCGGAGAAGGAGATCGCGATCATGTTCGCCGACCTCCGGGGCTTCACCAAGCTGTCCGAGCACAAGCTGCCCTTCGACGTGGTCTTCCTGCTGAACCGCTATTTCGCCGAGATGGGTCGCGCCATCGAGGAGTCCGGCGGCCGGGTCGACAAGTTCATCGGCGACGGCATCATGGCGCTGTTCGGCATCGACACCACACCCGAGGCCGGCGCCCGCTCCGCGCTTGCCGCCGCCAAGCGCATGGGCGAGAGCCTGGCCGCCCTCAACCGCGCGCTCGCGACCGACCTCGAAGAACCGCTCCGCATCGGGCTCGGCATCCATCTGGGTCCCGCCATCGTCGGCGAAATGGGCTACGCCCGGGCGACGACGGTCACCGCCATCGGCGATGCCGTCAACACGGCGAGCCGGCTCGAGACCCTGACCAAGGAGTTCAAGGCGGAACTCGTCGTCTCCGAAGCGCTGGAGCAGACGGCCGCCATCGACCTTTCCCGATTCGCGCGCGAGGAGATCGAGATCCGCGGCCGCAGCGGCATCTTGCCGGTGCGCGTGGTCCCGCTTCTGGCCGATCTGCCGTGAACCGACGATTGCCGCTGGCCCCGCCTGCGACGAAATGACACAATTCCATCCGGGGGCTGGATTTGAGGGAGACGCCGATGACCGTGCTCGGTCGCGTGTTCCAACTTCTGGCGCTGCTTGCCCTGCTCGCCGCGACGCCGGCCTTGGCCCAGAACCCGTCCAATCTTCCGGCGCCCGAGAGGGGCGCGATCCGCACGGTGATCGAGGGGCAGATCAATGCGTTCCGCTCGGATGACGGCGAACGCGCCTTCGGCTTCGCCTCGCCCAACATCCGCGGCATCTTCCGCACCGCCGAAAACTTCATGGCGATGGTGCGGAACGGCTATCAGCCGGTCTACCGGCCGCGCACGGTACGCTTCGGCGACCTGATCGAGGACGACGGCACGCTGGTGCAGAAGGTCTTCGTCACCGCCCCTGACGGCACGGAAGTCCTCGCCCTCTACGTCATGGAACGCCAGGCCGACGGCACCTGGCGGGTCAATGGCTGCATGCTGGCCACGCCGGACAACGAGGTTTAGGAGGTCCAGCCGATGCGCCGCCTCCTCGGCCTTTTCGTCGCCGGGCTGCTGGCGGTCGGCGGGGCTGCCGCCGCGGGCGAACCGGTTGACCTGCAGCTGGTGCTCGCCGTCGACATCTCGCGTTCGGTAGACGACGAGGAGTTCCACCTGCAGCGCGAAGGCTATGCCGACGCGCTCAAGGACCCGCGGGTGCTCGCCTCGATCCTCTCCGGCAAGCACCGCGCGATCGGCGTCACCTACATGGAATGGTCGAACGCGCATCTGCAGAAGCAGGTGGTGAAGTGGACCAGGATCAGCGACGGCGAGAGCGCCGCCCTCTTCGCCGAGGCGATCCTTGCCGCTCCCCGCAGCTTCGCCGGCTGGACCTCGATCTCGGGCGCGATCGACTACGGCATCCGCCTGTTCGAGCTGAGCCCGTTCGAGAGCGACCGCCTGGTCATCGACATTTCGGGTGACGGCTCCAACAACTCGGGCCGAACCGCCGCCGAGGCCCGCGACGACGCGCTCAAGCTCGGCATCACCATCAACGGCCTGCCGATCATGAACGAACGCCCGAGCCCGTGGCTGCCGGCCGAGCCGAACCTGGACGAGTACTACCAGACGAACGTCATCGGCGGCCCCGGCTCGTTCCTGATCGTCGCCGAGGACTTCGCCTCGTTCCAGACGGCGATCCTGAACAAGCTGATCCGCGAGATCGCGGCGGCACCGTCGCCGCCGAGCGATCTCGCGGAAGTCCGATAGGCGCTACTTCTTCACGTCCGTCGCCAGATGGAACAGGCAGTCGCCGCGTTCGATCTTGCCCGGAATGCGCTCGCAGAGGACGACGCCGTTGGCGTTGAACTTCACCTCGACCGGCTCGCGGCCCGGATCGTCCATGAAGTGGACGAAGCCTGCGGTCTGCCCCTTCTTCACCGTGGCACCAAGCTTGACCACGGGCTCGAACAGGCCCGGCTGGGGCGCATAGACGTAGTAGCTGACGTCCCGGACCTCCATCAGGCGGGTCTTCGGGCGCGTCTTGGTGACGTCGGTCTCCTTGACCACGCCCATGTATTCGAGCACCCCGCGGACGCCATTCACCGCGGCCCGCGTGCCGTCGATGTCGACGGTGCCTTTGCCGCCGAGCTCGGTGCCGATGATCATCGTCCCCGCCCGCTCGGCCGCCGCCGTCGAGGTCCGGTTCTCGCCAAGCGCGTTGGTGATGTAGCTGATCGGCGCGGCGAAGGCGTCGAGCAACGCGTAGATCTTGGCGTCGCGCTTCTTGTCGCCGGTGACGCGGGCGAGCGCGCTCGGGATGTAGTTCAGGCTGGAGCCGCCCGAGTGCAGGTCGAGCACCAGGTCGGCGCGGCTCATCAGCTCGGTCTCGATGTAGTGCGAGATCATCCAGGTCGGCGTGCCGTTGGGGTCGCCGGGGAAGCTGCGGTTCAG
>CAMDFP010000116.1 GCA_945897335.1 Asaia bogorensis | reverse complement strand
GAAGGGGCCGGAGCCGATATGCTCGGGCACCTGGGTCGCGGCATCGGTCTTCGCCATCCGCTCGGTCATGATCGCCGGGATCAGCCCGCCGATGCGGCCCAAGGAGTCGATCACCAGGCCGTAGGGCTCCTTCAGTGCGAGGGTGAAGGTGCGGTCGTCGATCGCCTCCATCTTGCCGACCGACTGGAACAGCCGTTGCCCCATGATGTCGCGCTTGCCCCAGCGCTCCAGCGACGGGATCACGTCCTTGGAGGTGACGGGCTTGCCGTCATGGAAGGTGAGGCCCGGGCGCAAGGTGAAGCGGTAGGTGAGGCCGTCCTGGGAGACCGACCAGGTCTCGACCATCTGCGGCTGCACCCGCAGCTTGCCGTCGCGGGCGAACAGCGTGTCGTAGATCATCGAGCCGAACACCTGCGTCACCGTGCCGGTGGTCCAGATCGGATCGAGGACGCGAAGGTCGCCCTGGGGCACGTAGCGGATCACCGAACCGTCGCCGGTCTGCGCCAGCGCGGCGGGAGCGGCGGCGAGGACGGACGAGAGCAGAAGCGCGGCGGCGAGCGGTCGAAGGGCGTTGCGCATCGGAAATCCTCGTTTGAGTCGGTGGGATGGGATTCCAGTCGGGGTGTGTTTCTTCGACGACACGCTAGCACCGTGCCGACTTCAAGGTAAGACCGGGTCGTTCAGATGCAGGTGCGGCTCACCCAGGCGGCGTCAGCCGGTAGAAGCGGGCGGCGGTGCCGGCGAAGAGGTCGGCCGTCTCCGCAGCGCTGGCGCCCTTCGCCAGTTTCTTGCAGGCGTTCCAGAACACCGGATAGCTGTAGGAGCCCTTGTCGACTGGGAAGTTGCTCTCGAACATGCAGCGAGCGGCGCCGAAGGCCTCGATGCAGGTCTCCACGTAAGGCTTCCAGGCCGTGGCCAACTCGTCGGAGGAGGGCGGGTCCGGCTTGTCCTCGAAGCCGAAGCCGTTGAGCTTCATGCCGAGGCCGCCCAGCTTCGCATGCACGTTCGGGCACTGGGCGAGGCCGCGGATGGCGGTCGACCAGGTCTTGAAGACCTCGTCGCGGCGGCCGGCATAGGGGCCGATGCCGAGCGGGCCGCCGGCGTGATTGATGACGATCTGCGTCGTCGGGAAGGCGCGGGCAAGCGCCGTGAGATCGTCGATCTGGGGGTGATAGAGCCAGGCATCGAAAGTGAGGCCCATCGACTCGAGCACGGAGAAGCCCTCGCGGAATCCGCGCGTTCCCATCAGGCCGGGCGGCATCTCGAAGGCCGGATTGCGGAGGCCGTGGAAATCGTCCCAGGCGGAGATGTGGCGGATGCCGCGGAAGCGGTCGGTGATTCGTCCATGCGCCTCCAGCACCCGGCGGACCTCGGCGCCGAGGCGGAGGTCCGCATAGCCGACGATGCCTTCGCAGATGCGGGTCGCGCCGTAGGTGCCGCTGGCGCTCATCGCGGCGACGCCGTTGACGAACTCGGTCTCGCCCACCGGCCGCAGCTCCTCCGCTCCGCCGACCCGGTGCATGGAGCGGGCCTGGAGATAGACGGTGGAGACGATGTTGTGGCCGCTGTTCAGGTCTTCCAGCAGCTCCGGCAGCAGGTAGCGCCAGCCCGGCCGGTCCCAGAGATGATGATGAGGGTCGACGATCGGAAGATCCGGATCGAGGGCGTCCTCCTTCCGCCGGTCGAGCCATTCCTGGCGCACCGGCAGATAGGGCACGAGCGTCGCGGTCGGCTTGGCGGCTGTCATAAGCGGTCCTCCCCTGAAGGGGAGGATGCTAGTCGAGATCGGAGGTCGAAGGCGACCCCGCCCGCCTTGCCGCTATTCAGCCGCCCGGTGCTGCGGCTGCCCGTCGGCTCCGGACGCGACCGTGGCGAGGAATCCGTCGAGGATCGCGTTGAACTCGGCTGGCTTGTCCATGTGCGGCCAGTGGCTGGTGCCGACGATGCGACGGTGGGGCAGGCCGGGCGCCAGCTTGTGCAGATCGAAAGGCTGGTCGTTGAGGTCGGTGATGATCGCGAGCTTCAGCCCTGGATAGGTCATCAGCTGCGCCACCGGGTCGAAATCGAAGGTCGCCTTGATCAACGCCAGCCCGATCTCCTTCGGCACGGCCTGCATCTCGCGGATCAGCACGCGCCGCACCTTCGGCTTGGTGCCGTGCATGAGCTTGTCCCAGTAGGGTCGCATGGTCCCGTCGTAGTCGGCGGCCATCGCCGAGAGGATTTGCTGCGCCTGCTCGCCCGGCACCTTGCCGGGGGCGCCGACCAGGAGCAGGCCCGCGACGCGGTTCGGATGCACTGCGGCGAACGCCATGGCGACGGCGGCGCCGATGCTGTGGCCGACCAGGACGAAGCGGTCGAGGCCGAGCGTATTGGCGACGGCGGCGACGTCGCCGGCCAGGTTCTCGATCGTGTACTTGCCGAGGTCCTTCGGCATCTCCGAACGGCCGTGCCCACGGAGGTCCAGGGCCACCGCCCGGCGCTGGGGCCGGAGATGGGCCAGCTGGGCCGTCCAGTGAGCAGTGTTGCCGGAGAAGGAATGGAGGAAGACGACGGGCGTGCCACCCTGGCCGCCGTCATCGAAATGAAGGTGACCGGCGGGGCCGGGAAGGGTCGAGAAAGCCATGTGCGGCTCCTGCTGTCCTAGGCTCCCCCCGCCCCAGCACAACAGTTTGGAATGGTTGGAGTTCCGGTCCCTATTTCTGCGCCTTGATCCATTCGCCGTGGCGCTCGCAGGCGGCCTCGGCCAGATCCACGAAGGCGCCGGCGATCGCCTCCGGCGGCGTCACCGTGGCCGGATCCTCACCCGGGAAGGCACCGGCGCGCATCTGCGTGCGGACGGCGCCAGGGGAGAGCAGGTTGGCCTTGATGTTGGTCTTCTCGATCTCCTTGCACCACGTGTAGACCAGCGCCTCCATACCGGCCTTGGTCGCCGTATAAGCCCCGAAATAAGCCGGGATCATCTTGGTGACGCCCGAAGTCACGAAGATGGCGCGGCCGGCCGGGGAGATCTTCAGCAGCGGTTCCATCGAGCGGATCAGCCGCCAGGTCGAGGTCATGTTGAGGACGACCGACTCCTCCCACGCCTTGGGCGCAAGCTGGGAAATCGGCCCGAGCGGCGCGGCGACCGCCGCATTGGCGACCAGGACGTCGAGGCGCTTGAAGCGGTCGAAGATCGCCTGGCCCAGTTCCTCGATGCCGTTGGGCTTGGCGAGGTCGAGCGGCACCAGGGTCACGGTGCCGCCGGCTTTCGTGATCGCGTCGTCCAGCTCCTCGAGCCCGCCGACGGTGCGGGCGGTCGCCACCACATGGGCACCCTCTTTGGCGAAGCGTTCGGCGACGGCGCGGCCGATGCCGCGGGACGCACCGGTGACGAGCGCGATCCGGTCTTTCAGGCGCATGGGGGACATACTCGCTTAGAGGAGGGACGAGGGGCCGGGCTACGAACGACGGTGATGCCGCGCTAGACGGTCTCGGTCAGGAGCGAGAGCTGGCGGGTCTGGCCACCCTCGAGCTGGTCGACCAGCGGGATCGGGTAGTCGCCGGTGAAACAGGCGTCGCAATAGGCCGGGTTCCTGGCGTCGCGGCCGGTCGCGCCGACGGCGCGGTAGAGGCCGTCGAGCGAGACGAAGGCCAGCGTGTCGGCGCCGATATGCTCGGCCATCGCCTTCACGTCCATCTGGGCGGCCAGCAGCTTCGAGCGCTCGGGCGTGTCGACGCCGTAGAAGCAGGAATGCGTCGTCGGCGGGCTGGCGATGCGGAAATGCACTTCCTTGGCGCCGGCGGCGCGGACCATCTGGATGATCTTCATCGAGGTCGTGCCGCGCACGATCGAGTCGTCGACCAGGATGACGCGCTTGCCTTCGATCTGGGCGCGGTTCGCGTTGTGCTTCAGCTTCACGCCGAGATGGCGGATGGTATCGGTCGGCTCGATGAAGGTGCGGCCGACATAGTGGTTCCTGATGATGCCGAGCTCGAAGGGGATGCCGCTCTCGGCCGCGTAACCGATCGCCGCCGGCACGCCCGAGTCCGGCACCGGGATGACGAGGTCGGCATCGACATGGCTCTCGCGCGCGAGTTCCGCGCCGATGCGCTTTCGCGCCTCGTAGACGCTCATGCCCTCGACGACGCTGTCGGGCCGGGCGAAGTAGATGTACTCGAAGATGCAGAAGCGCTTGTCCTTTTCGCGGAACGGGTGGTGGCTGTGCACCCCCGCCTCGTCGATCAGCACCACTTCGCCGGCCTCGATGTCGCGCACGAAGTCGGCGCCGATGATGTCGAGGCCGCAGGTCTCCGACGACAGGATGTAGGCGTCGCCGAGTTTGCCCAGCACCAGCGGGCGGACGCCGTGCGGATCGCGGACGCCGATCAGTCCGATCGGCGACAGCGCCACCAGGGAGTAGGCGCCCTCGACCTGGCGAAGCGCGCCGACCAGGCGCTCGACCACGCTGACGCCGCGGCCGATCGCCATCAGATGGATGATGACCTCGCTGTCGGTGGTCGACTGGAACAGGCAGCCGCGGCGGACCAGGTCCTTCCGGACCTCCATGGCATTGGTGAGGTTGCCGTTGTGGCCGACGGCGAAGCCGCCCGACTCGAACTCGGCGAACAGCGGCTGGGAGTTGCGCGCGATGGTGGCGCCGGTGGTGGCGTAGCGGTTATGGCCGATGGCGGCGTGGCCCTTGAGCTGCTGGATCACGCGAGGGTCGCCGAAATTGTCGCCGACGTGACCCAGGCCCCGGTGGGCGCTGAATTGCTGGCCGTCGAAGGCGACGATGCCGGTCGCTTCCTGGCCGCGGTGCTGCTGGGCATGGAGGCCGAGCGCGGTGTGCGCGGCGGCATCGGGCGTGCCGAAGATGCCGAAGAGGGCGCACTCCTCGTGCAGCTTGTCGTCGTCGAAGGGGTTCGTGTTGAGGCTCATCGGCGGGCCTTTACTGGGTGGTCCGGATCAGGCCGTCGAGATCGCGACGCTGCTCGGCATTATAGCCGGGACGGGGTTCCTGGGCAGCGGGATTCGGCTGGGGCTGAGGGCTGATCAATCGGTCGAGGCTCCGTTTCGTGTCCATCGCCTGCTCGGCCTTGCGCCGGGCCTCGTCGGCGGCGGCGCGGGTCTGCGATGTGGCCTCGCGCGGCAGCAGGTTCAAGAGCCATTGGGCCCCGGTCTCGATCGCCGGCAGGGTGCGGGCGCTGGTGATCCAGTCCGGGCGCTGGTCCTTGGGGATCGCCCAGTTTACGACCAGGAGAGCGAGGCAGACGATGACCGCGCCGCGGGCAAGGCCGAACAGGAATCCCAGCGAGCGGTCGAGCGCGGAAAGCGCGCTCGCCTGGACCCGGCGCGAGATCGGCCCGGAAATGATGCTGAGCACGATCAAAGCCGTGATGAACAGCACCGCGGCGGCGGTGACGTCGGCGATCATCTCGACGGTGATGAACTGGCGCGCGATCGGGCGGGCGTATTTGAAGCCGTAGAGTGCTGCGAAGGCGGCGCCGATCCAGGTGCCGATCGCCAGCGCCTCGCGGACGAAGCCACGGAAGAAGGCGAAGAGGCCGGACAACAGGATGATGCCGACGACCAGGCCGTCGGTGAAGGAGAAGGGGACGGCGGTCATGCTGCTCATGCGCGTCTCCGGCCGAGGCTCGACTCGCCGTCCAGGCGGGTCACCAGCTCGGCCAGCTGGTCGAGCTCGACGAGCTCGAGCGGGGCCTCGCCGGTCCCCTGCTTCCGTCGCCGTCGCGGCATGAAGGCCTTGGAGAAGCCCAGCTTCGCCGCCTCCTTGAGGCGTGCGTCGGACTGCCCGACCTGCCTGATCTCGCCGGCGAGCCCGATCTCGCCAAAGACCACGGTGTCGGGCGGAACCGGGGTCTGCGTCAAGGACGAGATGAGGGCGGCGGCGCAGGCGAGGTCGGCCGCCGGCTCGTTGATCTTGAGGCCGCCGGCGACGTTCAGGTAGACGTCGGTGCCGGCGAGGCTGACCCCGCAACGCGCCTCCAGGACCGCCATCACCATCGCCAGCCGGCCGGTATCCCAGCCGACCACGGCGCGCCTCGGGGTCGAGAAGGTGGACGGCGCCACCAGGGCCTGGACCTCGACCAGCACCGGACGGGTGCCTTCCATGCCGGCGAGCACGGCAGCGCCGGAGACGTCGCCCCGGCGTTCGGCCAGGAACAGGGCCGAGGGGTTGGAGACCTCGGTGAGGCCCAGTTCGGTCATCTCGAAGACGCCGATCTCGTCGGTCGGCCCGAATCGGTTCTTCACCGCGCGGAGGATGCGGAAATGGTGCCCGCGCTCGCCCTCGAAGTAGAGGACGGTGTCGACCATGTGCTCCAGCACGCGGGGGCCGGCGATGGCGCCTTCCTTGGTGACGTGGCCGACCAGGAAGAGGGCGAAGCCGCGGCGCTTGGCCAGGCGGATCAGCTCCTGGGCCGAGGCCCGGACCTGGGCCACGGTCCCGGGGGCCGAATCAAGGGTGTCGACATACATGGTCTGGATCGAGTCGATCACCACGACGTCCGGCCGGTCGGCGTGGTCGAGGCTGGCCAGGATGTCGCGGACGGAGGTGGCGGCGGCCAGCGCCACCTTGGCGCCGTCGACCTTGAGGCGCTTGGCCCGGAGCCGCACCTGGTCGACCGACTCTTCGCCGGAGATGTAGAGGGTCGATCCGTGGACCGAGACGCGGGCGACCACCTGGAGCAGCAGGGTCGACTTGCCGATGCCGGGGTCGCCGCCGATCAGGATCGCCGAGCCCGGCACCAGCCCGCCGCCGCAGACCCGGTCGAACTCGGCGATGCCGGTGACCGAGCGCATGACCTCTGTCGACGGACCTGACAGCTCGACGAACTCGATCTTGCGTCCGCCCTTGGCCGACTGGCCCTTCGGCGCCAGCGCCTCCGCGGTCTCCTCGACGATGGTGTTCCAGGCCCCGCAGGATTCGCAGCGTCCCGCCCATTTGGCCGTGCTGGCCCCGCAGGACTGGCAGACGTAGCGGGTTTGCGGTTTGGCCATGGAGCCTATGCCCGCCTCACCGCCATCTGGATCGGGCCTTCGGCGCGGCCGTGGATGAACTGGTCGACATACTCGTTGCCCGAGCGGTCGATCTCGGAGACGGGGCCGGACCAGATGAAGCGGCCGGCATAGATCATGGCGATGCGGGTCGCGATCTTGCGTGCGCTCGCCATGTCGTGGGTAATCGAGATGGTGGTGGCGCCGAGCTTGCTGACGCTGGCGACGATCAGGTCGTTGATGACGTCGGCCATGATCGGGTCGAGGCCGGTGGTCGGCTCGTCGAAGAAGATGATCTCGGGATCGCTGGCGATGGCGCGGGCAAGGGCCACGCGCTTCTGCATGCCGCCGGAGAGTTCCGCCGGATAGAGCTCGGCGACCGGCGGGGCGAGGCCGACCTGGGCGAGCTTGCCGAGCGCGATCTCCTTCGCCTGCTTTCGGTCCATGCCCTGGCCCTGGATCAGGCGGAAGGCGACGTTCTCCCAAACCGGCAGGCTGTCGAAGAGGGCCGAGCCCTGGAACAGCATGCCGATCTTCTTCACCACGTCCTCGCGCGCATCGCCCTTGATGCCGACGGTCTCGACCCCGTCGATGCGGATCGAGCCTGAATCGGGGCGAAGCACACCGAGGATGCATTTCAGCAGAACAGACTTGCCGGAGCCCGAGCCGCCGATGACCACCAGGCTCTCGCCCTTCGGCAGGACGTAGTCGATGCCGTCCAGCACGACCTTCGCGCCGAACGCCTTCTTCACGCCTGTGAGCTCGATTTTGGGCGTGCTCATTTGGCGAAGAACATCTCGGTGATGATGTAGTTGAAGACCAGGATCAGGATCGAGGCGGAGACCACCGCGCTGGTGGTCGCCTGGCCGACGCCCTGGGCGCCGCCCTTGGAGTTGTAGCCGTGGTAGCAGCCGGTCAGCGAGATCAGGAAGCCGAAGGCTCCGGCCTTCACCAATCCCGAGATCACATCCATCATCTCGAGATAGTCCCAGGTGCGGCGGAGATAGGCGGCGGCATTGAAGTCGAGCTTGTAGACCGCGACCAGGTAGCCGCCGAAGACGCCGATGATGTCGCCGGTGAGTACCAGCAGCGGCAGCATGGTGGCGCCGGCGATCAGGCGCGGCGCCACCAGGTACTTGTAGGGATTGGTCGACAGCACGGTGAGCGCGTCGATCTGCTCGGTTACGCGCATGGTGCCGATCTCGGCCGCCATGGCGGCGCCGATGCGCCCCGCGACCATCAGCCCGGCCAGCACCGGCGCCAGCTCGCGCGTCATCGACAGGACCACGACGGTGGCGACCGCACCCTCGGCCGAGAAGCGGGCGAAGCCGGTGTAGCTCTGCAGTGCCAGCACCATGCCGGAGAACAGCGTGGTCAATGCGACGACCGGCAGCGAGAAGTAGCCGATCTCGATCATCTGCCGGCCGACCAGTGCCGGGTAGAAGGGCGGCCGGAACATGTGGCCGACGGCGGTGCCGGCGAACATCGTCAGCCGGCCGAGCGCCGCCAGCGAATCCAGGAACGCGCGGCCGATGGGGGCGAGCAGGCCGTTCACGCCCCGGTTCCGATGTAGCGGCGCGCGTAGCGGCGGGAGAGCCCGGTCAGCATCTGGTATCCGTTGGTTCCGGCGAGCTGTCCGAGCTCGTCCGGCGGCAGTTCCGGCCCCATCAGGACGACGGGCGTCCCCGGCCGGCCTTCGGCCTCCGGCAGGTCGGTCACGTCGAAGGTGACGAGATCCATCGAGACGCGCCCCACCAGAGGGATCGGACGGCCGGCAATATATCCGCGGCCCCGGTTGGTGAGCGAGCGCAAATACCCGTCTGCATAGCCGACGCCCACCGTGGCGATCCGCGTCTTGCGATTCGCCCGCCATTGCGCGTTGTAACCGACCGAACGGCCGGCCGGGATTTCGCGCACGGTAAGGATCTCGGCCTCCAGCTTCACCGTGGTTTTCATCGGATTCGCCGCGTGGTCGACCGGCGCCAGGCCGTACATCGCCGCACCCGGGCGGACCAGGTCGAAATGGTAGGCGGGCCCGAGGAAGATGCCGGCGGAGTTGGCGAGGCTGGCCTTGGCCTTGGGCAGGCGGACCAGCGCGTCGCGGAATCGGGCGAGCTGGGCCGTATTGTCGGGGTCGGTCTGGACCTCGCCCGAGACCAGGTGGCTCATGATCCAGGCGAGCTCTACGCCGGCGAGCAGGGCGGGCGAGGCGGCGAGGGCGGCGACCTCGTCCTCTGAGAGTCCGAGCCGGCTCATGCCGGTGTCGAGATGCAGCACGGCGCGGCCGCCGCCTGACTCGCGCCAGCGGCGGAGCTGCTCCAGCGAATTGATCACGGGCGTCAGCCTGTGACGACGATGCTCGCCCTCGGTGCCGGGACGGGGTCCCTCGAGGACGCCGATCTCCCGGTCGATGGCGCCGCGGAGCCGGATGCCTTCGTCCAGCGTGGCGACGAAGAAGACGCGGGCGCCAGCCTTGGCAATCGCGGGGCCGACCTCCTCGGCGCCGAGCCCGTAGGCATCGGCTTTCACCATCGCCGCGCAGTCGGCATGCGGCGCGGCACGCGCGGCGAGCAGCCGCCAGTTGCCGGCGACGGCGTCCAGGTCGACGGTGAGGATGGCGCCGGCGTTCGCCGGCGTGTCAGCCGATCTCATTGGGCAGGTGGTCGGCGGCGGCGTAGTTGGAGAACTTGGTGGTCGGCCCGTCGAACTGCAGCTTGATCGTGCCGGTCGGTCCGTGGCGCTGCTTGCCGACGATCACCTCGGCCAGGCCGTAGACCTGATTGCAGCGCTCCTGCCATGACTCGACGCGGTCGTGGAACTTGTCGTCGCTCTCGTCGGGGCGGCGCGACGGCTCGGCGCGGGCGAGATAGTACTCTTCGCGGAAGATGAACATGACGACGTCGGCGTCCTGCTCGATCGAGCCCGACTCGCGGAGGTCGGCGAGCTGCGGGCGCTTGTCCTCGCGCTGCTCGACCGCGCGGGAGAGCTGCGAGAGCGCCAGCACCGGCACGTTCAGCTCCTTCGCCACCGCCTTCAGCGATCGGGTGATGTCGGAGATCTCCTGCACGCGGTTCTCTGACTTGGAGCCGGCGCTGCCGCGGAGAAGCTGCAGGTAGTCGACGACGATCAGGTGAAGGCCGTGCTGGCGCTTCAGGCGGCGCGCACGGGTGCGGAGCGCGGTCACGGTGATCGCCGGCGTGTCGTCGATGAAGATCGGCGTGCGCTCGAGGCGCTGGCTCGCCTGGACCAGGCGGCGGAAGTCGGCCTCGTTCAGCTCGCCTCGGCGGATCTTCTCGCTCGGCACCTCGATCTGCTCGGCGAGGATGCGGGTGGCGAGCTGCTCGGCCGACATTTCCAGCGAGAAGAAGGCGACGACGAAGCGCTCGGCCTCGGGATCGTCGACCGACTGCACGGCGGCGCTGAACGCCATGTTGCAGGCGAGCGCGGTCTTGCCCATTGCGGGGCGGGCGGCCAGCACCAGGAGGTCGGACGGATGGAGGCCGCCCAGAAGCCGATCCATCTCGATCAGGCCGGTCGGCACGCCGGTCAGCTTGCCGTCGCGCTTGTAGGCCTTCTCGGCCATCTCGATCGAGCTGGTGAGCGCCTGGCCGAAAGTGAGGAAACCGCGCTCGGCGCTGTCGGTCTCGGCCAGCGTGAACAGCTTCTGCTCGGCGATCTCGATCTGGCCTTTGCCCGAGGTCTCCAGCTCGTGCTTGTGGGCATCGTTGACCATGTCCTCGCCGACCGTGATGAGCTGGCGGCGGAGGTAGAGGTCGTGGACGGTACGGCCGTAGTCCTCGGCGTTGACGATGGCGACGACCGAGGCGGCGAGCTTGACCAGGTACTGGGCGCCGCCGACCTCGGCCAGCCCGCCGTCCTGGTCGAACATCGACTTCAGAGTGACCGGGTTGGCGATCTGGCCGCGCTCGACCAGCTTGCCGATGGCGGCGAAGATCCGGCCATGGACCGGGTCGGCGAAGTGGTCGGGGCGGAGGAAGTCGCCGACCCGCTCATAGGCGGCATTGTTGACCAGGAGGGCGCCGAGAAGGCCCTGCTCGGCCTCGTAGTTGTGCGGGGGGGTGCGGTATCCGGGCTGCGCTTCCTTGCGCACGTCCGGCCACGCCGCCGGCAACGGCTTCAAGTCGGTCACGCGCGGACCCGGCGGCGCAAGTCGGTCATTCGTTTAAGCGCCCATATCCCCAAAACGCGCGAGGCCGGCATAGTCCCCCTTG
The DNA here is from genome assembly GCA_945897335.1 of Asaia bogorensis. GTDB lineage: Bacteria > Pseudomonadota > Alphaproteobacteria > SHVZ01 > SHVZ01 > SHVZ01. Next base: position 2,468 of record CAMDFP010000116.1, on the reverse strand, counting down.
GGGTGCCGGCCTCGCAATCTATTCGACGTCCCGACCCACAGCTTTGTTTTCCACAGGCTGTGAGTATGTGGATAAGCGTCGGATCAGCCGGCGTCGGTGGCCTCGGCGGCGGGCGCCTCGTCGGCGGTGCTCTGCTGGGCCGCGGCTTCCTCGGTCGAACGGCCGACGTTCACCGTGATGGTGACGCGGACCTCGGGGTGAAGGCCGATACGGACGTCGTGGACGCCGATCTCCTTGATCGGCTGGGCGAGCAGCACCTGGCTCTTCTGCACGGTGAAGCCGGCGGCGGTGATCTCGTCGGCGATGTCGCGCAGCGTCACCGAGCCGTAGAGGGCGCCGCTCTCGGCCGCCTGGCGGACGATGGTGATCTTGAGACCGTTGAGCTTGGCCCCGACCTTCTCCGCTTCTTCGCGGCGCTTCAGGTTGTCGGCCTCGAGCTGCACGCGGCGCTTCTCGAAGACCTCGCGGTTCTCCTTGGTGGCGCGCAGCGCCTTCTTCTTCGGCAGAAGGAAGTTGCGGGCGAAGCCCGGCTTCACCTTCACCACCTCGCCCATCTGGCCGAGGCTCTCGATGCGCTCCAAGAGGATGACGTCCATGGTTGGCTCCTCACTCCGCCGGGCCGACGGTCGCCAGACGGCGCCGCAGACCCAGCCATTGATCGAAAAGACCCAGTCCCGCCACCAGCGCCACCGGCCAGCCGAGCACCAGCATGGCGGCGTAGGCGGCGACGAGAATGAAGGGCCTCTGGGGGGAAAACTTGCGGGCGACGGCGTGAACGACGCCGAGGCCCAGGAAGAAGAACGGCACGAGCAGGATCAGGAACAGGTTCCGGCCGAGAAAGCCGACGCCGTCGGGACCGATCAGCGCCGCCGCCCCGGCGATGCCGAGCGCCAGCGTGAGCAGCTGAGGAAGCTCGATATCGGCCAGCTCCGGCGTCGGACGCAGGTTGCGCCCGAAGCGTGCGAGCACGCCCTGGGCCAAAGCCGCGTTGACCGCCACCATCGCCAGCCAGGACATGATCACCGCCGCGGGGAACCACGGCACGATCGCATCCAGGATGCGCTGGCGATCGCCCTCGGGCGTGTCCGCCATCAGCCGGTCGATGCCCTGACCGAGGAAGCTCCTGATCGCGGGCTCGATGCCATCGGTGGCGAACTGCAGCGCGAGGCCGGCGACGACGAAGGCACCGGCCCCCATCCACACAAGCCAGGCGACGAGGAGGCCGAGCGGGTACCACTCGGTCTTGCCCTCGGCGTCGGTGCGGTTGAGGAGGGCCTGGCGGCCGATCATCATCACCGGAACGCCGCTGACGAGCAGGAACAGCCCGCCGGCGATGGCGCCGCCGAGGAGACCGACCACCGCAGTGGCGGTTCCGGTCGCCGTCATGCCGGCCATCCCCCCCATCCCGAGCGCCACGGCGAAGAGCGGAAGCTGCGCCAGGTAGGCGAGCAGCATCGCGCTCGGCTGTCCGAGGACGACCGATAGGTAGAGGAGGCCGCTGACGACGCCGGCGCCTGCCGCGATGAGCCAGAAGCGGACCATTCCCTTAGTCCTGCCTTACCCTTTCCAGCCCTATTTGATCACGTAGGGCATGAGGGCGAGAAAGCGCGAACGCTTGACCGCCTGGGCGAGCTCGCGCTGCTTTTTCGCGGAGACCGCGGTGATGCGGCTCGGCACGATCTTGCCGCGCTCAGACACGAAGCGCTGGAGCAGCTTGATGTCCTTGTAGTCGATCTTTGGCGCGTTCGGATGCGCGAACGGGCACGACTTCCGCCGGCGGAAGAACGGCCGGCGTCCGCCGCCCGCACCACCCGCGCCACGGCCTTCGCCGCCACTGCGACCCTCGCCGCCACCACCACCGCCACCGCCCATGCGACCGCCGGTCATGCGTCACCTCCACGGGTCTCGACTGCTGCCTCTTCCCGGCGGGGGGCGTCGTCGCGGCGCGGCCCGTCGTCGCGACGCGGTCCGTCCTCGCGATCCCGGCGCCAGCCGCCGCGGTCACCCCGATCGCCGCGATCGCCGCGGTCGGACCGGCTCTGCATCATCGCCGAGGGCGCCTCTTCGAGCGCCTCGACCCGGACGGTGAGGTAGCGGATCACGTCCTCGTTGATGCGCATGTTGCGCTCGAGCTCGTGAATCGCCGCCGCCGGGGCGTCGATGTTGAGGAGCATGTAATGCCCCTTGCGGTTCTTCTTGATGCGGTACGAAAGCGACTTCAGGCCCCAATACTCTTTCTTGGTGACCTTGCCGCCATTCGCTTCAATAAGGGTGTTGAAAGCGTCGGTCAGGGCCTCGACCTGGGTGGTCGAGACGTCCTGACGCGCGATGAACACGTTCTCGTAGAACGCCACCGTCGTCTCTCCCTCTGGCTGTTGGTGGTCCGGAGCCACAATGGCCGGCCGGACCTAGCCGGCACCCGACGGGGTACCAGCAAGGAGTTATGAGGGCGCGGACTATACACATGC
>CAMDFP010000115.1 GCA_945897335.1 Asaia bogorensis | reverse complement strand
CCAGCGAGCGCACGACGCGAAGCACGGTCGCGTCCGGATCGAAGTCGCCGGTCGCGGTCGCCGCGCCATGCAGCGACAGGAACACGCCGTCGAGCGGGAGCGCCGCCCTGATCCCGGTTTCCAGCTTTTCCAGGATCTCCTCGAAGAACGCCTGGTCGACCGGGCCGCTGGCGCCGCCATAGGCGGAGACGATCGGGACCATGGTCCAGTCCCGGCCGCCGTTCATGCCCTCGACGAACCCGGTCATCGTCGCGCTGGCGCGCGGGTTGGGCTTGGCCAGGTCCTCGGCCAGCGCATTGCCGCCGAAATAGCCGAGCGCTTCGAACTCGGCCTTGGTGGCGACCGGAGAGTGGCCGTTGCTCTCGAGCATGAAGCCCGCGAGCGCGATGCGGGGAGGGGGCATGGCGGCTCTGACGTGGGAAGGCAGGGCGTGGAGCCTAGGCGCCCTGTCCGGTGACGGCAACTGCGCGCGTTCGCCGCGCGTCGCTACGAGGCGCAGCTGGAGACGTAGGCTGCTTCAGGGGCGTCGCGCCCGCGCGGCTTCGCGCGCCAGCTTGGCTTCGCGGTGCGCGATGTAGAGGGAAGAGGCCGCGATGATCGCCGACCCGATCCAGACCAGCGCGTCCGGCACCTCGCCGAAGGCGGCGAAGCCCACCAGCGCCACCACCGGCATCCTGAGGTAGTCGATCGGCAGCACCGCCGAGGCATCCGCCAGCGTGAAGGCGCGGGCGGTGCAGTAGTTGCCGAAGGTGCCGACGGCGCCCATGCCGATGGTCAGCGCGAGAACGTAGAGCGACGGAGTCTGCCAGACGAACAGCGCCGGGATCAGGGTCAGCGGCGTCAGGAAGATGAAGGTGAACATCACGATCGACTGAGCCGACTCCGTTCGCGTCAGCCTCTTGATGATGAGGACGGAGAAGGCGGCGGTGAGGGCCGAGACGATCATGATGATCGCCGCCGGATTGAACGTGTGCGCACCCGGGCGGACGATGATCAGGACTCCGATGAATCCGAGGATCGTCGCGCTCCAGCGTCGGATGCGTACGGTCTCCTTCAGGACCAGGGCGGCGCCGACGGTGGCGAACAGAGGCGTGGTGAAGTTGAGCGCGGTCGATTCCGCCATCGGCAGGTATGACGCCGCATAGAACCAGGTGATCATCGAGACGAAGGCGAGGAGCACCCGCCCGGTGTAGCGGCTGAAATCCACCTTCCTCACCTCCGCCAGCCCCATCTGCCAGAGCCAGGGCAGCGTGAAGAAGGCCCCGAAGGCGCAGCGCAGGAACGAGATCTGGAACGGGTGGAGCTCCAGCGCCGCCCAGCGGATCAGGAGCATCATCACGGCCGAGGTGAGCGAAGTGGTGGCGGCCCAGAGACAGGCGCGGACGATGGGAAGGGCGAGGGTCGAGGATAAGGGCACTTTGCTTGATTTCCGGCGGGCGGCTTGCCTCGGGGCGAGGCGGCGCGCTATCACCGACCGATCGGGAATGAAGCAAGTCTAGCCTTCAAGCCCGGCGCCACCAACGAGGAAACGAGGACCATGGCCGACCGTCCCCTGTGGGAGCCCTCGCCCGCCCGAACCCGCGACGCCAACCTGACGCGGTTCTCGGCCCATGTGGCCAAGGAATGGGGTACCACCCTCGAGGGCTACGACGCGATCTACGACTGGTCCGTCGCCGAGCCCGAGAAGTTCTGGCAGTCGGTCTGGACCTTCGGCCGGGTCAAGGCCTCGACCCGCGGCGACCGGGTGCTGATCGATCCCGGCAAGATGCCGGGGGCGAAATTCTTTCCCGACGCCAGGCTCAACTTCGCCGAGAACCTGCTGAGGCGGACCGGTTCCGGCGACGCCATCGTCTTCTGGGGCGAGGATAAGGTAAAGCGGCGGATGAGCTGGGGCCAGCTCACCGACGAGGTCGCCCGCTTCGCCCAAGCGCTGAAGAAGCTCGGCGTCGTCTCCGGCGACAAGGTCGCCGCATACATGCCGAACATGCCGGAGACCGTCGTCGCCGCGCTCGCCACCATGAGCCTCGGCGCCATCTGGTCCTCGTGCTCGCCCGATTTCGGCGTCACCGGAGTCCTCGACCGCTTCGGCCAGATCCAGCCGAAGGTGATGGTCGCCGCCGAGGGCTACTATTACGGCGGCAAGACCTTTGACCAGCTGCCGAAGGTGAAGGAGATCCTGGCCAAGCTTCCGACCGTCGAGACGGCCGTGATCGTCGGATACACCCGTGAGCGCGCCGACCTCGCCGGCGTCGCCAACGCCGTCCACTACGCCGACTTCGTCCAGCCGAAGGCCGCCGGCCTCACCTTCGAGCAGGTGCCCTTCAACCACCCGCTCTACATCCTCTACTCCTCGGGCACGACGGGCGTGCCGAAATGCATCGTCCATGGGGTCGGCGGCACGCTGCTCCAGCATCTGAAGGAGCACCAGCTCCAGTCCGACGTGAAGCCGGACGACCGCATTTTCTACTTCACCACCTGCGGCTGGATGATGTGGAACTGGCTGATCTCGGGGCTGGCGTCCGAAGCGACCGTGCTGCTCTACGACGGCTCGCCCTTCCATCCGGATGGGCGCGTGCTGTTCGACTATGCGGATGCCGAGGGCTGCACGCTGTTCGGCACCTCGGCCAAGTGGATCGACGCGGTGGCCAAGGCGGGACTGGAGCCGATCAAGAGCCACAGACTGTCGACAATCCGCACCATCTGCTCGACCGGCTCGCCGCTGGCGCCCGAGGGCTTCGACTACGTCTACGAGAAGATCAAGCCCGACGTCTGTCTTTCCTCGATCTCAGGCGGCACCGACATCGTCTCCTGCTTCGTCCTCGGCAGCCCGATCAGCCCGGTCTACAAGGGCGAGATCCAGAAGCGCGGCCTCGGCATGGCGGTCGAGGTGTGGAACGACGACGGCAAGCCGGTGGTCGGCGAGAAGGGCGAGCTGGTCTGCGTCAAGCCGTTCCCCTGCATGCCGATCGGCTTCTACAACGATCCCGGCGACGCCAAGTACCGCGCCGCCTATTTCGACAGCTACCCGAACATCTGGTGCCACGGCGACTATGTCGAGTTGACGCCCCGTGGCGGCATGATCATCTACGGTCGCTCTGACGCCACGCTCAATCCGGGTGGCGTGCGCATCGGCACCGCCGAGATCTACCGCCAGGTCGAGAAGATCGACGAGGTCATCGAGAGCCTGGTGATCGGCCAGGACTGGCAGAACGACGTCCGCGTCGTTCTCTTCGTGCGACTCCGCGAGGGCATCGCATTGACCAAGGACATCGTCGACCGCGTCAAAAGGCAGGTGCGGGAAGGGGCGACGCCGCGTCACGTGCCGGCCCTCATCCTCCAGGTCCAGGACATCCCGCGCACCAAGTCGGGCAAGATCGTCGAACTCGCCGTCCGCAACGTCGTCATGGGGCGGCCGATCAAGAACGTCGAGGCGTTGGCTAATCCGGAGGCTCTGGAGCATTTCCGCGGCCGGCCGGAACTGGCGGTCTAGAGATGATCGCAACGGTCTGCCGGCGGACGGGTTAGCATCAGGCAATGTCCGAAGTCCTCCACTCCCTCTCCCGGCGTTCGATCGAACAGATCCTCGGCGTGCTCGATGACGCCGAGGTGGAGGTGGCAGAGTGGCTCCGGCGCTGGCATCGGGCGGTCCTGGCCAAGACCACGCCCGTGCCGAAGGATCTGGTCAGCGAGAACGCGCATTTCCTGACCCGTTTCGGCTCCTGGTACGATCTGCACAGGGAAGACGGCCTGGTAGACCAGACCGCTTTCCATTCCCTCGCCGAGGCGCACAAGCGCATGTACGCGCATGCCGGCTGGCTGGCGACGCGCGCCATCAAGGACACGCGCCTGCCGCCCGAGGAGTACGATGCCTTCATCGACAAGGTCGACGCCTTCTCGGCCCAGGCCAAACGGCTGGGAAAGGCATTCCGCGCCGCGCTGGCCGAGCTCGACCCGCTGACCGGCGTTCAGAACCGCCAGAGCATGCTGGCAGAGCTCGAACGCGAGAAGAGTCGCTCCCGGCGCTCGAAGCAGCCTTGCTGCCTGGCACTCGGCGATCTCGACCACTTCAAAAAGGTGAACGACACGCACGGCCATGTCGTCGGCGACCAGGTGCTGGCGGCGGCGGCCGAGATTTTTCTCTCCGGGCTTCGCCCTTACGACGCGCTGTTCCGCTACGGTGGCGAGGAGTTCCTGTTCTGCCTGCCTGATACCACGCCCGAGCAGGCGGTCGTCGCTCTCGACCGGCTGCGCGAGCGGCTGGGCGAGCGCCCGATTCCGCTCGCCGGCGGCAATTCGCTGCCGGTCACCGCCTCCTTCGGCATCGCCTCGCTCACCCCCGATGCCTCGGTCGAAGAGGTGATCGCCCGTGCAGATGCGGCCCTCTATCAGGCGAAGGACCGCGGCCGGAACCGCATCGAGATCTGGGAGGGCGAGGACGACGCGGCGGACGCTGGCGCGTCCGCGCCGAATGCCGCTAAGGTCGGCCGGGCCCCACGGCCGCACAAGGAGACCCGACGGTGATCGACGACCTGCATCGGCTGAACGACCTGCAGAACATGCTGAAGCGCATGGGATCGGTCACGGCCGTCTTCCGCGTGCGCTCCGACACCATCGGCGCTCATGGCTTCCTCGCCTTTTCCGAGCTGATGGACACCTACATCGAGCTCTGCCGGCGGAACCTCGCGGCAAAGACAGACTTCGTGAAGGAACCGCTGACCGTCGACGAGCAGGCCCGGACCGAAGTCACCCAGGCCTTCGCCAAGATCTTCGGCCAGGAGCCGGTGCAATTCCTGCGTTCGGCGCCGAAGCCGGAAGCCTAGTAGAGAACCGTCCATGAATACCCCAGCCGCCAGCCGGCCCGGCGTCCGTGCGCTGGTCAGCGCGCTCGCCGATTCGAAGATCCGCGAGGTCGCCAACCCGTTCATGGCCGACCCGGAGATCATCCGCCTCTGGTTCGGCGAGCCCGATCTGCCGACCCCGGCCTTCATCTGCGAGGCGGCCGCCAAGGCGATGGCGGCGGGCAAGACCTACTACGTGCCGAGCCTCGGCGTGCCCGAGCTCCGCCAGGAGATCGCCGCATATCAGTCCGTCCTCAAGGGCCGGCCGATCGGGCCCGAGCGGATCGTCGTCACCGCGTCCGGCATGAGCGCGATCCAGCTCGTGGTCCAGCTCCTGGTCGATCCCGGCGACACCGTGCTCACCACCAGCCCGCTCTGGCCGAACATCTCGGAAGCTTCACGGCTCGCCGGTGCCAAGGTCGAGCTGATCGAGCTTGCGGTGAAGGACGGGCGGTGGTCGCTCGACATGCAGAAGCTCGCCGACGCCATCGCTCGGCGGCCAAAGGCGCTGTTCATCAACTCGCCCTGCAATCCGACCGGCTGGATGATGACGGCCGAGGAACAGAAGGCGACGCTGGAGCTCTGCCGCCGATATGGCGTCTGGCTGCTGGTCGACGAGGTCTACGAGCGCATCACCTTCGATCGCGACCGCGCTCCTTCGGTGCTCTCGATCGCCGAGCCCGACGACCGGGTCATCGGCATCAACAGCTTTTCCAAGAACTGGTCGATGACGGGATGGCGGCTGGGCTGGCTGGTCGTGCCCGCCGACGTCACCGACGATCTCGCCAAGCTGACCGAGTTCAACACGGCGTCTGCCGCCAGCTTCGTGCAATGGGCCGGCATCACCGCCATCCGCGACGGCGAACCCTTCGTCGCCACCCAGGTCGAGCGGCTCCGGCGCGGACGTGACATCGTCCACCAGCGTCTCGCCGCGCATCCCCGCATCCGCATCTCAAAGCCGGAAGGGGCGCTCTACGCCTTCTTCGCCGTCGACGGCATGACCGACAGCTTGGCTTTCGCCACGCGGCTGGCCGGCGAGCACAAGGTCGGCTTGGCGCCGGGCGTCGCCTTCGGCCCCGGCGGCGAGGGACATCTCCGGCTCTGCTTCGCCAGCGAAGTCGAGACCCTGAGCCGGGCGCTCGACCGGCTCGAGACCGCCCTTGGCCGCTGAAGGGCCGGACGCCGCAACGATCCGCGCCGGCTACCTCTACGGCCTCTCCGCCTTCGTCTTCTGGGGCGTGGTCCCGATCTACTTCAAGTGGCTGGGCCATGTGCCGGCGTTCGATGTGACGGCCCACCGCATCATCTGGTCGATGCCGTTCCTGGCGCTGATCGCCTATGCCGGCGGTCAGTGGCGCAGCCTGGGCGCTCTGCTCACCGTGAAGCGCCTGCTGTTCTTCCTGGCTTCCGCCATCGCCATCAGCTCGAGCTGGTTCATCTATATCTGGGCGATCGCCGTCGACCGGCTGCTCGAAGCCAGCCTCGGCTACTACATCGCGCCTCTGATGCTCGCGGTCTTCGGCGTCGTCTTCCTGAAGGAGCGGCCAACCGCGCGCCAGGGGATCGCGATCGGCCTCGCCACCGTCGGCGTCGGCGTGCTGGTCGTCCGCTTCGGTGCCGTCCCCTGGGTGGCGCTGGGCCTGGCGGCGACGCAGCCGGGATATGCCCTGGTGCGGAAGCTGGCGCCGGCCGACCCGGTGTCGGGGCTGCTGGTCGAGACCGCGCTGCTGTCGCCGTTCCTGATCGGCATCCTGATCTGGCTCGGGCCTGAAAGCGCTACCGCCACCGCCGACCTCTGGACCTGGACGCTGCTGATCTTCTCAGGCGTGATCTCCGCTCTGCCGATGATCTGGTTCATCGCGGCGGCCCGGCGACTTCCCCTGGTCGCGGTCAGCCTGATGCAGTTCATCGCGCCGTCGCTGAACTTCCTGCTGGCGGTCGGTCTCTTCGGCGAGGTGTTCACGACCACGCACATGATCGCTTTCGGCTTCATCTGGACGGCGCTGGCGATCCACGTCTACGAAAGCGTGCGGAAGAAGAAGGCCTAGAAGGCCGGCTTCACGTCCCCGACATGGGTCCCGGCCCAGTTCTTCAGCGGCTGGAGCAGCTGCGCCGACAGGACCGACGCCTGCTCGTCGGTGAACGCGCCGTGCCGCTTCAAGACGTTGCCGAGCGCGATCTGCGAAGCGCGGCCGGTGCCGTCATCGATCTTGAGCCCGATGCCCAATCCCTTGGTCGGCAGCGCCGCCGCGTGCACGCCCTCGGCACCGCCCTTGACCACGAGGTCGCGGCCGACTGCCGTCAGTACCGCGGAATCCCAGCGGCCGGATCCGGCGATCAGCAGCGGGTTCTTCGGGATCGCCGCCTGGATGCGCCGGCAGGCGTCCGCGCGCGGGCCGGAGAGGGCGAAGGGATCGGCGAGACGGGCGAGCGCGAGCGCCATCTGGCGGAGCGTGTAGCCGAAGACCGGGATGCCGCAGCCGTCGGTGCCGCGCGGGCCGCCGGCGAGGCTGGTGTCGGCGAGCTCCTCGAACAACTTCAGCAGCGCCTGCTGCACCGGATGATCGGGCCGGGTGTAGCCCTTGGTCGGCCAACCCATATGGACGGCGACCGAGAGGAACCCCGAATGCTTGCCCGAGCAGTTGTTGTGGGCGGCGGTCGGGGCCTCGCCGGCTTTGACCAGCGCCTCGGCGCTGGGTCCGTGGAGCGGCATCTGTCTGCCGCATTCGAGGTCGGCGGCGGAGAGCCCGAGCCGGGCGAGCCAGGCGGTCACCCGCTCGACATGCATGGGCTCGCCATTGTGCGATGCCGACGCCAGCGTCAGGTGCTCGTCGGTGAGCCCGAAGCGGTCGGCGGCGCCGGATTCGACCAGCAGGATGGTCTGCAGCGGCTTGATCGCCGAGCGCGGATAGATCGGCTGGTCGATGTCGCCGGCCTGCTCGGCGACCCGGCCTTTCGCGTCGAGCACGGCGACAGCGCCGCGGTGGCGGCTCTCGACCATGGTGCCGCGGGTGACGTCGACGAGCACGGGATTGGCGGTCATGGGAGGTGTCCGAGGGGAGGGGCCGTGACCTTGCTCCGGCTCCCGACCTCGTGCAAGGTCCGGCCGCTAAAAGAGGAGCCCATGAGGGGATATTTCGGCATCGGCGTCGAGGGGGTGCACAAGCCGATGAATCTCGGCGCGCTTCTGCGCACCGCGCACGCATTCAGCGCCAGCTTCGCCTTCACCATCGCCGCCAGCTACGAGCGCGACGAGGGCAATCTCGCCGATACCTCGGACGCCGCCGGCACCTTGCCGTTCTACGAGTATCCGGATGCCGCCAGCTTCTGGCTTCCCCAGGGCTGCCAGCTGGTCGGCATCGAGATCGTCGACGATGCCATCGAGCTCCCGAGTTTTCGCCACCCGATGACGGCGGCCTATGTCCTGGGCGCCGAGCGCGGCGGCCTGTCGCCGGCGGTCCTGGCGCGCTGCGCCCATGTGGTGAAGATTCCGACGCGCTTTTCGATCAACCTGTCGCTGGCCGGCGCGCTGGTCATGTATGACCGCCTCACCAGCCTCGGCCGCTTTGCGCCCCGGCCGGTCCGTGCGGGTGGGCCGACGGAGTCGCTGCCGGCTCACGACCACGGGTTGCCCGTTTTCCGGCGTCAGCCGCGGAAATAGGTGAGCAGCGGGCCCAAGGGGCCGGAGAAGCGCAGCTTGCCTTCGGTCACGATCAGGCAGATGCACGCGCCGTCCGCATCAGCGACGGGATGGTGGTTCACCGTAGGATCGGCACCGGCGACGTCGCCCCGACCGTAGTGATCCTCCCCGTCGGTGAAGCCGCCGGCCAGCACCAGGGTCAGCTCGTCGCCGTCATGGCTGTGCGAGGGAATCGCGCGCCCGGAACTGATACGGATAAGCCGGGTCGCGAAGCCGCCGGCGCTCGGGATCGGCAGCCGGAACTCCTCGACGCCGCCGCCGAGCTTCTTCCAGGCGACGCCGTCGATGCCGCGGCCGACATAGGCGCGCAACGGGGCCGGCAGTACCGGGTCGGGCGGCGGGGGCGGCGCCTTAGGCGGTGCCGGTTCGTCCAGGCGCGCCAGCAGCCGGTCGAGGGCATCGGGCGCGATCTCGGCCGGCGCCAGCCCGTCCAGCAAGGCGCCGCCGACCGCATCCATCTCCGCCGCCGCCGCCCGGCACTCCGGGCAGAGCGAAAGATGGGTCGCGATCAAAAGCGCGTGCGGTTCGGGCAGGCTGCCCGCGGCATAGGCCATCAGCACGTCGGCGGGGGGATGGTGGCTCATGCCCGGCCCCCCTCGAGCACGCGCTTCAACCGGGCGAAGGCGAGGCGGAAGCGCGACTTGACCGTTCCGAGGGGAAGTCCGGTGCGGGCCGCGATGTCGGTCTGGGTAAGGTCCTGATAGTAGGCCATCTGGATCAGGTCGGCCTGCTCACGGGGCAGGGTCTCGAGCGCGGCCCTGACCTCGCGGTCGCGCTCCTCGGCGGCGATCACCTGGTCGGCCGGATCAGCTGAATCGGCGACCAGCTCGGCCGCGCCGTTGTCGGGTTCGGGACGGCGTTCGCGGCGGATCAGGTCGATACGCCGGTTGCGCGCGATCGTGAACACCCAGGTGCCGGCCCCGGCCTGCGAGGGATCGAAGCTGTCGGCACGGCGCCAGAGCGACAGCATGGTCTCCTGGGTCGCCTCCTCGGCGGTCGCGTCATCGGCGCCGAGTCGCAGCAGATAGGCCTTCACCCGGGGGGCGAAATGACCGTAGAGGCGGACGAAGGCGTCGCGGTCGCGGGTCCGCCCGACCTCGAGGACGAGCTCGTCCAACTCGCGTGCGCCCTGTGCGGCCTGGCGCGGCTCAACCCGCTGCATGCGACTATTTGCGCCGAAGCGTCGCATCGCCACAAGGGCGGGGAGGGCTTGCCCGATCATGTCTGGAGATACGCGAGGCCGGGCAGGCCGGATCACCCCGGATTGGCAACCGCCGCCGACGGGGGGTATAGGGAGGCATGAACAGCCTCCGTCTTCTCCTTGCCGGCATCGTGGCGCTCGCGGCGGTCCCGGCCTCGGCCCAGGCCCCGAAGGTGCTCGGCACCTTCGAGAAATGGAGTTCCTTCTCCTATCAGGAGCAGGGCAAGCCCGTCTGCTATCTCGCCGGCCAGGCGACCGAGTCCAAGGGCGGCCCGCCCAAGCGCGGCGAGGTCCTTCTTATGGTCACCCACCGCCCGTCGCAGAAGGCGACGGACGTCGTCAGCTTCGTCGCCGGCTACGACCTCAAGGCCGGCAGCGAGGCCGAGGCGACGGTCGGTGGCCAGACCTTCAAGCTCTTCACCAAGGGCGACCGCGCCTGGGCGGCCGACGAGAAGACCGACAAGGCCCTGGTCCAGGCCCTGATCAAGGGCGCCACGCTGGCGGTCAAGGCGGTGCCGGGCCGAGGCCCGGACTCGACCGACAGCTTCGCACTGGCCGGGTTCGGCAAGGCCCACCAGGCGATCGACCAGGCCTGCGGCGTGAAATGACCGCTGCGGCTCCCCATATGCCGGCCATGAGCGAAGCCGGGCCGCGCATCAACTTGGTCGGCCTGTCCAGGGCCGAGCTGGAGGCCGAGCTCAAGGGCTTTGGGCTGCCGGCCTTCCGCGCGCGCCAGCTCTGGCACTGGATCTATCACCGCGGCGCCACCTCCTTCGAGGTTATGACGACGATCGCCAAGGAGACGCAGGCGAAGCTGGCCGAGCATTACGCCCTCGAGCGGCCGGAGATGAGCCGGGCGCAGCAGTCGCTGGACGGAACCTCGAAATGGCTGCTCAAGTTCGGCGACGGCAGCGAGGTCGAGAGCGTCCATATCCCGGAGGAGGAGCGCGGCACGCTCTGCGTCTCCTCCCAGGTCGGCTGCACGCTCACCTGCAGGTTCTGCCACACCGGAACCCAGCGGCTGGTCCGCAACCTGACCGCGGCCGAGATCGTCCAGCAGGTGCTGGTGGCCCGCGACCGCCTCGGCGAATGGCCGGCGCCGCCGGACGGGCGCCTCATCTCCAACATCGTCATGATGGGGATGGGCGAGCCCCTCTACAATTTCGACGAGGTGGCGAAGGCGCTCAAGATCGTCATGGATCATGAGGGCATCGCGATCTCCAAGCGGCGGATCACGCTGTCGACCGCCGGCGTCGTGCCAATGATGAAACGCTGCGGAGAGGAGATCGGCACCAATCTCGCGGTCTCGCTCCACGCGGTCACCGACGAAATTCGCGACGTGATCGTGCCGCTCAACAAGAAATACCCGCTGGCCGAGCTGATCCAGGCCTGCCGTGACTATCCAGGCGTGAATAACGCCCGGCGCATTACTTTCGAATATGTGATGCTGAAGGGTGTCAACGATTCCCCCGCCGACGCCCGCGCCCTGGTGAAGCTGATCCGGGGCATCCCGGCCAAGATCAACCTGATCCCCTTCAATGCCTGGCCGGGCGCGCCCTATGAATGCTCGTCGAACGAGGCGATCCAGGTGTTCGGCGACATCGTGAACGCCGCCGGCTACGCCTCGCCGGTGCGCACGCCGCGCGGTCGCGACATCCTCGCCGCCTGCGGCCAGCTCAAAAGCCTTTCCGAGAAGAAGCGTAAGAGCGAGCTGGCGGCTGTCACAAACGCGTAAACTCTTTTAAATCATTTGTTTATCGAGCGTGCGAGCCTATTGACGGTTGGGCTTGGCCAACCCACATTCGTTCTTGGCCGGATCTTCGGCCGACCGACGTAAACATGGGGCTTTGCAATGGAAACCGATCGTAGGTACATGACGCGCACAGAGGCTGAAGTCGCCCAGTACGACGTCGGCCTGCGCCAATACATGCTCAGCGTCTACAACTACATGGCCAGCGCGCTCGCGCTGACCGGGCTGATCGCCTATGCGACCGCGACCTACGCGATGTCGAACCCGGCGGTCGCCAACCTGCTGTTCGTCTCGCCGCTGAAGTGGGTGGTGATGCTGGCGCCCGTGGCGCTCGTCTTCTTCCTGGCCGCTCGGGTCCACGCCATGTCGGCGGGAACGGCGCAGCTCACCTTCTGGATCTACGCCAGCCTGATGGGGCTCTCGCTCGCTTCGATCTTCCTGGTCTTCACCGGCCAGAGCATCGCGCGGGTGTTCTTCATCACCGCAGGCACCTTCGCCGGCGTCAGCCTCTACGGCTACACCACCAAGCGTGACCTGTCGCGGTTCGGCACCTTCCTGTTCATGGGCCTGATCGGCATCGTGATCGCGTCGATCGTCAACATCTTCCTGGCATCCTCGGCGCTGCAGTTCGCCATCTCGGTGATCGGCGTGCTGGTGTTCACCGGCCTCACCGCCTACGACACCCAGCGGATCAAGGAACTCTATGACGAGGTCGATGCCTCGGACGTGATGGGCAAGAAGGCGATCATGGGCGCGCTGACGCTCTACCTCGACTTCATCAACCTGTTCATCATGATGCTGCAACTCTTCGGCAGCAATCGCGAGTAGCCTCGTTCGGCAGCCTGCCGTGTCGTCAGCCGCCCGGGACCTTCCCGGGCGGCTTCGTTTTCGGCCTTAGCCTGACGGTCCATGGACTTCATCCAGCACCTCCTCGGCGGCATCGACGTCGATCACCTGATCGCCAAATACGGCTACTGGGCGATCGCGCTGAATACCTTCATCGAAGGCGAGACCATCCAGATCATCGCCGGATGGCTGGCGCACGAGGACAAGCTGAATTTCTGGCTCGTGGTGCTGTCCGGCTTCGCCGGAACGGTCGCCGGCGACCAGTGCTACTATTGGGTCGGCCGGCGCTGGGGCCGGCCGCTGATGCACCGCTTCCCCAAGCTCGAAGCCCGCTGCCAGCCGGCCTTCGACTTTCTTCGCCGCTATGACAACTGGTTCATCTTAGGCTTCCGCTTCGTCTACGGCGTCCGCAACATCGCGCCCTTCGCCTGCGGTGCCGCCGGCATCGGCGTCATCCGCTACACCTCGCTCAACATCCTCGCCGCGGCGATCTGGGCGGTCACCTTCGCCTCCGCCGGATTCTTCTTCGGCAAGGCGATCGCCGGCCTGATCGGCGAATACGGCCTCAAGGTCGTCCTGCCGACGGTGATCGGCATCGTCGTCCTCGGCGTCGTCTTCGCCCGCCTCCGGGCCCGGAAACGGGCGCAGAAGGTGGTCGAGATCGACTAGACTCAGGGTCGATGACACCGATGCCGGAGGATAGTGCCCGGGCATGTCGCTCGTTGTGGCGCATCCGGATGGCGCACACGATCGCCTGGGCGGTGTTCGCCTCGTCGATCCTGGCCATACCCGTCGCTGTCTTCGCGGAACGCTTTCAGATCGCGCTGTGGCTCAGCCTTCTCGTCTGGGTGGAAGTCGTCATCCTGCTCGCCAACCGGTTCGCCTGCCCGCTGACGGGGCTGGCCGCGCGCTACACCGACGACCGGTCCGACAACTTCGATATCTTCCTTCCCGCCTGGCTCGCGAAGCACAACAAGCTGATCTTCGGCACGCTGTTCGTCCTGGGTGAGCTTTTCCTGCTCTGGCAGTGGGCGTCCCGCTAGATGCAGCGCCCGCCGTCGACTTCGAGGGCCACGCCGGTGATGAAGCTGGCTTCGTCGGAGGCCAGGTAGAGCGCCGCGGCTGCGAGGTCCTCCGGCGTCGACATGCGTCCGAGCGGGATTGATCCCAAGAACTTCTGGCGAATCTCCGGCGTGTCGGGCTGGCCCATGAACAGCTCGGTCAGGCCGGTCATGCCGATCACCGGGCAGAGGCAGTTGACGCGGATGTTGTCGGGGGCGAACTCGACCGCCATCGACTTGGTCATTGTGATGACCGCGCCCTTGGAGCTGTTGTAGACGGTGAGGCCGGGGCGCGGACGGAGCCCCGCGGTCGAGGCCGTGGTGATGATCGAGCCGCCGCCGCGCTTTCGCATCACCGGCACGACATGCAGCGCCGACAGATAGAC
>CAMDFP010000114.1 GCA_945897335.1 Asaia bogorensis | reverse complement strand
GCACCAGCCGCTTCAGGCCGGCAATGGAGCGTGTGGGGTTGAGGCCGACCGGGCAGTGCTCGGCGCAGTTGCCCTGACCGTGGCAGGCATGACAGCCGGCATCCTCGGCGACGGCGGCAAGGTGACCCGAACGGTCGCCGTCGCGGACGTCGTTGACCAGGGTCCAGGCGCGGTTGAGCGCGGCGGGGCCGAGATAGTCCGGCCGCCAGGCGACGACGTCACAGGCCGAATGGCAGACGGCACAGCCGATGCATTCGATGCCGGCGGCCGCCTCCTTCCGCTTCGGATCATCCGGCGGGACGACAGCGACGTCCTTCGCTTCCGCATCGGAGGGCGCGAAGCGGCCCCTGGCCTCCTGCATCTTGTCGAAGAACGGCGCCATGTCGGTCGCCAGGTCCTTGATGACCGGCAGGTTGCGCAAAGGGCCGATCCTGACCTTGCCCTCGGCCGCGACCTTGTTCACATGCGTACGGCAAGTCCAGCGTGGCGTGCCGTTGACGGTCATCGCACAGCTGCCGCAGACGCCGACCCGGCAGGCGAAGCGGTAGGAGAGACTCGGGTCGAGCTTCCGCTGCACATAGGTAACGAGGTCGAGCACCGTCTGGCTCGGCTGGGTCGGTACTTCGAACGTCTCGAAGTGCCCCTGCTCGGCGCCACGCCAGATCTCGACCTTCAGCGTTCCGGTCATCGCTGCATGCCCCAGAGGCGCACGGTGCGGGCCTCGATGGCGCGGAACACCACGCCCTCCATGGCGAGCCCGATCAGGATGACCATCACCAGGCCGGCGAAGACTTCCGGGATGTTGAGCTCGTTCCGGTTCTCGAAGATGAACCAGCCGAGCCCGCCCGAGCGCGAGGAGACGCCGAAGACCAGCTCGGCGGCGATCAACGTCCGCCAGGCGAAGGCCCAGGCGATCTTGAGGCCCGCGAGGATCGAGGGAAAGGCAGCGGGGATCAGCACGCCGGCGACATAGCGAAGTCCGGTGAGCCCGTAGTTGCGCCCGGCCATGCGGAGCGTGTCGGAGACCGCGGTGAACCCGGCATGGGTGTTGAGCGCCAGCGGCCAGAGGACGGAGTGAACCAGGACGAACACGAGCGAGGTCTCGCCAAGGCCGAACCAGAGGAGAGCGATCGGCAGGAGCGCGATCGCCGGAAGCGGATTGAACATGGCGGTCAGCGTCGAAAGCAAGTCGCTTCCGATGCGGGTCGAAACCGCGAGCGCGGTGATGGCGAGCGCCAAGGCGACGCCGATCACATAGCCCTTGGCCAGCACGACGATGGAGGACCAGGCGCGCCAGAGCAGGTTGCGCGTCAGGATCGACTCCCAGAGCGCGTCCAGCACAGCGCCGAAGGAGGGGAAGATCAGCGGATTGGAGAGCCAGGCGCCATAGGCCTGCCAGATCGCCGCCAGGGCAAGAACGATGAGGATGCGCCGCACGCTGGCCTGGTTGATCAGCCTCTCGAAGGGCGAGAGCGGCCGGGCGACGTCGCCGATCGCGACCATCGGCGGCAGCACGCGCTCGAACTCCGGGCGTTTCGGCGGCGTCGGCTTTGGCGATCCGTCAGCCATGGGCTTCGACCCGGTCGGCGAACAGCATGTCGTGGATGCGTGTCTGCAGGCGCTGGAAGGCCTCGCCGCCGACCGACCGGTGGTCGAAGTCGTCCGCATCCAGCTCGGCCTTGACCCGGCCGGGATGTGGCGAGAGCACGAGGATGCGGCTGCCGACGATGATCGCCTCCTCGATCGAATGGGTGACGAACAGCACGGTGAAGCGCACCTCGTCCCATAGGCCCAGAAGCTCCTCCTGCATCTTCCGCCGGGTAAGCGCATCCAAGGCCGCGAAGGGCTCGTCCATCAGCAGGATCGCCGGCTCCATCGCCATGGCGCGCGCGATGGCGACCCGCTGCTTCATCCCTCCCGACAGCATGTGCGGATAGGCGTCGACGAAGCCGTCCAGGCCCACCTTGGCGATGTAGCTCCGCGCCCGGTCTTCCGCCTCGCGGCCGCGCAGCCGCCCGCTGGCGGTGAGCGGGAACATGACGTTCTCCTTCACCGTCTTCCAGGGCGGCAGCTGGTCGAACTCCTGGAACACCATCATCCGGTCGGGTCCGGGCATTTCGACGATGTCGCCGGAAAGCCGGATCTCGCCCTCGACCGGCTTCAGGAACCCGCCGACCGCCTTCAGAAGGCTCGACTTGCCGCAGCCCGACGGTCCCAGCACGACGAAGCGGTCGGAGGGGAAGACCTGGAAGTCGACCTGGTACGTCGCGGTGACCAGGTGCTCCGGCGTCTTGTA
This sequence comes from Asaia bogorensis, assembly GCA_945897335.1. Classification (GTDB taxonomy): domain Bacteria; phylum Pseudomonadota; class Alphaproteobacteria; order SHVZ01; family SHVZ01; genus SHVZ01. The sequence continues at coordinate 11,488 of CAMDFP010000114.1, read as the reverse complement.
CTGGAGCGTAACGCCGGAGACGTCGAGGAGCGGGGTCAATGCCCGGCTCAGCTCCCCTTGCCCGCTGCCGCCTCGGGGAACATGTAGTCCTTCCAGCTCTCGGCCTTGTTCTTCAGCGCCCCGACCTTATTCATGAAGGCGGCATAGGCCATGGTGTTCTGCGGCTCGAGCGTGAAGACGATCTCCGGATCGTTCAGCATCTTCAGGACGAAGGCGGGGTCGTCCTTGCTCTTGTTGGCCTCGATGTAGAGCTTTGCCGCCGCCGGCTTGTCGGCGTTGATGCGCTTCACCGCCTCGCCCAGCGCATCGAGGAAGGCCTTGTAGGTCTTCGGGTTCTTGGTGCGGAAATCCTCGCGCGCCCAGACCAGGTTGAAGGTCGTCGGCCCGCCCAGCACGTCATAGGAGTTCAGCACGCGGGTGATCTTGGGATCGTTCAGCTGCGTGTACTGGAAGGGCGGGCTGCCGAAATGCGAGTTCACCTCGGTCGCGCCCGACATCAGCGCCGCGGTCGCGTCCGGATGCGCCATCGAGACGGTGAACTCGTCCAGCGCGTCGAACTTGCCGAGCAGCTTCTCCGCCGCCATCTGCAAGGTGCGCGCTTGGACAGAAACCTTCACCGCCGGCAGCGCGATCTTGTCCTTCGCGGTGAAGTCTTTCAGCGACTTGATCGCCGGGTTCCGCGTGGTGAGGTAGAGCGGCATCGAGTTGATGGCGGAGATCGCCTTGACGTTCATGTTGCCCTTGGTGCGATCCCAGATCAGCAGCAAGGGTCCGACGCCGCCCGAGGCGACGTCGAGCGAGCCGGACAGCATCGCGTCGTTCATCGGGTTGCCGGAGGCGAGCTGCGACCACGTCACCTTGATGTCGAGGCCCTGGCGCTTGCCTGTCTCCTCGATCAGGTTCAGGTGGCGCATCATCTGCAGCGGCAGGTAGCTGATGCCGAACTGCTCGGCGATGCGGATCTCGCCTTCGGCCACGGCCGGGCTCGCGATCAGGCCGAGAGCCAGGGCGAGCGTCATCATCCGTTTCATGTTTTCCTCCCACGCGCTTCTGTTGAGTCGGAGTATGCCCCACTCGCCGGGGGCCGTCGATTTCTGCATACTCCGCGCCCCATGAGCGCAAAACGTACCGTCGCCGACGCGATCGCGGCCACCCTGAAAGCCTATGGCGCCGAGTTCGCCTTCGGCATCCCCGGCAACGACGTGCTGGAGCTGATCCGCGCCTGCGAGGAGGCCGGCATCCGCTTCGTGCTGGCGAAGAGCGAGCCCTCGGCCGCCTTCATGGCGGACGCTGTCTGCCAGGTGAGCGGCCGTCCGGCCGTGCTGATCCCGGCGCTCGGTCCCGGCCTCGCCAACGCCATCTCCGGCATCGCCGGCGCTCTGCAGGAGCGCTCGGCCGTCATCGTTCTCGGCGGCGAGATGGCGACCAAGCAGATGGGCCTCTACACCCATCAGGTGTTCGACCATGTGGCTCTGGCAACGCCGGTGACCAAATGGGCCGCGAGTTTGAATGCGAGCCGCGCCGCGCAGCAGACGGCGAAAGCCCTGGATATCGCCCTCGCCCATCCCGCCGGCCCCGTGTTTCTCAACTGCCCCGCGGACTACGGCCGCGCCGCCTCCGAAGAGCCGGCACAATCGCCGCCTCGCCGGTTGCCCACAACCCTCGACGAGGCGGCGGTCGCAATTGGGAAGGAAGTTCTGCGGAAGGCCCGCCGGCCGCTGGTTTTGGTCGGCCGCGGCGCCGTGCGGGAGGGAGTCGCCGCGCCCTTCAAAGCCTTCTGCGAAGCCTGGGGGGCGCCCGTCCTCGCCAGCTATAAGGCGAAGGGGGTCATCGACGAACATCATCCCCTCTCGCTCGGCAGCGTCGGCCTCTCGCCGATCGTCGATGCCGAGAACCAGAAGCTCGTCGACGCCGCCGATCTTCTGGTGCTGGTGGGGTTCGACCCGATCGAGCTGCGCGACGCCTGGATCGACGCCTGGCCGCCGTCAAAGCCCGTGCTGTCGCTGGATTGGGGTCCGCTGCCGCACCGGATGTTTCCGACGGGCATCGAGGCCTTCGGCGATCTCCCCGCCCTGCTCGCGCAGCTGACGGCCGGACCGGCCGCGACCTGGCCGGAGGAGCTGTTCGGGACGCATCGCGCCAAACTGGCGGAGATCGTCCGGCCGCGGACGCCGGCCACGGGGATCAGCCCCGCCGGCCTGTTCAAGGCCGTCAGCGACCGCGTGCAGCCCGACTGGCTCATGACCGTCGACGTCGGCGCGCACCGCATCCTCGCCAACCACGCCGTCCTCTGTCGCTCGCCGGGCCAGCTCATCCAGTCGAACGGCCTCTGCCACATGGGCTATGCGCTGCCGGCGGCGATCGGCGCGGCACTGGCGAAACCCGGCGCTCCCGTCGTGGCGCTGATCGGCGACGGCTCTCTGCTGATGTCCTTGGGCGACCTCGCCGTCGCCGCCGAGCACAGCCTGCCGATCGTCGTCGTCGTCCTCGACGACCAGGCTCTGGCGCTGATCAAGCTGAAGCAGGCGAAGATGCAGATGGCCCCCCGCGCCGTCGACTTCGCCGGCCCCCGATTCGACATCCTGGCCCAGGGCTTCGGCATCGACGGCGTCCGCGTCGGAACCCAGCCCGGCTTCGAGCGGGCTTTCGATGCCGCCCTCGCCTCCGGACGCCCGACGATCATCGACGCCTTCGTCGATCCCAGCGAGTACTGGGAGCAGATGTAGAGAGGGAAAGGCGGAACCTTTCGCGTCTCAACGCCAGTCGTTGATGCGATCCAGCGGGTAGATCGGCCGGCGGATCTTCTTGAAGTCGAGCAGCGAGTTGTCGGAGGTGGTCACGCCCTGGCCGTCGAGCCGGAAGGTGTGCTTCGCCAGCTTGGCGAAGCCGGCGCGGTAGTGGATGCGGGACTTGAGCAACAGGTAGCGCTTGGTCTCGGGCTGGATGCCGAGCGAGGTGAAGACGCCGAGGTCGAAGGGCTCGTGGTGGTAGGAGACCACGACGATCTCCATCTTGCCGGTGTCGAGCACCGCCGCCGGCCCGAGCTGCGCCTTGGTGCCGGTCGCCATCGGGCCGCGGAGGATGAACTCGCCGTCACTCAGCGCCTTGACCTTGCCGGTGACGGTCAGCGGCTTGCCCTTGAGGTTGATCGACGGCATGTCGGTCTTGCCGCCGAGCTTGATCGTCACTGTCGCGCCCGGCCCGGCCTTGATCATCTCCTTCACCGCCTCGGGATCCCAGACCGCGGCGACGGCCACATCCTCGAGCCCCTGGCGCATGACCTCGGCGATCACCGTCATCACGTCCTGGGTGGCGCCGGAGGCGGCGTTGTCGGAGTGGTCGAGCAGCACGATCGGGCCGTCGTCGAGGCCCTTCGCCTCCTCGACCGCCTCGGCCAGCGGGCGGGCGGTGTAGACGAAGTCCTCGCGGACGGCCCAGGCGGCGCGCGCGATCTCCTCGGCCGCGGCCTCCGCCTTCGCCCGGTCGCCGTCGGCGATGGTGACGACCGAGGTGCCGGCGTCACGGATGTCGGCGAGCGGGAAGCCGAACAGGATCGAGGCCGAGATCAGGCCCGCGCGTTCCTTGGCCCGCGCCAGCGCGTTCAGGCTCTTCATCGGCTCGTCGTCGGTGCCCTGGCGCAAGGTCTGGGAGAGCAGCGGCAGCTGCCGCCAGGTCATCACCGGCCGGGTCTTGCCGGCCATGGCGTCCAGCACGATGCGCCCGGCCCGGCGCCCGGTGTCGTACATGTCGAGATGCGGATACGTCGCGTAGCCCACCAGCGCGGTCGCATTGTCCACCATCGCCTGGGTGCAGTTGCAATGCGGGTCGAGGGCGACGGCGATCGGCAGGTTCGGGTGCAGCTTCCGGATGCGGGCCAGAAGCGCGCCCTCGCCATCCTCCTCGGTCTCCGTCACCATGGCACCGTGCAGGTCGAGGAAGGCGGCGTCGCAGCCCTTGTCGATCGCCTCGCAGATCGCGTCGGTGATGCGCTTGTAGGCCTCGGTTGCGACCCGGCCCGACGGCAGCGCGCTGGCCGCCATGGGCAGCGAGATGTCGGCCTTCGCCTCTTCCGCCAGGTCGAGGAAGGCCGAGATGGCGGTATTGGTGCCCTTGAAGTAGCGCCGGGCCTCGGGGCCTGAGCGCATGTCGCGATGGCCGAAGCGCGCGACGTCGGTCGGGATCGGCGAGAAGGTGTTGGTCTCGTGCAGCATCGCGGCGACGACGAGGCGCATCGGAAATCCCCTTCAGAAAAGCAAAACGCCCTCTCCCGTCTTATGGGAGAGGGCGCTTCATCGTAGCTCAGCTTCGCGCCGTGGCGTCGACTTCCTCATCGGTCGGGAAGCGGCCTTCCCTGTGCTTGGAGAAGGCGACGCGGCCGTCGATCGCGATGTCGAAGATGCCGCCCTTGCCCTTCACCAGCTGTACCTCGGCGCCAAGCTTAACAAGTCTGTCCCTCGCACGGAGGGCTCTCGGTTCGTAGTTTCAAGACGTGCAGTATTCGATGCGGGCCTTCATGGAAAATCCTCTCGACGGTGATGCAGGAGAGATAGGGACTCAGTCGGGCTTTTGCAGCATGCGGCCGAGCGGGCGTCCGCCGACCACGTGGAAGTGGAGGTGGGGAACCTCCTGGTGGCCGTTCTCGCCGATGTTGCAGAGGACGCGGTAGCCCGCCTCGGCGAGGCCGGCGTCGCGGGCGACCTTGCCGATGGCCCGCATCAGCGCCGCCTGCTCGACGTCGGTCGCCTTCAGGGTGAAGTCGTCGACCGAGACATAGGCGCCCTTGGGAATGACCAGGATATGGACGGGGGCTTGCGGACGGATGTCCTGGAAGGCCAGCACATGGGCGTCCTCATGGACCTTCTTCGACGGCACTTCGCCCCGGAGGATGCGCGCGAAGATGTTGCCGCTGTCGTAGCTCACGCGTCGTCCGCGTTCTCGCGCGCGCGCCTTTCGGCAACGCCGCTGATGCCTTCCCGCTTGGTGAGCTCGGCCCAGACCTCGGCCGGGTTGATGCCGGCATCCGCCCACATCACCAGCACATGGTAGAGGAGGTCGGCCGACTCGGCGGTCAGCTTCTGGCGATTGCCGCGGATGGCTTCGATCACCGCCTCGACCGCTTCCTCGCCCACTTTCTGGGCGATGCGCTTGGTGCCCCGCTGAAGGAGCTTGGCGGTGTGGGAGGTCTCGGGATCGGCGCCGCGCCTGGAATCGATCACCTTGAACAGGCGGTCGAGACACGCGCCGTCCAACGCACGGGCATCGGACATGTCCGATGCGATACCACGTTTCTTTTAGCGATGTAACCGTTTCGTCGGGCGAACTCAGGTCAGCCGGATGGCGACCCCGGCCGCGGCCATCCGCCGCTTGGCCTCGCCGATGGAGATCTCGCCGAAATGGAATATCGAGGCGGCCAGCACCGCCGAAGCGTGACCACGGACAACCCCATCGACCAGGTGGTCGACCGAGCCGACCCCGCCCGAGGCGATCACCGGGATCGGCACGGCGTCGGCGATACTCCGCGTCAGGTCGATGTCGAAGCCGGCGCGGGTTCCGTCCCGGTCCATCGAGGTCAGCAGGATCTCGCCGGCGCCAAGCGTCGCCATGCGGACCGCCCAGTCGACGGCATCCAGGCCGGTGTCGTTCCGCCCGCCATGGGTGAAAACCTGCCAGCGGTTGCCCGAGCGCTTGGCATCCACGGCAACGACGATGCACTGGCTGCCGAACTTCTCGGCCGCCTCCTTGACGAACTCAGGCCGCTTCACCGCCGCGGTGTTGATCGAGACCTTGTCGGCACCGGCCAGCAGGAGAGCGCGGACGTCCTTCACCTCGCGCACCCCGCCGCCGACGGTCAGCGGCATGAAGCACTGCTCGGCCGTCCGCTGCACCACGTCCAGCAGGATCGAGCGGTTGTCCGAGCTCGCGGTGATGTCGAGGAAGCAGAGCTCGTCGGCGCCGGCGGCGTCGTAGGCCCGGGCATGCTCGACCGGGTCGCCGGCGTCCTTGAGGTCGACGAACTGCACGCCCTTGACCACGCGCCCGTCCTTGACGTCGAGGCAGGGGATGAGGCGGATCTTGAGGCTCATGCCGCCGCCCTAAGAGCCTGGGCCGGGTCGACCCGGCCGTCATAGAGCGCGCGGCCAATGATGACGCCGGCGATTCCGTCGGCCTCGCGCGCCTTCAGGCGATGGACGTCGTCGATCGAGGCCAGACCTCCCGACGCGATCACCGGGATGCCGAGCCCCTTGGCGAGATCCGCCGTTGCTTCGACATTGACCCCGGCGAGCACGCCGTCGCGGCCGACATCGGTGAAGATCACGGCGGCGACGCCGGCATCGCGAAAGCGCAGCGCCAGTTCGCGCGCCGGCAGCGACGAGACCTCGGCCCAACCTTCCACCGCGACGAAGCCGTCGCGGGCATCGATGCCGACCGCCACCTGGCCCGGAAACTTCGCCGCCGCCTCGCGCACCAGCGCCGGGTTCTTCACCGCGGCGGTGCCGAGGATGACGCGCTTGAGACCACGGGAAAGCCAGGCCTCGACCGTCTCCAGGTCGCGGATGCCTCCGCCCAACTGAACCGGCAGGTCGACGGCCGAAATGATCGCCGAGACCGCCTCGGCGTTCTTCGGTCGGCCGGCGAAGGCGCCGTCGAGGTCGACGACGTGGATCCACTGGAAACCCGCGGCGGCGAAGGCCCGCGCCTGGGCCGCCGGATCGGGGTTGTAGACCGTCGCCTGATCCATGAGACCATGCTTCAAGCGCACGCACTCGCCGCCCTTCAGGTCGATCGCCGGGTAGAGGATCACGCCTCGTCTCCGTTCAGCACCTTGTAGAAGTAGTGGCCGGCGACGAACTTTCCGCCGACCCGGGCATAGCGCGGGTTGGTGCCCCAATGGACATAGCCCCGGGCGGTGTAGATCTCGATCGCCCGGGTCTGGGTCTCACGGACGTCGAGGTTGAGCGTCTTGTACCCGGACTCGAGCGCGACGGTCTCGATCGCCTCGGTGATGGCGTGGGAGAGACCGTGGCCGCGCGCCCAGGGAGCGACAAAGGCGGTGGTGAGCCAGCAGGAATGGGCCTGGGCCTCGTTGTTGCGGGGCGGGCGCTGGAGCTGGGCCGAGCCGGCGATGGTGCCATCGAGCCGGCCGACCACCAGGATGCGCTCGGGCACCATCAGCACGCCCCGCCAGAACGCCTCCATGACGTGCCTGGGCGGCGGCTTCAGCCAGCCGAACCCGCCGCCCTCGGCGATCGCCAAGGCCGCGGCCTCGCAGAGATCGTCGATTTCGTTCTCCGAGAGCTGGGTTACCTGCCCGGCCGAGATCTTGGAGCCGCTCATGGCCGCCACGTCAGGAAATTGGCGAGGAGCCGAAGCCCGAGCGCCTGGCTCTTCTCGGGATGGAACTGGGTCGCGACCCGGTTGGCGCGGGCAACGGCGGCGGTGACTTGGCCGCCATAGTCGGCCGTCGCCAGAAGGTCGCCCGGCTCGTCGCAGGCCATGTGGAAGCTGTGGCAGAAATAGGCATGTGCGCCCGGCTCGATGCCGGCGAAGACCGGGTGCGGGCGCGCGAATTCGAGCTGGTTCCAGCCCATGTGCGGCATCTTGAGGCCGGGGTCCGACGGCCGGATGCGTTCGACCCGGCCGGCGATCCAGCCGAAGCCCGGCGTCGAGCCCAGCTCGAGCCCGACCTCGCTCATCAATTGCATGCCGACGCAGATGCCGAAGATCGGCCGGCCGCGCCGTTCCACCGCCTCGACGATGGCTTGGGTGAGGCCGGGAATGGCGTCCAAGCCCGCCTTGCAGTCGGCGTAGGCGCCCTGGCCGGGCAGCACGATGCGGTCGGCGCGCGCGACCTCGCCGGGATCGGCGGTGATCAACACGCGCTCGGATCCTGCCGCCGCCCGCTCGACCGCCTTGGCGGCGGAGTGCAGGTTGCCGGACCCGTAATCGATGACGGCGACCGTCATCGGGACCTCCGGGGGGAGGCCCTCATGCAGACATCGATACGCATGAGAGCCTCTAGAGAGTGCCTTTGGTCGACGGAATTCGGCCGGCCTGGCGGGGATCGACCTCGATCGCCTGGCGGAGCGCCCGGGCGAGGCCCTTGTAGCAGCTCTCGACGATATGATGATTGTTCTCGCCGTAGAGATTCTCGACATGGAGGGTGAGGCCGGCCGCCTGGGCGAAGGCCTGGAACCACTCCTTGAACAGCTCGGTGTCCATATCGCCCAGCTTGGGCTTCGAGAACTGCACCTTCCAGATCAGATACGGGCGGTTGGAGGCGTCCAGCGAGACGCGCGTCATCGTCTCGTCCATCGGAATCATCGCCGAGCCGTAGCGGACGATGCCGCCGCGATCGCCCAGCGCCTTCGACACCGCCTGGCCGATGGCGATGCCGGTATCCTCGGTGGTGTGGTGGAAGTCGATGTGCAGGTCGCCCTTGGCCTCGACCTCGAGGTCGATCAGGCTGTGGCGCGACAGCTGCTCCAGCATATGGTCGAGAAAGCCGATCCCGGTCGCGACCTTGTAGATCCCGGTACCGTCGAGGCCGACGGTCGTGCGGATCTGGGTCTCCTTGGTCTTGCGTTCGACGGTCGCCTGGCGCATCTCGAAACCTCCGGACGGGGCGCCTTGTATCACCGGCTCCCCGCCGGGCCAACCCCGCCCTTGATCCGGGCCCGGAAGGCGCCAATCTATGTGCCTTCCCCCGAACCCGAGCGGCTCCATGACCGATTCATCCCAGACCACGCCGACCTGGCATGGCACCACCATCCTTTCCGTCAGGAAAGGCGGCAAGGTCGTCATCGCCGGCGACGGCCAGGTGTCGATGGGAGCGACCGTGGTCAAGGCCAATGCGAGGAAGGTCCGCCGCCTCGCCGGCGGAGACGTGATCGCCGGGTTCGCCGGTGCCACGGCCGACGCCTTCACCCTGTTCGAGCGCCTGGAAGCCAAGCTCGAGCGGCACCCAGGGCAGCTTCTGCGCGCCGCGGTCGAGCTGGCCAAGGACTGGCGCACCGACCGCTACCTCCGCCGCCTGGAAGCGATGATGGCGGTCGCCGACAAGGAGGTCTCGCTGATCCTTTCCGGCACCGGCGACGTGCTGGAGCCGGAGGACGGCCTCATCGGCATCGGCTCCGGCGGGTCCTACGCCTTGTCGGCCGCCCGCGCCCTGATCGATCTGGAGGGCTTCGACGCCGAGGCGATCGCGCGGAAGTCGCTCAACATCGCCGCCGACATCTGCGTCTATACCAACCGCAACGTCACCCTGGAATTCCTGTGAACAGCAGCTTCAGCCCCCGCGAAATCGTCTCCGAGCTCGACCGCTTCATCATCGGCCAGCACGACGCCAAGCGCGCGGTCGCGATCGCGCTCCGCAATCGCTGGCGACGCCAGCAGCTCCCGGCCGAGCTGCGCGAGGAAGTGCTGCCGAAGAACATCCTGATGATCGGCCCGACCGGCGTCGGCAAGACCGAGATCGCGCGCAGACTGGCGAAACTGGCCCAGGCTCCCTTCCTCAAGGTCGAGGCGACCAAGTTCACCGAGGTGGGGTATGTCGGCCGCGACGTCGACCAGATCGCCCGCGACCTGGTCGAGATCGCCATCGGCATGACCAAGGAGCGGATGCGCAAGGAAGTCACGGCCAAGGCCGAGCTCGCCGCCGAGGAGCGGGTGATCGAGGCGCTGGTGGGCGCCAACGCGTCGGACGGCACGCGCCAGCAGTTCCGCAAGCTGCTACGGGAAGGCAAGCTCGACGACAAGGAGATCGAGATCGACGTCGCCGAAACCGGCGGCGGCATGCCGATGATGGACATGCCCGGCGGCGGCCAGGTCGGCATGATCAACCTGAACGACATGCTGTCGAAGGCCTTCGGCCAGCGCAGCAAGCGCCGCCGGATGTCCGTCGCCGAGAGCTACACCGTGCTGATCGCCGAGGAGTCGGACAAGCTTCTCGACCAGGAGAAGGTGGTGAAGACCGCGATCCAGCTGGTCGAGCAGGACGGCATCGTGTTCCTGGACGAGATCGACAAGATCTGCGCGCGCTCGGAGCGGATGGGCGCCGACGTCAGCCGCGAAGGCGTGCAGCGCGACCTGCTGCCGCTGATCGAGGGGACGACCGTCTCAACCAAGCACGGGCCGGTGAAGACCGACCACATCCTGTTCATCGCCTCGGGCGCCTTTCATCTGGCGAAGCCGTCGGATCTCTTGCCCGAGCTTCAGGGCCGGCTGCCGATCCGGGTCGAGCTCCAGGCGCTGGTCCGCGACGACTTCCGTCGCATCCTGACCGAGCCCGAGGCCAGCCTGATCAAGCAGTACAAGGCGCTGCTGGCGACCGAGAGCGTGACGCTTGAATTCGCCGACGACGGCATCGACGCGCTCGCCGACCTCGCGGTCGAGATCAACACCTCGATCGAGAACATCGGTGCCCGCCGGCTGCACACGGTGATGGAGAAGCTGCTGGAAGAAATCAGCTTCACTGCCCCCGACAAGGCGGGCTCGACGCTGACGGTGGACAGCGCCTATGTCCACGACAAGGTCGGCAAACTGGCGAAGAAGGGCGACCTCAGCCGCTTCATCCTCTAGGCGGCGTCAGCCCTTCTTCGGCCGCATCGCCGCCCACTCGGCCTCGCTCAGCTGCGAGAGATGCGAGAACATCGATGCCCCCTGCAGCCAGCGGCCGCCGTCGATGGTGATGCAGTCGCCGTTGATGTACTCGGCCATGTCGGAGACCAGATAGCTCGCGAGGTTGGCGAGCTCGATATGCTCGCCGACGCGGCCCATCGGCCCGGCCTTCTCCCAGCGCGCGACCATCGAGGCCGGCACCAGCCGCTCCCACGCCCCCTTGGTCGGGAACGGGCCCGGCGAGACCGCGACCGTGCGGATGCCCTTCGGGCCCCATTCGACCGCGAGGCTCCGCATCAGCGCCAGCACGCCCGCTTTGGCCATGGCGCTCGGCACCACATAGGGCGAGCCGGTCCAGGCGTATGACGCGATGATGCTGAGGACGGAGCCTTTGTGGCCGGCGGCGATCCAGCGCTTGCCGGCAGCGAGCGTGCAGTAACCGGTGCCGTGCAGCACGATGCCGAGCACCGAATCCATCGCCCGGTGCGACAAGGTCTCGGTCTTGGCGATGAAGTTGCCGGCGGCATTGTTGACCAGCACGTCCAGCGGTCGGCCCGCGAAGGCCCAGTCCATCATGCGCTCGACCGCATCCGGATCGCGGATGTCGACGGCGAAGGTGCCGACCGGACGGTCGCCGGCCTTGCCGAGCTCGGCCGCCGTCTCCTCGAGAACGGACTCCCGGCGCCCGCAGATCAGGAGCTCGGCGCCGAGCTCGACGAAGCGCTTGCCCATGCTCTTGCCGAGCCCGGTGCCGCCGCCGGTGACGAGGATGCGTTTTCCTTTGAGCAGGTCGGGCTGGAACATGGGGCCTCCGGTTTTGTGGAGCGGAGAGTGGGTGCTGCGCTCTCCTTTGACAAGCGCCCGTCTATCC